>NZ_JAUTYR010000016.1:0-103125 GCF_041946035.1 Pseudomonas sp. AMR01
CTTGGAATGCGGTAGGACCGCGACGTGGCCGGATGCGGTGTGCGGCGCCAGTTTTTCCAGATACACACCCAAACCAATGTGGGAGCGGGCTTGCTCGCGAAGGCGGTGGGTCAGGCAGTATCTTTAGTGGCTGATATACCGCTTTCGCGAGCAAGCCCGCTCCCACAGTGAGGGGGTGGTGGGGCTTGGAATGCGGTAGGACCGCGACGTGGCCGGATGCGGTGTGCGGCGCCAGTTTTTCCAGATACACACCCAAACCAAATGTGGGAGCGGGCTTGCCCGCGAAGGCGGTGGGTCAGTCAGCATATCTGTCGACTGAACCACCGCTATCGCGGGCAAGCCCGCTCCCTCAGGGGTTGGGTGGTGAGGTTTAGAACGCGTAGCGTGCCTTGAGCATTACGCCGTCTGCATCAAAACCGCTGCGGGCCTGGCGGGTGTAGCTGGCGCCGACGGTGAAGTCCGACACCTTGTAATTCACACCCACGCTGGCTTCATAACTGTCACGCGCCACCGAAGCGCCGGTGACGGTGAACGCCGAGCCGCCGGCCACGAAGCTTGAGGTTTGCGCAACGCGGTCGCCCATCAGGTCGTGATACGCCATCAAGGTCGCTTCCGGTTGCAGGCTGCCAGCGCCCAACGGCAGGTTGCCCGCCAGACGAATACCGGCGCCCAGCTCGCCCACTTCATAACGTTGCGAACCGGTGCTCAGCGCGGCCGACGAGCCCTTCTCCGTGAAGCCATCCATGCGCACGTTGGAATAACGTGTCGCCACGCGCGGCTCGATCACGACCGCCTGCGACGGCTTGAAGCTGTAACCACCGATCACACTGGCCGACAGCACATTGCTGTCGTAGCTGCCCTTGGCCGTGGTGCCCGCCACATGACGTTTGCTGTCGTTGTCGTTATGGCCATAGCTGAGGCTGCCATCGGCAAACCAGTTTTGCAGCGACCAGTTGCCATACAGCGACAGCGCGTGGCCTTCGACGTCGGTCTTGTTGCCCAAATCCGAATGGATGTTGGAATTGAGGTAGCTGTAGGCCACGCCCAGGGTGGTGGTGTCGTTCACGCGCCCGTCCACACCCACGGCCATGCCGCTGCTGTTGGCCGAGTAGCCGTTGTTACCGCCACGCCCGTCCTGGTCCATGTTGCTGCTCAGGCCCTGCACCCACACGCCGCCGACTTGGTGGCTTTCGCGTTGGTCGGTGAGGCGGTTGAAGATCGCGCCGTTGACCACGGTTTGGCCCGACAGCGCCACGTCCAGCGCGCCACGGTTGACGTCCGGCTTGAGCTGTTCGCTGACTTGCGCCAGTTGCTGCGCAGTACCGGCGTTGGCCAGGGCCTGGAACACTTGGTCGTTCGTGCCGAGCTCGCTCAGCACATCGTTTTTGAAGGTGTTGACCGCCGTGGCGGCGGCAGCGCTGGCGCCGACACCGGCCAGTTCCTGCTGCACTTGCTGATTGTCTTTAACTGCCACCACAGCCTTGACCGTCTGCGCGTCAGTCGAGTAGCTAAGCACGTCGAGCAACGATGAAGAACTCGCCACCGAGAGGCCGTTGTTCTGCAGGCTGGTGGCTTGCAGCAGGGTGTATTGCGTGCCGTTGTTGGTGCGGGCGAAGTCGCCGGGTTGCGCGCTGACAGTGACCTTCGAAGCCTGCGCGAACGTGGCATTGCCGTTGACGGTCAGGTACGGCGTGGTCGGCACGACGCTGTCAGACAGGTGCATATCAATGCCCGCGCCGTTCGCGACGTTGAGGTCGCCGGTGAGCGTGGTGCCGGGCGCGGAGAGGTTCAGCGAGCCCGAGTTGACCGAGACCGGCGCAATGATGCGGCTGCCGGTGAAATCGGCAACGCCTGCGACGTTAACCGCGCTCAGGTTGAGCAGATCGCCAGTGATTTTGCCGCCGGTCCAATTCAACGTGGCCAGGTTGGCGGCGTCGATGGCGGTGCCGGAGTTGCTGCGGATTTCGCCGGCTTGCTGGTTGATTTCAAAGGACGAGGTTTGGTCAGCAGGGTTGACCAGGATCGCCGTGCTATCGGCCTTGATCAGACCCCGGTTGACGATGCCGCGTGCGCCCGTCTGCGGGTTCTGGGTAAAGGTAGCCCCGGTCACATCGATGGCGACAGCGTTGGTGCCGTTGGCTTCGATGGTGCCGGTGTTGAGCAGGTAATCGTACGTACCGGAGTTGAACCGGACCGCCCTGGCCAGGCCGCCGTTGACCGTCACCAACCCGCTGTTCTCAATGCGCAGGTCACTGGTATCGGTTTCAACCTCAATGCCCAGCGCCTCTTCACCGGTAACGCGAATGGTCCCGGAGTTCAGAATCTTGCCGCCGACGGTCACCGGCAAATCGTTGTGGGTGTCCAGGATCAAGCCGAAGCCGTAATAGGACGTGACGTCCACCAGGCCGGAGTTGACCACATCGCCGCCTACCGTGGTGCCGTTGAGGTAGATACCCTCGCCGTCGCTGTCCGGGCCGGAACCCGGTACGTCAACGGTAACGATAGTCCCGGTGTTGATCACACTGCCGCCCACGTTCGCGGCACCTACCTCAAACCCCTCAGCCCACGACTGGTTAGTCAGCCGGATCGTACCGGTCTGGATCACATCGCCAGTAATAATGCCGCCTCGGGCAAGGAGGTCTGAATCTATCGCGCCATCCACCACAAACCCGCGAGTGTTGAGGCCGCTGCCATCAATGGTGTAGTCGGCGCGATTGATCAGCGAACCCTGAATATCGGTCTCGGCAACACTGGCCCCATCGATATAACGCTGGGTGGCCACCAAGTTACGTGAACCGACCAGGGTAACAGGCTCGTTGAACACCTGACCCTTCCACTTGTTTTGCCCGGTGCTGACGTCGAACTCCACTGCACCGACGTGGGCGGCACCTGCGCTGACCATCAGGGCCAACAAGGTTTTCTGGAACTGCTTGCGCTTCATTTCAAACTCCATGAACTACAGTCAAAGCCGCCAATAGGCCCGGCGGCCGTAGATTTTCTAAGCGAAGGATCAATTGATCCGAATGCGTCCCCCCGGCGCGCCTTTCTGAAACGCAGGCGCGTGCAAGTGCACCGCAGCGGGCGGTGGCAGAGAGGGGAAACGGGAGGCGAGGGTCACATTAATCCTTAATGTCATTTGAAAACGCTGCAGTCCATGCAGGGCTACCGCTTGCGGGTAGGCGGGGTAAAGACACTGGGATATACAAAATGTTCAAGGTGCGTTGCGGTTTGAATCAATACCCGCCCGCGCGGATATCAGCCACTGCGAGCCACGCCGCCGCCATGCGATTAAACGCCTCGTCACAGGCCCGGTCTTGCAGCTGGACAATCGCCCGGCGGGCGTGCGCAATTGACCAGCCCGTGGAGTTCAACGTCAGCCAGGCACAATCAAGCCGCCCCTGCGCCAGGAACCGCTCAAACAGCGGTTTCTTGTCTTGCTGCGAATCAAACCAGGCCGGCAGCTCCACACCCGGCGGCGCGGGCATAGCCTGCAAATCGATCTCAAAGGAACAACTGCGTTGCCACCACCCCGGCACGGGGTTCGAGGCGTCAGGGAAACCCCCTGTATACGGCAAGGCACTGCTCGGCATGCTTTCAAGCGGCGTTTGCGTTTTGAACACTTCAGCGGCGGCAAACGCTGCCAAATCATCGCCCACGTCCAGCGACACTGCGTCCAGCTCCGCCAGGCAATCAAGGCCCACTGCGCTGGCGAACTGCTCAAGCTCCGGCGTTACGCCATCGTCGAGGCTCATTGCGCGCATGGCGATCACGGCAAACAACTGCGCGGGGGTTCTGGCGATCTCCCGGACTGCGCACCCTCCCTCGACATACATCTCGACAAAACAAGGCTCGCGCTCCACGAACCAGTGCTTCCAATAACCGATGTAGGTAGGGCCGCCGCCGTCGCTCCACACCGGGATCAGTGCCGGTGGGTAGACGTACCAGTAAGCGGGAGCTTCCAGGGTGCAGATGGGCACAGGGATGCTCCCGTCGGCGCACGCGGCGAGTGCGGCGGGCATGCTCAAGAGGCTGACCGCGCGAATAGCTCGGTCAGACTCTGCGCAACCGGCTCGGCGTATTGACGCTCCATCCCGATAAACGGGACGCGCACAATTGGCATTGCCGCATCCTCAATGTCGAAACCATACCCCTCGCCTGCGCCATCTGCGCCAAACAGAAAAATGCCAGGCGCATAGGTTTCAACCTGATAATCGCGATTAAAATCCGACAGCTCCTGCGCCTGCCAGAAGATGAAATATTCTTCGCCGATAAAACCTTCGCCGCCATTGTGATGCTTCAGGAAATCGAGGTAGCTCTGCGGCAGCGCGACCCCCAGATTGACGGTAAGTCTGTCGACAAATGCGGCGTCGGCCGGGGCATTCAAGCGGCCTTTGGTAACGTTATAGGGCGGCAATTTTCTTCATCTCCTCGGCAAGAAACCGTGGTGCGGGAGTGTCTGCGTAGCGCTGGGCCACGTTGAAAGGGTCTACCGTTGGCGCAACAACGCCTTCAAACGAAAAGCCACCCACGACATACCTGGCAAATGCGGGTGACGCCGGGTCCTCGTCGACTAACCAATAGCCGCGGTAAACCACCGCCAGATACTCACCGATATAGTAGCCAATCCGTGTAATGAACCAGACCCTGTCTTCTTCGCTGATAACGGTGTTCTGGAAACCGCTGTCCAGCCGGGCCAAGAACTTTTCGGGCGTATTCAACACCTCATGAGGTTGCTCGAAACCAAGGGCCTCACAGAACTCATGCAATACCGGCAGGCGCTCGAATCTGAACCGCTCAAATTCGGCCATCCGGCGCGCCAGCAAGGCTTGGGGTGTCTCGTCGAATGTTTCCATGCGTACCTCAACAACACATTGTCAGTTCTGAGTCAGCGAGCGTTGCCAGGCTCCGCTGACGGCTTCAGTTAGACTCACGCCGACGCCGCTCGGCGCAAATCAGCTCCCAGCCTTTTTCGACAGTGCCGGTGTATTGGCCACACGACGGGCCCCTCAACTGCGCATCGATGGCATCGCGCTCCGGCGCGAACCACACCCAATCTGCCAGGTATGCCACGCCCGCAGCCAGCACCAACACCACGCCGAGCCGAGTCGCCATGTGACGCACCGTTGCGCGCGGGGTACGCGAACGCTCGAAGACAAACGCAAACAGCAGCGCGATGGCACTCCACAGAAATACACCCGTCGCCCACCCAAAAACAGAGGCCGTGACGGTCGTGAGATTGCCCCACAACATCATCGAAACCAGTGCACTGGCAAACATCAGCAGCAGGCATAACCCCTGTGCCGCCCGACATCCGACTTCCTTAAAACGAAACATCTGGGCCTCCCGCCTCAAGGGAAAGTCGAAAAGGCCTCACTACTTGAGTTCCTTCACCAGGTACCCGCTGGAAATCTGCGTAATCCCCGTGAGCGCACGGCGCAATGCCTGCGGGTCGGTGCGATACGTCTCAGGCGTATAACCGTAAACGTTCTGACCGTTGAACGCCGTGATCGTCTCGACCGTTTGCCAGAGCATCTCGCTGCCACGGTCCATCCGCGCCACCACGGTGAGCGTGGGGTACACCACGCTGCTGAAGCCCTGGGTCAGGCGAAAGCCCCACTCCGCGACCGTCAGCTGAATCTGCGCATCGGCGGGCTCATCGTCGCCCACCACCTTGAGTGACGAGGTCTTGCCCAAGGCGTCGATAAAATTCTGTTTGAGCAACACGCCCACATCAATCTGCTCGGCATTTATCAACGCCAAAATCGCCGTGGGCGTCGGCAACTCGGCCAATTGGCCGGCCGTCATGCCCGCCGCAAAACCCGCGCCCGACAATGCCGCCGTGCCGACCTTGGATGCCCCGGCCGCCATGCCGACACCCGCGCCGAGCCCGGCGCCGACCGCCGCACCCCAGGCCTGTTCGCGGCCCATGTAGACCATTTTTTGTGATTCCCACTTCACGGGCAGCACTTTTACGGTCTTGACCTGGGCGCGGTGCTCGGGGGTGAGAGGCTGGCTGACGCAGCCGCCGAGGATGAGGGTGGAGAGGAGGATCAGGAGGAGGTTTTTCACATCAGTCCTTTAATGTTTAATTTTGGAGGCAACGTTTACGGCGCGGAGGCTATGATGCGTTGAATCAACGCCCGTGTGTAGGCATTGGGTGTGCAGACGCTAGGCGTTGCGGTCGAGCCAGTACTTGATGCCTTGCGTGGCTTTGGGTGGGGGCTTATAGTCCGGCCCGTCGCCCAAATGGCGATTCAGGTTTGGCGACCTGACAACAGAGTGCAAAAGCAATCCGCTTCCATGCAGGTGTTTTTGCACCCGCAAAGCTGTGCATGTTATGGCGGCTGTGCGCGGGAGACCTTCGGGTCTGCCGGTTTACTCTGTTGCCGGTTCGCCAACCTGCGTACAGCTGCCACCCATTCGTTTGGCGACGAATGAGTGGTGGCTTAATCCACCAACAGAGTACTGAAAATGAATCAATACATGCCCCTCACGGGCCACGACTGCACCGTCCCCGCTCTCCTCATCGACACCCAGGCGCCCCTCGACGTCCTCCACGACGCCGCTGTGTTCCGCATTCGCGCCGTCACCCAACTGCTGGAAAATCTGGCCTTCCGCGAACAGCTCAGCAGCGATGCCGTAGTGCTTCAAGACTTCGCCCATTTGCTGGCCATTCCGCTGCGCGATGGGTGTGATTTGCTGGACGTCATCAGTCGCAGGCTCAATGCCGATCCATCCTGAGTAAAAGCCGGGCGGCCTGAGTGCCGCCCGATTTGTGAATGAACAGTTAAAGAGCAAACTCATTCAGTCACGGGGTTCGACCTAATAAAATTGCCGCCTCGTTTCAGCTTTTTTACTGCTTCAAATCCGTCATCAGCTTTTCTGTCATCAACTGGAAAACATGCTGCAGCGCACCACGCAACGCTTCAGGGTCTGACGCATATTGTTCTGGGGTGTATGCCTGGGTATTGCCGTCACTGAAGGCCGAGATGGTTTCGAAATTTCTCCACACAGTCACGTCACCCCGCTTCAGGGTCGCGACAATACCCAGCGTGGGAAAAAGCTCCGTACTGAAGTTTTTCAATGCAAATCCCCACTCCGAAACGACAAACTCCATATGTGCATCCGCCGCCGTGCCTTCTGGTGCAATCTTGAACAACCGCTCAGCGGTGATCCGAGTCTCCATTTGCTGCTTGAACAATTGCGCCGGCTCTATTTGATGACGCTTCAAATTCAGCAGAATGGCCTGACGAGGACTCAACGGCCCACCGTCGGCAACCTTGGCACCCGCCACCGAACCAGCTCCAATCATCGCGCTGGTCGCTCCTTTGGATGCGCCCGACGCCATACCCGCTGCAGCACCGGCGCCTGCGCCTAGCCCGGCGCCCCAGGCTTGGTCCATGCTCGTGTACTTGAACTGCTGTTCCGAGAACAAGGCAGGCTCGATGGTGATGGTTTTAATGTGTTGGCGGTTCTCACTGCTAAGGTCTTTGGTGACACAGCTACACAATACAAATGCGGCACCCAGAAGAACAATCAATTTCCTCATAGTCTTCCTTGGTGATTAATCGTCAGATGACTCAATGTTGTAAAACACAGAAATCGAAATAAAGTGTATCTCTCCCCCAACTACCGTCTCTAGAGCTTATCCGTTTTATTCTTACGCGACGCTTTAATCTTTCGCGTATTTTCAGCTATTTTCTTATCAGAAAGACCTAAGCTTCCACCCAGTTCAAGATAGCGATTTAAAGCTTGCTCACCCTCCAATTCATACTCCACATCAGCACAAAAATTTGTTGCATATTCTTCATGGGCGCTGATGTAAAATTTCAGCACTGAAACGATATGCTCCTTGCGAAGCAGAACTTTAAACTCGTCTTCAAACTCACATTCTAAAAATATATATTCCTTAACAGCTCCTATGTGATGAGCGTTACCTGTTCCTAAGTAGCCCTTTACTTCTGTCCTTTCTAAAGATTCCAATCGATCAATCCATCCAATCGCTGACAAACGGCTGTTCACGTCATCTGATAACCAAGCAGCTACCTCTCTAATGCCAACGCTTTGCGATGAAGAGATCCGCGGGTCCGAGTTTGGGTCTGTGGCCCAAACCTCAACACGATTGGGTTTAAATTTCACAAAATGAATTTTGCCTCTAGCCATGTTTATCAATTGTTCCCTTGATAGACCGGCCAAGCTGTCGCACCTGTACCGGCTGGTTTATCGTGATAACCATATATATTCAATCCGCTAGGAGAGATTCACTAGAAATAGGGGCCAGGCCACTGATAGCTGTCTTTATACTAAATGGTGGTCTGACTCGGTTTTCTTCAATGCTAAGCGATGTAGAGTTCATAGAAAATCATGGTCAACCCGAAATTTACACTGGTGCATAGAAGGGTATTAATCATAGTCTGACACCATCTATTTTTTAATTGCAGCCTGAGCCCTATTTCTCCAGATTAAAGATTTAACGGAGCCAATAGTACTCTTTTAACATACTCTATAGAGTCGTCTTCGGTTTCAAACTCCAAAACTTCATACTCGTCATTCAGCAGCATCGCCCGCCAAGAAATATTTCCATCCTCAAGCGCGGCTAATAATTCGGCTCGCATCTCATCTACTTTTCCGCCCGACTTTAAGCTTCCGAGATATATACTTTTAGCTACTTCTTCCTGCATACCAAAGTCTGCCGAAAACACAGTCTTCAACATATATCGGATATTTTCATACATTATATAACCCTATTTTATTTCTGCAACGACGCAGGGAAAACAATATCATTTCCAAAAATTCCCCTTGGCAAAAATTGACGTCGTAATACTTAAACTTAACTACAGCAGCAAACCTGACCTTCGACCAGATAATAAATGCCCTCAAGTCTTCCGCGTATTGAAGGAAGCTCGAACAGAACCTTAGAAACATATGAAATAGGTAAATCAGCTCTAACCACGTTGGAAAATATTGAACAGTCCCAAGAGGGTTTTATCATACCGTTCCAAAAGCTCACGGCCTCTCCCTTCTCCGACAAAACCACTGGCTGTACATACTCAACTGCGGCATTAGAATTCCAGTATAAATAGCCAGCATAAACAGTACCACTCGCTCCAAAAAAATCAGTACTCACAATAATCTGAAAATCTGATGAGTTTTCTTTTCCGGCGAGCGGGCGTACAGTCAGCTCGTCTTCGACGGAATCGTCCATCGGAAAAAACCATACACCGGAACGAGCGAGGTCATTCATAGTCAACTCATATATTTGCTTGTCCGACATAGTAAGCACACTTATTATTTAATTAAACGCTATATCAAATTGAAAAACTCAGGGCGCCCAATATCACCATACGCTTTTTGCAGCCTTGAGAAAACAGGGGCGAAAAATAGAGGACAATATGGGTCAGATCACTAATCTCTGTCGTTGCATTAGTTTGTGGTCTGACCCCGCCTCCTTCCAAACCGGCGGCATCAGTACCCTTTTCCAACCAGACGGTTCGGCCATCTGGCAACTTAAGGATATCAACCACATTTCCTGGCGTCATCTTAGTTTTTCCAGGCAAACCCGAGATCAATTCGTCTTTCGTCAGATTCGAATCTGAAACTCCTTTTGCCCCACGTGCTCAACTGCCGCTCTGATCCAAAACCTTTATCTCGCGCCAATAAATACTTTCTGGTAATGCCTGATTCTGATTAAACAGTGAAAAAACCTCAATCACATCATCAATATTAAACCACTCATCTTTTTTTAATGGAACACGGCCCGCGCTAAACGACAGCAGGGTTCCATCTTCAAAGTTCGTGCTGGAATTTGAATGATAGCCTCTAAACAGCCTTTTACTTTTCGCGTCATATTTTTCAATAAAACAAGTAAATCTGCCTCCAGCAACTTGCACATAGTTACCATCATCGTCAGTAATGCATGCCAATGAGCTAGGACCGTAGCTTTTTAATTTCTTTAGCGCCTTTATAATCTGCGCCTGATTAACACCAACTTTTACAGGACTATTTTCGGCTTCGAGCTTCATACTTACCACCGTCACGGAACATAGACTGTTGTAGCGCTTCAAGACTTCGCCCATTTGCTGGCTATTCCGCTGCGCGATGGGTGTGATTTGCTGGACGTCGTCAGTCGCAGGCTCAATGCCGATCCATCCTGAGTGAAAACGGGCGGCCTCTGTGCCGCCCGATTTGTGCCCCCTATTTTTCCGCCCGAACGGCCTATGGCCTGAGGTTCCAGTGCTTCAATTCAAACCGACTCTGACGGACCGCTCGGACGACCAGGAATCCTGGCCTGCTTGCAATATGGGTTCGGCAGGAATGCGGTATTTACCGAATGCGGTGACTACAGCCTGGTCTACCTCAGCGTTGCCCGAGCTTTCGACCAAAGCGATTAGCGGTACATTCGAACCCGGCTTACCTTGCACTTGCAGCGTCACCGGTTTGCTGACGCTGCCGCGTTTGATTTGCTTGTTCAAGGCAATCTCGATGTCCATCGCCGTACGATTGAGACTCTTGCGGCTGGTGTCACTCCAGACGTCGTTGTAGCGCTGTGTCTGTTCAGGCGTCAGCACCAACCCTTGAGCGCGAATCCGCTGGATGCCCTTCCACGCGACATCGCCGGCATGCTGGCTGGCCTCCACGTAATACATCATTGCCCCAAACAAATCCGGTGGGCCACCACGGCCCTCCTCCATCAATTTGGCCAACGCGAGTTTACTTTTATCACTGTCACTTTTGGTAAGCGCCAACTGGTAAAGCCGCCGCGCCTCCACATCATTGCGCGCTTGCCCACGGCCCTCTTCGGCCATGCGTGCCAATCTCTCGTAACCGAGGCCATCCACGACGGCAACGGACTCATAGAGCGCTTTGGCCTTGGCAAAATCCTGTGGCAAGGCGCCCCGTCCGAACTCATACAAACCACCGAGCGCGGCCTTACAGCGCACGTTGCCGTCGTCGCTGGCGTTACGAATGAATTGAACATCGTTTGCTGTGAGGCTTTTCTCGCCTTCAGACAGCATGCATCGAACATTGGCCAGGCTCTGTTCAAAGGAGCTTTGCGGCTTGACGGTTTGACAACCCGCGAGGAGGACTGTGAGTGCCAGTACAAAAATTGCCTTATTCATATGATGAGTTCGCAGTATCAAAAAAGGTGGCGGATCACCAGTAACGACAAAAAAGGGCCAGTTTATTTAAATCAAAAGACACTTCAATGAAATAAGTCCATCCCCTTTTTCGCACTGCAGTAACGAACTAACACAACTCATCAGCGTTGTCAGGCGGCGAGAATGGATTGAGGGGGAGTGCTTGAGCGAGCGCTCCGTGTAAAAATCGAATTGTCTGCATCGGTTCGGTATCTTAGTTTTGTGTGGTGCAAACAAAGTTTCCAACTCATGCAGGCCGCTTCAATGATTCCAACTTATTGATTTTATGTAAAAAAACGGGGATCCCTCAAGGTCACGCCCCTATTTCCACTTCGTACAAGGTATCCGGAGGTGCTTGGACCCGCTTAAAGTCCGATAAAATAACATCAGCAATATCGGAAATATCAACCTGCTTAATTGTTTCTATTTGACTACTGTCTGAAATTGAAAATACAATCTTTTTAGAATTGCAAATCGAGATAATTTCAAAAATTGCCGCCAACAGAATCTTAACTCTTTCTATAGGGTCACTAGGGAACCCAATATCCGAATACAGCGGATCATACTGATTATAATCCGTCAAATACGTGGCATTGGGATACCCAGGTCTATCCCCAATTAAAAAAATAAAGGTTTCTTCGCTTGGCAATAAGCAAGATGGATAATTAAACAACTCCGAACTGCTAATCTTAAATATCCCAAGATTGCTTTCTGAAATATATTTATCCAAAGCCATCCAAGCTTCCTGGCTGGGCGGCGGAAAAACATACCCACATACATCATTCGACATGCTGATACCTATTTATCTAAAATCCAAGGCCCGACAACTTTTCCGCCAGCACTTACTTCTCGATAATACTGCTTATCAACAACACCTCTACTGTTATATTCTATTTTATGTTCGTGAGGCACTGCCCGCCCGTCCGTCGCGTAACCTAAGCTGCCGTGGCTCCGTTGCTGACCATAATCCTCTCTAGAAAACGTCCGCCCTAAATCATCATAATACGTCACGCTTTTGCTACCGTCTGCACGAGAAATCTCATAATCGAATTTGGATTTGCTGTTTGAGGTGCCTTACCTGACGAAACGACTATATGTTCGGTAACTATCTTATTTGTTGCCGGGTTCACTATCGGAGTCGGAGACTCCGAATTTTCAACCTTCACCTTTGGCGTATCAGCGTAGCCATTATTCGAAGGTCCAAACTCTCCATCTACACGCGTCTGAGGAGTATCCCATTTCGGTTTTCCAGTTTCGGCGACAGGCTCATTGGCTGAATTAATATTTGGTTTGGCGCCTGCAGTCCCTAAGCTCCCAGCACCACCACTGGGAAGCATCCCGGGCACTACGTTAATTCCAAATGGATTAAATACAATTTTTTTGATTATTCGGGAGGGCGCTCAAAAAGAATATCTAAAAACGCTGAAAAAGAAGATGCAACAAAAGATAATTCGGCATCGCTACCGGGAGATGCTTCATGATTCCACATCACTACTTCTGGATCTTCAGACTGACGGTTCTCACGATAATCTAAACAGAGCGCATCTCCATTTCATAACACCGAAAAAATAATTAAACCTTGAACAAAATCCTCGGGCGGATGTTGATATTTCATCTCCATTGTTTCAAATGACCCCTCGATTTCACCGAAAGGCAAAAACATACCGGCGCTGCTCATGACATCTTCTCCGAGGAGACGATTATAAAACTTAAAAACGGGTTTGTTCAAAATAAACGCGCCATTAAACCCTATTGAAACCTCTTTGTATTTTTCAGGAAAAACCACGCCTGCCAATGCTTCATAAGCTGCTATTTCAGCAGCATCACCTTGACCATAATACGAATCAAAACTAACACTTGCGATCATTTTATTGCCCCTTGCTCATCGATTCCCACCCGACGTGGCGCGCACCATTATGGAAAACCTCGGGAACCAGTTGCATCCTACCGGTATCCTGATGGTGATGCGCCACGCAACACCGCATCCTGCGCTTTCTGCCAACTGAGCCAGTCACTGGAATAGCCCGGGGTCTGCACCGGCCCCGCCGTAATGACTTTCGCGCCCGCACCGTAGGCCGGGCTCGCGGTCTTGAACCAGTTACTGCCTGCGTAGTTCAACGCCCCGGTTGCCAGCCCTGCGATGGCGGAGTTCTTCAGGCTGCTGCTGCTGAAAGTGTCCTTCAAAAAAAGGTGACAGATTTATTTAAATCAAAAACCATTTCAATTAAATAAATCTACCCCCTTTTTTTCTCCTGCGCCTTCATCAACACCACTTTTCTCTCAATCAAATACTAATAAAGTCAAATACCTCAACAAATAGGCTTTTAACCTCTGGCAACGCATCAAGATTGGCAAGCGCTTCATCTGGGGATACCGGCATATCATAGGGTTCAAATCCTCGACGGACCGCAATGCCGTATAGTGCATATTCATAGGCGTCAGAATGCTCCCAGTGCGGCACATACCCAATCACCTTATATATTTTGAAGATCTCATCATTGAAGCACATCAAATCAAACAAGAAATCCGGCGCCTCACTCAATGAAACAGCCTGAGCACACCACGCATTAAACTCATGCTTTTCTATAGCTCCGCAAAAAAGACAAGCTAATACAAAAGCGAATAACTCATCACTATAATAACCAGTCACTTTAAAATTCATCATCACATCCCACCCCCCATCGCTTCGCCACCTATGTGACCCGTTTTTTTATGTACCAACTCGGGGACCGGTTGCATTCGCCCGCTGTCCTGATGGTGATGCCAAGTATATCCATCAATTTTCTTAGCACCTGCGTTTATCTGTTAGAGTTGTTTGGCCGTAAAGCTCGATGGACAATCATCTGTTATCCCAATCCAAGGGCAAAATCTCAAGACTAACGGTAGGTCTTTTCTTACTGGCTTTGTAACTGGTCAAAACATTTGGATCAAACGTCTTTACCGAGTATTTTAGCTGCGATATATAGATGATTACCATCCACAATCACATTGCCATCCATCTTAATCGGTGGAGCAACATCTCCTTTAAGATGCCTGTCAACGTACCTTTGAATCATCGCCAGGGAAACACCATCTTGCGCACTAATAGTCTTATCACCTTTCAATGCTTTCTGGATAATTTCTGGGGTTACCTCGCTTTCTTTGGTTACGAGAGACCCTGCTTTTTCACCAATGCTTTACGACGCAAAAAAACACCCATTTTCATCTATCCAAATTATTCCTGGAATATCATAAAAATAAATCGTTAACTCTCCATCATTCTCAGACTCTGCGCTTTCTGGCCAGCCATCTCTTAGATAAGACACAATCTCCTTTACACCTAAATCCCAATGGGCCATCTCATCGCAAATAGAGAGTCTTGGGTGGGGATTATCTGGGGAAACATAACAATCTTCCCCAGGCTTAATAAATTTGATCTTACCGTTAACCAATAGATACTCAATCACGTAAAAAAAAGCATCTTTTCGCTGTTCAAATGTAAATTCAGGGTTCCACGAGCCAATCGCGCTAAAAAGCGCCGATATCCATAGGCCAAGTGAATCGCGCACTATCTCATCATAAAATCTTACAGTCATTATGGTTTCCCAATAAGGAATTTTATTTCCGGGTTGTACGTGGTCAGTAAAACCCTAGGACGGCGAGCCATATAAACCCCCTAATTGTAATCTGATCAGAGCTTACAGCTTAGCCGTCCATCAACAGGCCAGCAAAATAGAAAAATCACAAAAATAAATCATATTTTTAAAGAGCTAATCTGCTGAACTCAAAAAATGCAAAATCGTGCTCTGACCCCTATTTTCCATTTTTTTAATATTTCTGGCGGCCCCTCACGTTTCGCGCCGACATTTAAGAAATTATCAAGCTTGATTCAGAAACATCACCAACGCCCAAAAACTCTTTGAAGCAAGAACAGATAAAATTGAGGTCTTTCGTCATCGACCTCGCTGGGTAACGGTCACCTAAAATATCAACCATCTCTGCTCCTGCACGTTCATTACTGATAGTTTTAACATCAATATCACCGCACTCTAGATTGTGACTAAGTATGAGGAAAAAATTTCCTGAACCTATGTAAACTTTTAACTCACGAGGACCACAATCAGGCTCCGGAACTATTGATAAGGCAATAATCCCATCATAGCAAGCATACCTACGAATAGTATTTTCTACATCCTCTTTAGTTGGACTTTGAACAATAGGTATTTGTAGCCTCCCCTGTTCAGGGTCCAGAATAAAACCACCTATTAACATTACTTTCTCTCCTTGACAGATTTACGCCAGGCTCCCAATAATATTTTTTGGCAAACCCGTACTGTCATCTACTGCATCTATAGTTAAGGATTTCAACTCGGCTCTTTTAGCCGCTGCAGCGATATCACCCTTACAATAATCGCATACATCCTTTCCTGTCACGCTCATCGACAAATCTGCACCGCTGGTTTTCCCCGAGCTATAGGCCTGCTGAATAACGCCGATTTCTGCATGAGCATCCTTCATGTTTCCATTTGAATAATTTTTTTCAGGATTTTCGCAGACTTTTCGGCAACTCTATCTGTAAGCAAAGAAGGAATTTTCGGGTCTGACTCGTTCAAAGGGCGAGTAGTCTGGTTGACATCTTGATAAGTAACCCCGCAGACTTTACCTTCCGCCGAAACCCATGGACCAGGTCCTTTAGACGGTCCCTCTATAACTGTTCTTTCAACCAGCGTGCCAGCTTCATTATCAGTGCCACCACCAAATACGGGTTGTCCCTTCGTTCCAGTATTAGGGTTAACGCCGTTCTTTATTGCTGACGAAAGCTCTCCCGATAACGCCTTACCCCCATAGTGCGCGACGGCCAACTCAGCCAACGACTCAGCAGCTCTCTGGCTAAGATCTCCCAAGCGGCTAGCCTCTCCGCAGAAAACCGGGGTCTGCCCCCTATTCCCTGACCCCTATTTACACCGAGGCACAGAAATTCATGTTCAGCAGATAAGGCGCTACGGGGCTGGTAGCTCCTTGCCTAAAGCCGACGCACTGAAAAATCTGGCTATCGCGCTGCATGTCACCTCGGACTTTTTGCTATTTGAAACCGACGAACGCGCGCTAGATGATCGCCTGCGCTACCAGTTCGAAGCGATTTCACGCATGCCGATGGAAGAGCAAGAACTGGTACGAGGCCTGCTCGATGCAGTGATTGTGAAACACCAGGTAGCCGGGGCCATTGCCCGTGCAGCAGGACCAGCGACTAAAGGGAAGGAGTAATCGAAGTGCTGTAGATCGGTGTATTACAAAAACAATACACCGCACGCCAGTGTTTATTGGGCGAAACCTGCATTTTGTAAGACAAATGTATAGCACTGCCTAGCAGGCAGAAACCAGATAACTAATTGATATATATAGAAAATAACCACCTCGCAAGAGGTGCGTGTTGTGTATTGAGATTTTGCTCCTTTTAAGGAGCGAAAAATCATGCTCAAACAGGGCATATTGAGCAGATAGACCGGAGGTCGTCAGGTTGGGGTACAGAAAGACTACAGAAAGACTACAGAAAGGGTGCAGCTTGAGTGCAAGAGGATTACAGGATGGGTGCAGGAAGACGGCAAAAAGGGTGCATGTCGGGTGCAACAGCAACTGAATATACCTGCGCAAGAGTGCGCCGGATATCAGCCAAAGCAAAAACACCTGCTGATTAAGACTCTGGCAAAACCGAAAGTACTGCTTTAAAAATATGAGTTCCATCATCGACGGCTGATGATGCCTCATATATTGCTTCAGTCGCTGCCATAAGCGAATCCTCTCCACCAGCTAAGGACAACGCCGATACAGCGCGAGCTTGGCTAAACAGATGAAGGCCTTCTACATTTAAGCTTTGCCCTTCGTCTAGGCTGTCTTGCAAGTCAAAATACTTTTCATCTAACTGTGCAGCCAAAGCAACTAGCCCAGAAACCTGATAAGTCGTGAGTTTATTACCAGATTGTAGATACCTAAGAGACTCAGCAACAATAGGCACTTCTACTGGGCAGGCCTGCAAAGCAAGTTCGCACGCCACTTTTACAGCACGTCTTCGTTGCTCCTCACTGACTACCTTAAGTTTTTCTACAAGGCTTTCCTCAACCATTTTTAAACGCATAATCATTACTCAACTGAAAGAAATTATTCTTTTTTCTAAGAAATCGATAAAGTTTTTCGCATACAAACTAAAAGTTTGATTAGAAAGATCCAGCCTATAAACAGGATATTCCCCATCATTAAGACCATCGTCCGTGGCAAAATAAAACGTCTCCCCTGCACCCGGCGGTTCACAGATGAATAGCCTCTCCTTCCCACACAACCCATTTCGACCGTTAATGATTGACATATAAA
Source organism: Pseudomonas sp. AMR01 (assembly GCF_041946035.1). Taxonomy (NCBI): domain Bacteria; kingdom Pseudomonadati; phylum Pseudomonadota; class Gammaproteobacteria; order Pseudomonadales; family Pseudomonadaceae; genus Pseudomonas; species Pseudomonas sp. AMR01. Next base: position 17,484 of record NZ_JAUTYR010000016.1, read on the forward strand.
CGATATCACCCCCCCTTACACTATCAAAATCCATTCCGTAGATACTATAAATCTCCTCCCCAGATATTTCCCCGCCAGAATAACACTTCAGCCACCATTTATAGCTCTCAGGCAACTTCAACCCAAGACGAGTTTCAGCTTTATAAATCCATTCATCAGCAATTCCGTCACCACAATCGGCAAATTCAACGAAATCCGACTCTTTAATAAGATTAATTATTCTCGAATAGTCCACGTATAATTATTCCCCGCTCCGAACCCGCAAATTCCAACAATCCGACTGTCAAGATTTAAACTCTTTAGCCTGTTTTATCAATGTTTTTGCATTCAAATGCGGACGAACTAAAACATAATCAGCCGTAGGACTTCTGTATTCTGCAGAGTCTTTGTAACGAGTATACCTAAAGCTTTGAGCGGCATTGCATGGGACATGAAAAACACTGCTATTCTGACTATGGAAAACACAACAAAACTCTGCATGTGAACCACGAGTACCAGCGAATCCATTAACTTCAGTTTGCGAGAGATGATGTAACTCAACTGAGTTCCCATCACCGACTGCTTAGTAACAAATCTGAATATCGCTACGGAATTTTTCCACGAAACTTTTAAGTGAGGGGTCTATATATAGGCTCAGACGAAGCAATCACCTCATTTATTGTTTGCGTACCACCAGTTAAAAACTCATACAACCGCACGCTTTTCAACTAATGATTTGATATACCTCAACCGCTCCAAGATAAAATCAGAGAAATTTGACGCCAACATATCAACCTCATCTAACTCAGAACTGACCTCTACAATCTGCCAATTATTTTTTGCGTCGAAAGCATATAGAACATCGCTAGAATTCCCACCAAATACGTAAATACCCTCATAGCCCTCAATTTCTCGGCCACATACAGTCGAATATTTCTCCGGCCCATCATCGAGATGAAATGCCGCATCTAATTCGCCAAAACCAAACTCACTTAGAAACTCCAAGTAGTCAGCTGGGGCCTGCTGTCGATCCGACTCATCAACATGGCTTAACGTCGCACTCGTATCTGTTATGCGATAGCCGTAATTACCCTCATAGCTCTTAGCGGAAGTCACAGCTTCGACTAACGACTTTAACTCTTCTTTATTTTTCATAATTACTTACCAAATATTTTTTCTGCCGGACCTTGAGCCCTGTGAATACCACCCTGATGCTCTACACCTCTCATCGCGGGTGTAATATTCCACCATTCTGCCTTACCACCAAATTTATTTTCTATAACATGATTGGCATCGTAATTTCTAGTAGCCTGATTTCCATATTTATCAGTGTACGTTTCTTTCGGCCAACTGGCGCCTGTATTTTTCTCCCACTCTGCTCGCAGGCTTGGCAGCTTACTATCAAATCCGCCCTGTTTGGCTTAACTTCCTCTTTAGATAGAGGCGAGTAAGTATTCTCTCGTAGGTCGGCTTTCAAAAGCGCTAACTGTTGAGGGGTGAACTGCCTGCCAGTCAAATTCTGGATGTCGGTAAGGTATGACTTTGCATCCTTGGCAAACTGAGTGCTAAGAAGTCCTGTTGCGGACTCACCATTTTGAATGGTACTTCCTACAGTACTTGCAGTAGCTTTTGGACCAACAATATCACCCGACGCGATTTTCGTTGTCTACACGCGCAACGCCAGACGTGGCGCGGCCTGCACGCCGGTCGGATCAGGTGGCGGGCTGTCACCCCACAAAACCACCCCGACGCGGGTTTTGAATCCGTTTCAACACACTCAATACGCTATTTTAAATCTCTGTCACACGAGCCATTTCCCATGCCCGAGCTACTTATGCCATACGATCCAGTGCACGCCATGACCGACCCGCAAGCGGTGGCCATCTTTCTCACGGATGCGCTTCAGACGGGTGATGCAGGTTATCTCGGCAAGGTATTAGGCATGGCGGCACACGCCGAGGGCATCGGTGTAATCGCCGAAGCAACAGGGCTTACATACGATCAGTTGGAAGGTTTTTTCAGCGCCGGTGACACCCTGCGCTTGGACGCGCTGCTGGTGATCGTGCATGCGCTGGGCGTGAAGTTGACCGTCTGCCCTATCGACTCTGATGAGCCTGCATGCAGTGGCGAAGTACCTGGCTGATGCCCGTTCGGTAGCCCCTGACGATGCGGTGGCGTAGCCGCCGTGTCTGCTGTGGCCAACAAGCGCAGCGCGTTAGGCTTTGGATCTAAGGGGTATCGGGGCGCTGCCCTGATCGGGGTTTTGTATGGATGGTCTGCGTGCAGGCCGTCCGTACAAAACATTTCCGGTCCTAAAGATGACTCAGGTTTATCGACTCGCAGAGGCCGCTTCGCGGCCTGCGGGGCTGTCAGGCATTTGTAGGGAGGTTGTCAGGCGTTTGTCAGGCCTGATCGCTCTCTTCGTACGCTTCGGCGTCCAGAGCGGTTAACAGAGCCTCAACCGGGTCGTCAGGAAGGGGTTCAGCCATGGTTTGGCTGGCGGTGTTCTGACGTTGCAAACGTGCCGGATGGGTCGCGGTATGAATTTCATTGAGCGCCCGGATGCTGACCTAGGTGTAAATCTGCGTGGTGTTCAGACTGACATGTCCAAGCATGGCCTGGATGAAACGAATATCGGCGCCGTTCTCCAGCATCAACGTTGCCATGGTGTGGCGAAATAAATGGCAACTGCCATGCTTGCCGATGTTGGCTTTTTCGATGTGTTCGCGCACCAGTTGCGTCAGGCGGTTGGGGCTGAACCCTTCGCCCTGCTCGGTCAGAAACAACGTGCCATCGTCCTGACCCAGGACAAAATGGGGCCGCACGTCGTCGCGGTATTTGGTGATCCACGCCAGAGCACGTTCGCCGATGGGAATCATCCGGTCTTTTTTGCCCTTGCCCTGGCGAATCATCACCGTGCCGCGCTCGTAATTGATGGCGCTCCAGCTCAGGCCGATCAACTCCATGCGGCGCATGCCGGTGCTGTAAAGGGTTTCCAGCATGGCCCGGTCGCGGATGCCGGTCGGTGTTTGGGTGTCCGGCACATTGAGGATACGCTCGGCTTCGTCGCCGCTGAGGATGTGTTTGGGTAATCGCTGCTCCATCCTCGGTAGATCGAAGTCGGAAGCCGGGTTGTACAAGATGCGATTGGTTTTGGTAAGCCTCTTGAACCACACCCGAATCGGCGTGATGCGCACCGTTTGGCTACGCGCTGACAGCGCTTCGCCATCGGCTTTTCGATACAAAAAAACTGCACGTCAGCTTGGATGATTTGGTGTTTGCAGAAGGAGAACGCGGACCGTCCGACGATTTGCGCCTGCGTTTCGAGGCTGTCAGCCATATGCCCGAAGCTGAGAAATCAGTGATCAAGGCACTGCTCGACGGGATGATTCTCAGGTACCAGGCATCAAAAATCATGGGGGCGGATAACAGGAGCCGACCACCCAGTGCGTAACCAGAAAAAAGTGCCGATCTGAAAGAGTAAACCGGCCCCCCATGCTTCGCTGCTGCGTATAGCAAAAGCTATACGCCATACGTCAGTGTTTATTGGGTGAACCCTGCATTTCGTATTACAAGTGTATAGCAGCGCCTGGAAGACATAAACCGGATAACCAATTGATACATATAGAAAATACCCACCTCGCAAGAGGTGCGTGTTGTGTATTAAGATTTTTGCTCCTGTTAAGGAGCGAAAAAATCATGCTGAAAAAGGGCGTATTGAGCAGATAGACCGTAGGTCGTCAGGGTGGCTTCAAAAGGGATGCAACTTGACTGCAGAAATGATGCAAATAGGGTGCAAGAATGCGGCAAAAAGTGTGCAAAAACACCCCATATTCAGCCTAAGCTTCTACATCTAAACCTGCCGCTTAATTTTCAAGGATAAATAAAATCTATACTTATTTTAACTTTAACTAAGTCCAAGGTTATCTCACAGCCACTCCATGCTGGCAGCCCTCCTGTAAGTTTATTCTCAACATACCAACTGCGTAGCTCTGTTAAAAGGTCTAAAATATCTGTATTGGCTCGCCCGCCTGCCGTGAACCAGGCAACGTTACCTTGTTCATCAATGTAATCATACTCATACTCACAGCTATCTAACTTTTGGGATAACTGTGCGCGCATTATAATTTTACAGGCTGCGCCGGGAGCAATTTCAAATAAAATACTCCCAATGTCATTGTAGATATCATCATCACTACGCATCAATTTCCACCCGGTGAGTTTTTAAATACAATCTCTTTTGGACGAGCACCGTCTATTGAATACTCCACATTAAAGCTATCTGGCCGAACACTTTTGCCAGAATACACAGGTTCAATCTTCACGCTAACCTGCTTGCCTTCCTTAAGTGCGGACGCCCATGTATTCTCCATAGACTTCCAAGTACCTTTATTCAGGTTCCCATTCATGGGAAGGAGGTTCAAGGTCCGTTGAATATACTAGCAATCAAGTGCCCACCCCTCTCTCTTTGTATTGCTCTGTCGCCAATTTCTTTAACCCGTATTTTCTCTTGCAAAAATTAACCTGCGATTGATGATCCGAGCACAACCTAAATAATATTCAACAATTTAAGATCATGCTTAAATTCTTCCGCTTCATCTAACGGAATAGATTTAAGCATTTCGCTTAAATCATTGCATTTCAGCAACTCGATAATACGTTGCTTATGGTATTCAGCCTGACTTGGATACCAGCAAGACAAAACCAGACTTACGACTTCCAACATCAAGTACTCGATTGGTGAATCAAAACTACCTTCCCCGCCCGAGTAACCGTCATAAACATCAGATACAATCTGATCCAAGCTCCAAAAATTATCCTTTCCAGTTCTATCTAAAGGACCATGATCTCTGCATCCGTCCCAGAAGCTCTCAAGAATCCAACTTTTTATTTCCGAATAAATAGCTCGGTTATTTTCCATATCACTGCTTTACCTTGGGTGGACGCATAACTACACCATTATTATCTAAAACGTCAATTTTTACATTCGTCTAGCTGTAATAAATGCATTATCCAGCCACTTTTCCAGGTTAAAAGATCAACCACAAAAAAGACGACGACCTAATATAAAACCGTGTTATCTTTCTACTTAGTAGCTAGCCGCCGAGGTAGAAACCAATAAGCAGCTGTCCCAGTAGATACTCCTCCCAACAAAAAACTTAAAAGCACAGGAAACATATTTCTCATCACCTGATAATTCTCAACTTCACTTATAAAGAAAAAAACGACACTAAACATCCACAAGGAGGAAACAACCGCACTCACAATTGAAATCAACACATAAACTCTGGGCCCACCTTCAAGTTTAAAAAATACAATTAAAATCGCTAAGACCAAAGCTGGAAGAAGAAAAATTAATTGCGTCATTATGGGGATGGTAATAAAAAGTGAAAACAGCTCACTGCCTCTCACCTCTCCGATTAATGATGAATTGCTAAATACTGTTACCATAATCGTAATTAACATTATAGGAACAGCCGCCAACCCCGAAAAAAAAGGGCATAGCAAAAATGCAAAAAACACTTTTTTTCGAGGATAATTTTCTAATGTCATGGCACACACCCTTGACTAGCGTCGTAACCTAGCAGCTTACAACCAAACTCAACCCTAGATTTGTAGTCTAAGATATCTACGCCACCGCTGATCCCAGGCACGTCAACTGGCAAATCCCCTGCGCCTCTGTCCGAGTCGGTCATATATTTTGAAACCCCCAAAAACGTGTCATGTCCGCTCAAATATTCTTCATGAATAGGTTGTAAAATCTTCTGTTCATTCTTTAACTGATTAATATCCCAAGCTACTGGATCAACCGCTTTCTTATTGTAAAGATTCTTAAAATTATCATACCCACCAGTCATCAGAGTATCTCCTGCCGCCTTACGCCAATCATAGACAGGTGCTAACACCCACCCAGCACTAAAGGTTAGATATGACGCATTCCCGTCTGCCCCTAAGCCAGTAATAGGCGCACGTGAGACAGTATCTGCTCCCCCAAACCACTTTGCACCAATCCCCAATTGATGCTCGTAGGTATCACTAGCACTAAAAAAGTTTGCTCGATTATCAATCGTATTGAAATAAGATACGAAGGAGCTTTTTCCGTCGTCGGTGTTATACAAATAATTGAATGTGTTTTTCGTAGACCGTTCGACATCGCTATGCATAACATTCCACGCATCTTGAATTGCAGTATATTTTATAGCAGAGTTCACGGCATTCCGGCAGCTGTCGCTACCAGGGTCTTTGGCGCAAACGCTGTTCATCTCATCATCCAAAAACTTGCTCAGTCGCTCTGCCTCTGCCCTTGCAGCATTTTTTTCGGCTTCCGTCGCGCAGGTCTTACCTGACATGCAATTATTAACCTCATCAAATTTTTGATGAGTTAAGTAATTAAATGTAGTCGCTTTTTGTGCTACCTGTGCCCCCTTTTCCAAGTCACCATCTACTGCAGCCGCAGCCAACAATCCGGTTAATTGTGACAGCATCAAGGTAATATCTTTATTTCCTTGTGCAGCCCAAGCCAGTTGATTGATAAATGCTTCGTTTAAACCGGCAGCTGCCGCGCCCGTTTTAAAGTCGCTACCAGTCGCCTCAGCCAGCAATCCACCCATCAAGGCATGAGCAACGATTTTTTGAACACTGCCATCTGGGAACTTGATGGTGTCACCCACCCAATTAAAGCCAGTAGCCATCGCCACATTGCCAGCCTCCCCCAGCAAAGCAGCATTGAAGTTATCGCCGAAGCTGCCCCCTTGAACGGCCGTCGAGATCCCGCTAGAGATTACCGCTCGGCCTCCAGTGCGCAGCGCGATATCACCTGCCGACGTCCAGGTGAAAATATCTTTGGAGGAATTCGTTACCGCCAACGTCGAGCCAGCACTCGGGGTAACGCCGCTGACAGTACCAGCACCAGCACCAGCGCTGTCTGCACCGGCAAACCAATTGGTATCAGCATAAGAAAGTGCGCCGGCAGTAAAACCAGAGACTGCCGCACTCTTGATGCTGTTGGCGCTAACTGTCTCCTTTAAGGCCCTGCCGAGGTTGCCTTTGTTGTTAATGGTGCTGGTAACACCCGTAGTAGAGAAGCTCGTAGCGACCGCCAGTTGCCAGCCACCTAGACCAAACCCAGCCGGCCCCATGATCGCCGCCATCATGATCGCAATCGCAATCTTGGCACCGGCGCCCAAACCGGAATTGTCGTACTTGAAGCTTTCGTGAATCTCCTTCACTTGGCGCCAATCAATATCACCACGCGCCTCGGCCTGTTTCAGCCAAGCCAGGTTAGGGTCAGCCTTGACCATCGCATCAACGGTCTGGCTTACGGTCTGCTGATCAACCTGTTTAACATCGATGCGTATCCCTTCGGCGGCTTTGATAACAAGCTGCCCTTGAGCAACCAGCTCGCTCTGGCGCAGGGTTTCATCCGTGTTGCCTTTACCTTTGGCGCTGAACCACGATAGGTCGCTTTTGCTCTTGGTGTGGCTCTCATCGTGCAGGTCCTTGACCCCTTCAAAGACGATCGCACCGCCACTGTCGAGGATGATGTCCTTGCCGCTGTTAAGCTTGGCGACTTGATACAGCTGGTCGCTTTCACTTTTAAGTGTCAGGTTGCCGCCAGTCTTGATTTCGGTGCCTACCTGGGTCGTGCGGGTGACTTCATCTGTCTGCGCTTTTTTCGCGCCCCAACTGCCCTTCTCCTTCATGTCATACAACGTATGCGTACTGTTCTCAGCCGCCAACAAACTCAACTTATCCCCGCTATACAGATAAGCCTCATTCCCCGCACTGATCTTGCTCGCCACCAGCGTGGTATCACGCCCAGCCTGGCTCACAAAATCCCCACCCGCCGTCAGCACGCTCGCCACTTGGGTAGTCTGGTCATCCGAGGTCTTGATGCGTTTCTTGCCGTGTTTTTCCTTGCCCTCGACGTTGTGCATGTCGCTGACCGACGCCACGTTGAAGTCGCGCCCAGCCTCAACGGTCAGGTCTTTGCCGGCCGTGGCCGTGCTGCCGATGATGTTGACGTCCTGCCCGGCTTTCATGTTGATGTTGCCGCCCGCCGTGACGCTGGCGGCGAGGTTTTTGACGTCGGTGGTGATGCTGGATTTTTCGCCGCCGTCGCGGGTCTCGTGCTTGATGCTGGTGTTGCTGGCGGCGATGAGGTTGAGGTCGCGGCCGGCGGTCAGGTTGGCGTCTTTGCCGGCGGTGAGTGCGCCTCGGTTGGTGAGGTCGCGGCCGGCGTCGATGGCGAGGTTTTCGCGGGCGACGATGGTGCTGGCGCTGGTGTCAGTGAGGGTGCGCATGCCGGCGCCGTCACGTACCTGGATCGCGGTGTTGTCGTTGGTGATGTCGCCTTTGAGCGCAGCCAGGCTGACCTGGTTGCCGCGAATTTCGCCGGCCATGGCGTTGCGGATGCTGTCTTGGGCCAGCAGGCTCAGGTTGTTGCCGGCTTCCATCAGGCCGCCGGTGTAAATGCTGCCGCTGCTGACGGCGGTGAGGTTGTTGCTGGCGCGCAGGGTGCCGACGTTGATCAGGTCGCCGCCGGTGACCAGGTTGAGGTCGCGGCCCTGGATCAGGCTGTTGCCGCGCACGTTGCGTGATTCGGCCTGGGCCAGGTAGAGCACCGGCACGAGGACGGTCTGGCCGTCGACCACGCGGTTTTCCATCCACACGATGTCGTGGGTCAGGGCGCCGACTTGCTGGCTGGTGAGTGTCACGCCGAGGCTCAGGCGCAGGGCGTCTTTGCTGGCGAGGGCGTTGTCCATCAGGTAGCGGAATTGGTCGGCGTCGCTGTACAGGCCGCCGGCCAGGAAGCGTTGGCCGGTTTGCGCGAGCACGGCGTCACGGATCAGGCGGCTCTCGTATTGGCCATCGCCCAGGCGGCGCCAGGCGCTGTCATCGGTGAACCCGAGTTTGCCGAGCATGTAGTCGGAGCTGAAGAAGCCGGTGGTGGTGGCAAATTCCGGGTTGGTCTCGATCAGGTAGTGGCTGGTCGGGTCGGGATTTTTGACGAACAGGCCGTACTCGCCCTTGGGCAACTGGAAGTTCGGCGCGGTGGTGGGGTCGACCGGCGCGAACGGCGTGCCGGTGTAGTCCACGGGTACGAAGCCGCCGCCGGGGGCGACGCTGGCAACCGGCAACACGCTGCCGGCGGCTTGGGCGCTCGGGTCGTTGGCGTGTTTGCTCAGGTTGATGTTGATGCCGCCGACGGGGATGCCGGTCTGGTCGTCGCCCAGGGTGCCGGTCAACTGCGCCAGGGTGTTGTTGTGCAGCGTGCCGTTTTGCAGGGTGCGCGCGACGTTGAGGTTAACGGTGCCGCCCGCTTGCAACGTGGCGGCGTAGCCGGGGCCGCCGTTGTCGGTCCAGGTGGTGACGTCGCTTAGTTGCCGGAACGGTGCGCTGTCGGGTGATCGGTTTTTCAGTTCTTCGAAGCGTGCCTTATCGAAATGCCCGGCAGCCGTGGCCGCATTGAACGCTGGAACGTCGACATATTGCATGCTTTCAAACAAATCGTCGGAAACGTGACCTGGCGTGCTGACGGCAATCGTGCGCTGCCCCGTGCGCGTCGCGGCGCCCTGGTTCAGCAGGTCACCGGCGGTGATACTCAGGTCGCCATTGGCGGCCATCAGGCTGTAGCGGTTCTGCACATTGTCGCCTTGCACCAGCATGTTTTTGCCAGCCACCAGACGCGCCGCTACCGAATCCTTGGTCGCAGCCTCAAGGTACGTCTCGTAGATGGTGATATCACCACGCTCCCAGTTGTCTTTCTCGCCGCAGTGCTGGTGACAGATCCAACTCAGGCTGCCGGTGGTCAGCGTCTGCCCGAGTTCGAATGCGTCTTTGGCGTTTTCGATAAAGCCTGCATTGATGCCGATGGAGCCTTCGCTTTCCACGGTGCCGGAGCGGTTGCTGAACAGCACCGCCTTGCCGCCATCCACCGCTGCAAAACTCAAGTTGCCCTTGCTGTAAACGTCGCCATACAGGTTGCTGAAACCATTACCGCGCAACGTCATGTCGCCGCCGCTGAACAACAGTGTGTCCGCCGCGTTGTTGATGCCGTTGACGGCCGTCAGGTTCACCGCACCTTGAGCACCGAGGGTGCCCCGGTTATTGATCTGCGCCGCTGCGATATCCAGTTGCTGACGCGCGGTGAGGAAGCCCAGGTTATCCAGGGTGCCGCCCAGCTTGATCTGGGTGTTGACGCCTGCGAGGCGACCGCCGTTCTGGCTGAGGTTGTTCGCCGCCACCGTCAGGGTTTGCAGGGCCGACACGCGGCCGCTGTTGGTGATGTCGCCAGGGGTGGTGATGCTCAAGTCGCCGTCGCTGAGCAGTTCGCCGCCGTTGTTCAGGCTGGCCACGTCGAGGACCAGGCCCTTGGCGCTGGCCATGCGGTCGCCCGCCTTGAGGGTCAGGCCCTGGGCACTTTTGTAGGTCAGGACTTCGTTGAGTTGCACACGGCCCAGGCCATCGACGTTGCCGAACGCCCAGTCGGCGCTGCCCGTGCCATTGATGCTGCCCTGGCTGCCGCTGAGGCTGGCGGTGTTGAGGCGGAACAGGCCGGAACCTGCGTGCTGCAATTGCCCGGACTGGTTGTTCAGGCTGGCGGCGTCGAGGCTCAAAGCGGTGCTACCGAATTCGAGGGCGCCGTTCTGGTTGTTGATCGCACCGCTGAGGGTGAGGCTGCTGCTATCGCCGGCCAGCGCACGCAGTTGCCCGCCGTCGCTGTTGTCGAGGTTGCCGCCGCTGAGGGTCAGGCCTTGGTTAGCCTCGATCAGGCCGCCGCGGTTGGCCAGCGTGTCGCGGGATGTGAGGCTGATCTGGTTGCCGCTGATCTGGCCGCCCGCACCGTTGTCCAGTGCAGCGCCGTTGACGGTGACCTGCTCTTTGCCGAACAGTTTGCCGCCACGGTTGCTCAGGGCTTCGACGGTCAATTGCAGGTTGCCCAGCAGGCTCGCCATCAAGCCGCCACTGCTGTTGTCCACCGTGTCGCCGGCGACGGTCAGGCTATCGCCCTGCACGGTACCGCCCAGGTTATTCAGGCTGCCGGTCGTCAGCTCGGTAAGCCCGCCGCCGCTGAGGATGATGCCTTTGCGGTTGGCCACGTCCTGGCCGCTGAAGCTCAGGCCCTGGTTACCGGCCAGCAGTTGGCCGGCGTCGTTGTTCAGGTGCTGCGCGGTGATGTCCAGACGCTTGCCGCGCAGGGTGCCGCCGCCGTTGTCGAGGGTGGTGAGGGCCTTGACCAGAATGCTGCGCTCGCCGGCATCGAGGGTGCCGCCCGCGTTGGTCAGCAGGTCGCTGACGTTGAACGTGATGTCGCCGCCATCGCTGACCAGCGCGCCCTTGCCGCTGTTGATGAAGGTTTGCGCGGTCACGTCGACCGAGTTGCCGAGCAGGATGCCCGCACTGTTGTCCAGGCGCTCACCTTGCAGTTGCAGGAGGCCCTCACTTTGAATGCGGCCTTGGGCATTGAGCAATTGGCCCGGCCCCTTGAGCAGCAGGCTCACACCCTGCGCGCCACCGGCCAGCAGGCCCGCGTCACGGTTGTCGAGGTTTAGTGCGCGCACGTCGAGCTGATCACCCAGCACGCGCCCGGCGCGGTTGTCGATGTCACCGCCGCTGGCGTCGAGCAACAATTGCTTGCCGACGATCACACCGCTCTGGTTGTTCAGGTTGGCGGCGTGCAGCGCCACATTGCCCTGCCCGGCCTGCAAGCGGCCCTGGGCGTTGTTGAGCTGTTGAGCGGTGACGAGGGTCAATTTGCCGGTGTTGGCGCTCAGCACGCCGTTGGCGTTGCTGCTGAGGCTGCCGGCGTTGAGGTTAAGGTCGGTGCTGGCCTGGGCGAAACCCTGGCTGTTGTTGAAAGCATTGGCGACGGAGAGGTTCAGCGCGCCGTTGTCGGCCTGGATCAGGCCCTTTTGGCTGTTGTCGAGGTCGCTGGCGTTCACCGTCAGCGCACCGGCGACCAGCACGCCGTTCTGGTTGTTGAGGCTGGCCGCGTTGACCGTCAGGTCGTTGGCGACGATTTGCCCGCCACTGGTGTTCAGGGCGGCGCTGCTGAGCACCAGGCTGCCGCCGGCCATTTCAATACGGCCCTGGCGGTTATCCAGGGAGGCCGTGTCGAGCGTCGCGGCCTGGCCTTCACCGAAGCGAATCAAGCCGCCAAGGTTGGCGATGGCCGGTGCGCTGATGGCCAGGTTTTGCTCGCCGAAGATTCGCGCGGTGGCGCCCTGGTTGCTCAGGTTGGCCGTGCTGACGCTGACGGTTTTGCCCTGGATGATGCTGCCCTGGTTGGTCAGCGCCTGCGCGGCGGTGATTGCTAACGCGCGGCTGGCCAGCAGGTTGCCGCTGGTGTTGACGGTTTGCGCATTCACCACCAGGTCGCCGGTGGCGTTTCGACTGTTGTCCGCTGCCACGCCGGCTTCGATGATGCCGGCGTTGGCCACGCTGGCCGCGTTGAGTTCAATGCGTTGGCCGGCGGCCACGCTCTTCTGGTTGACCAGCGCTTGGGCGCTGGTGACGTTTACGTTGCCGGTGGCGTAAACCTTGTCCGTCAGGTTGACGCTCTGCGCATTCACCCGGACGTTACCGGTGGCCGCCGCTTGCGCCATGCTCAAGTGGCCATTGGCATCCAGCTGAATATCACCACCACTGGCGGCCAGCGTGCCGTCGAGCTTCACGCCCACACCGGCTTCGGTGCCCACCAGTTTGATCGCGCCTGCATACATGCCGCCCAGGGCCGACGAGTCGATCGCCAGCTCCGGCTTGGCGCTGCCGTCGTCGGCGCGCGGGGTAGCGGTCAGGGTTTTGGCATCGACGTCGTTGCGACCGGCGATCACCGCGAGTTCGCGGGCGTTGATCTGTGCGTTGATCTTGGCCGAGCGGGTGATGATTTCGAAGCGGTCGACGTTGCTCGCATTCAAGCCTTCGCCGTCGATGGTCACGGCGCCGCCGTCAACCTGGTAGCGCTGCAGTTGGCCGCTGGCGTCGAGCACCGGTTTGCCAGTGGTGAGGGTCACGTTGGGGGTGTTGATAAACCCGCAACCGCTGCACGTGACGCCGTACGGGTTGGCAACGATGACCTTGGCCGACTGGCCCGCCACTTCGGTATAACCGCGCAACTGGCTCGGGCTGCCGCCGTTGACTTCGTTGAGAATGACACTGGCGGCGCCGCCCTTGAGGTTGGGGTTGCCGACGATGTAGCCGCCCAGTTGGGTGTTGGTGACCGCGCCGGTGGCGTTGTTGAGGATTACGCCGTTGGGGCCGACGTTATAGTCCTTGAATTGGTTGTGCGAGAGGCCGCTGCCATTAGGCGTGGCGATGTTCACCACGGGCACGCCATTGCCGGCCTGGCCGACAGTGGTGCCCGGCGCGCTCACCACGATGCCGTCGGCCTGGGCCAGCAGCGGCTGCCAGAACAGCGCGTTAACCAGGATCAGCACCAGCCCGCGCTTGGGCAGGCCGAAGAACGAATCCCGCGGCTTCAGCGCTGCAGAAGGTTGACGGGCCAGGAAGGCAAAGTGGCGAACATCCATTTTCAGACTCTCGTGCAGCGGGGCGTTGAATTACAGGAAGAAATCCATGCGCAAGTAAATTGGCTGTGGGCAACAGACGGGGGCGTTGTGGGGTCGGTGGCTTGGATAACCGAGCAGAAAATACCGAGTCCGTGGCAATACATAAGGCTTATTCGGTCCGTCGAAAATCAAGGGGCGGCAAATTAACATCGAACTCGCACTAACCCAAGAAACTGGCTTAGTTACGTTGCCGGAGTGGAAACCCACCCAACCCATTGATTTATAAATATAAAAAATAGCAAGACAGATAGCCGACCCGTTACTGGACGTATTATTCCGACAGGCGGCGACTATCTTGATAGCGTTTAGCCGAGCTGCTTAAAGTTGCCACTACTTGGCCACCAAGCTCCGTCCTAGGTAGCTTAGTACCGAGAAAAGCAGAAAGGTTCGCGACGTTTTTGTGAAGTGGATCACGCTAATTGGTATTGAGAGAGGTTGCTGCGCATTGCGGTCATCCACCGCTCTGCCTGGCTGGCGTCGTTGTAAACGTTATCTGACCTCGATTACACGCTCTACCACCCACCACGCCCGGACATAAAAGATTTCACATAATCCCACCGTGTAACTATCCAATACACAGCAAATATTCCTGACAAGGGAAATCCAATCCAGATGAACACCCAGTTCGAATCTGTGCGAAGCAGTATTCCAACCACTATGGCGACCATCATGCCGAAAAACGTACTCACCCCACACACCACCGCCAACAATGAAACTATCAGTAGCAGGGTATTTATAAGTTTACTTGCTCGCATCGACCGCCTCATTGTAAAGGCTATCGCCTTTCGCGCCCACGGACAGAAAATATAGCAACATTGCACCACCATACGGCGCCTTTTTACCAAGAATAAATTGGTTATTATCAAACTTTCTGAACGTCACATCAAATATTGATTTTTTCTTGTTCAAACCATCAGCCAACCCCATCTTCAGCGGCACTTTTACAAATCCCGAACCAATTGATAACGCGAAATCTGCGGCACTATAATCACTGGTCCATATCCGCCAGGCTTGGAGCGGGTAATGCCCTGGTCCCGTCATCTACCGCGTCACCTATCCCTTTTGCACAGTTAACTCACCGAGATAAGGCTCACCCCCTCGCTGATCACTATTTCCTCTGGGATCTCATCACGGAAAAAAAGCTCATCACCTAAGTTTAAAATGGACAGGTAAAGATAGTTATCAAACGAGAGAGCGATGCCTATCACTACGTCTTCTGCTAAGGACTGCACAAGCGATGCAGACACTAGCCTCCTTATAAACCCCATAACTGGATAAGAGCTTACCGCTTAGTTGCACATCAACAGGCTAGCAAAATAGAATAACTACAAAAAATAAATTATATTTCTAAAGAGTAGCGCTGCTGAACAAAAAAACGCAAAACCTTGGTCTGTCCCCTATTCGTCCTGCTTGATGGCATGATTCTCAAATACCAAGCGTTGCGGATTATGGGGACAGCAGCAAAAACCAAGCGAGCAGCTAAAAAGAAAAGCTAACGCAGATAAAAAACACCGGCGCAAGGCCGGTGCTGGAAAAGTGCTATCACTGTATAGTCAACTTAACTCAATTGATTTCAGCTGCCCCTTGCCATCGCACAAAATAATGACCGTACCGTACGGACAATCTAAAGTTATTACCCTGTCCTTATACTCATCATCAACCATTCCGGATGCCTTACGAGTAGGGCTATCAAATCTAATCTCTAGAAAATAACCCTCCCCATTAGCTTGATTTGGCAAGGCATCTTTATTGCCCTGCTCAGACAAGATTTTTTGAATTTCCTCAATATGAATTGACGCCATAAGCCCTCCGCGAACTCAAGGTAACGAGACAAAATCGCCTTTGCCTAATAATTTTTAACCTCGGTTAGGTCTAATTGATATGCCCTGTCCTTGCGTCCATAAACCGAGTAGCGCTGGAATTATTGCCAAGTTTCTGCAAAGCATCGGCATCAAGCTTTCCTGCAAGCTGACCCATTCGAGGATCGTTGAGCTGGCCAAATACGCGATCAGCAATTGAGAGGTTTTATGCGGAACCAGCAATTTCGCCTGCGCCTTTTTGCACCGTCTAGCCTTGGTGTTCTTTAAAAAACCTCATGTCTCAGCAAATTAAAGCCACCACCTTGGACAATAACTTTTTCTATATCAGTTGAACGATTTGTAGCGTTTACATAGAGCAAGATTTTATAGCTCGCGTAGTTCTGCTCTACTGGATCGCCGCCAAAAGGATCAATATTCAATTTTAAAACAAAATTCTCTGAATCACTCCTGCCTCACATATAGTAAATACCACCTTGATAAGAGCTATCTCTTTCCTCAAAAGTCTCTTCCAGCGCTCTTTCCAAATCACTTTTCGCAGACAGAAGACATGATTTGTCCGCACCATAGAGATCATACACAATAGTCATTTCGGTAACACCGCACTCGGAACACGAATTGCGGCGATTGCCGCAGAGTCATGGAAAATAAAATTAACTTCGCGTCCTGCCTGGACGCTCATCTTACTCTACAAATCTTTCAGGCCAAGGGCTTGTAAATCTCTTGCACTCCACAGCCCTGTACGAGTTCCGCCACTCCTCAAACCTATTCCTAAGGATTGAGCGCGTTGCAAAAGTTCTGGACTTTCCAGCGCAATATCAAAGTCAATCACACTGTCAACGTCAAATGCCTCCCCAGTTTAAAAATTTTGCCTGTTACGGCACTTCCTTGAAGAATTGGCTCTACATTCTCATAGCCAGCGCGTGCCAAACCATCTCGCGTATCTGTGCAAAGCGCACGAAATCATCTGCACTTGAAATATCTTGGAATTACAGGCCCTTTTGCACCAACTTAATCATTCTTAAACTTCACGTCGCCTGAATACCCAAACCCCATCATCAAATATCGGCTCCGAGGCATCTAGCCGAAAACATTTCACTGTAACTGTCCAACCCTCCTCGTAATCAGCTAGTACCTCAGTTTCAACACACGAGGCAGACTCAAAATCATCGTCCTCAATTTCCCCGTCGAAATAGAATCTAACACTCAAAAGCAATTCTGATACTGAAAAAACAACAGCACGAAGCTTTTCTGAAACTTCCCCTAGCAATGCCCTCTGAATACTTAGACGGGCCATCACGATCGCATTATCAAGAGAGCACATCAGTCACGGCCTCGCTGGCACAATATGGATACCATCCTTAGAGTAGTGAGCTATTCCATTCGCGGTAGGTGTTGCCACGCCTGCTCCATCTATATACGTCCCTATAGGCCCATCAAAAACTCCCCTTTCTTTGGAGCGCGGGCGCTGACCGCAGGTAAAACAACACCGCTGCAAGGGCGGCATTGAGTATTCAAAGGGAGTGTTTCTGGTCTACCGTAATAACTCCGTCAATTATTGTAAAAATATATAGGGGGATAAAAAACCTAAGTAGCTCAACTCAATAGTTCTAAGCTAACATCACCCATCAGCAAAAACTCCTCAAACGCCTCTTTTACAATAGAAAAATCTAAGCAGACCAGCTCACCGCTCCAAATATCACCTAAAATCTCATATTCACTATTCTTTAGCTCTGGGTTTAAATAGGAGCGTACAACATAATCCGTTCCATCATCTGCACCCAGGGATAAAACATACTTACCTTCATCTGAAAAAACTTGCAGGAACTGTAGACCTGTATCTGGGCCACCTATAATACTTAAGGTTAGAGAACCTTTCCCCCTCTTAACTTTATCGAGATAGCAGTCAACATCTTGCCAAACCGGGAATTTTTTATTCCCACCATTAGCCTGATCACCAACGCCAACCACCCACGACAAAGAATAATTTTTTTTCATCAGTCCAACTCTTTAATAGAACGTATGCCGGGCTTCCAATACAGAGTTTTGCCCGTAGCAACTTCATTGATTTCAAGAGACTTCAAGCCAGCTTTTTCCGCCGCTGCTGCAATATCCCCTCGGCAATAACCGCAAACAGCCTGCCCCTTAACTTTGAGATTCATACCCCCCCCTTGGGTTTTTCCAGCATTATAAGCTTGCTGTATAAGTCCAACTTCAGCATGTGCAGTTGCCATATTTGCATTTGGCAAAGGTTTACCAGATGACTCTATTTTTGTATTTACACGATCAGCTATGAGTGTCGGCTGATCAGCTTTTGCTTGAGAGCCGTGCCCCGCCGTCTGGTTAACATTAGTGAACGCCTGACCACCAATCTTACCTTCCGCCGTTACTTTCGGCGCAGTAGCTTTCGAACCATTTTATTCGTGCTCTCTCCTAGCGTATACAAATCCACTAATCGGCTCTAAATCTCGCTTAGCACCCGCCGCATGCACGCACTGAATATCAATTTTATTGATCGCCTGCTCTTTCCCTCCCAGTGCGTCTAGATTTGTAGCTACAACCTCCAGGCTCTCCAAATCAAAGTCTGTTGGCTGACGATCAAGATAGTATCGAATTAACACAAAACCACTATCATGATATCCGACGGCGATGGCCCTAACATTAGGGTATATCTCGCCAAGTAGCGCAATGCGGAAGCACGCCACGAGCCAATCCGGCAATTTTGTCGCGAATTGCATCTCAGTTCCTCGCATCTGGAACAATATGGGCACCATTTTTCCCATAGTGGACTTGACCTTTGATTACAGGCTGCCCTGTCCGCCCATCAATACCTATCGGTCTTCCAAAATCCACAACTGGGTTATCACAAGCCCCGGCACCAACAATTGGATATTTACCACTGTGGACTCCACCTAAAATTTTAGCCGGGTCGACGCCATTATTAAAACAACTACGTCCTTCCTCAAAGTTATTGTGGCCTCTGAAATGTTTCCCCTGCTGTCCTGCATGGATATTTTTCGAAAGATCGTTGGGAACAGGTAATTTGCCTGTCGCTGTTGCACCGTTCGATCAATCTGAAATTTAAAGTGTAAGACCTAAAATTTCTTTAAAATCATCGACTAAATCACCAAGCTTTATATCAGGATTAAGTATTACTAGCTGGTCCTTGGTCACCTCCAGCGATGTAAATACCTCCTCAAGTACATTTGCATCGATGCTTTTTTCGTAATAGTCCTCAACTAGACCCTTATAACCCGCAACACCTCCCACTAAAAAACCTAGCAGTGGATACTCCTTCAGCCCATCCGGCGACGCACACCACGATGACTGCTTGACACCTCGCCAGAAAAACAGACTAGTATTATCTGTAGAAAACGCAGGCTCAACTTTAAATCGCTGAAACGCCTCGGGCATCTCATTTAAACACTCAGATAGATTAGGCAAAGCAGAGCCACATATCACTTTTCCTGCAACACCTGCATCGGTAAAATGCAAAAAATACTCAGCGCCAGAACCGTCCCTCATTGAGCCCATCATTTCTTTCCCCGCCCCGTCCCAATTGCAGTTGAATGAAAAATATCTATACTGCCACTCGGGCATGATTATGGCATCCAACAATGCTAGCCCTTGGGCCACATGTTTAACGCGACCAATTGAAGGCAGTTCATTTATATTTAGAATGGAATTATTCATTTAGTAGCACCTATTTGTCAGATTTAGCTCTATTCGCTTGTCGAGAAAGAATCTGAAGACTTGAGCTGCAATTAGTACCATCAAAATTTTTTGTGATTATGTGGTCAAACTGCGATTCATTAGGATCTGGAGTTACGCCACGCTGGTTTTTTTGTGGTTTGACTAACACAGTACCACTCGCGGCAGATTTAACTAAACCGCCGCTGGCTGCTTTATTCAACTCCAACGCTTCTTGTTTTTGCCGCAACGTGAATTCTTTACCGGGATCAACATTTGGCGGACTTCCAGTACTTGAATAATCGACTTTTGCATGAGCGCCTATCTCTTGTGCACTAGCCTCCTTTACCGGGTGGGCATACGGCATGACAGCTTCAGCATCCGGCGATACAGTCGAGGTGTAGGTTGCCTTTCCTGCGCCCGTCCCTTTTGCCACAATAGCGCAATCAGAAAATAATTGAGTCCAAAATAAACTGTAGCTTCACAGGGTCCGCAACATTCCCAAAATAATATTCATTCCCTCCATCACCGACCAACTCAGGAGGTGTCGACTTCCAATACAGCACGAAATATTTTTCGTCCAACAAATCCTTTAGTGCGCCTGCATCATCATATGTTGAAATTCTAATGAAAGGCCCATACTCCGAGTGAATAGACACCATCACTCTCTTTCCGATTTTCGAATCAATCATAGCCCACCTACCACGTAATGCTGTTAAACCAGTCCAATTCCTGCTGAGTAGGAGCTCGTTTGATGCCTTTATTATCTAGAGCGTCTTCATATCTAATCGGACGTGTTGCCCCAGGCATATAAGGATTGGCTTCTGTTTCTTTAACTCGAGTACTAGTCATATCGAATTCCGTGCCATCTTTATAGATTATTTGCACTCCAGGCTCACCACACCATTAATATAAACCGTGGTCTGACCCTATTTTCCTGGATAGCTAAACCGAAGCTCAGGCCCCCAGCTTAAGCAGAGGTCCCGGATTTTGTATGGAGTCTGGAGAGACGGCGGCAATTCACCATATTATCAGGCGTTTGGCCAAGAAATATTGTCAGAACTTAACCATGCTATTCGATGTGATTTAACTAGTGGATTTCTAAAAAAATCTTCTACCGCTAACCATGCTATTTTCGGCGGTATAAAAGAACCAGCAGGAACAAATTGGTCTTCCCCAAAGTCTTCAACCTGACTCATTTTTTGTTGATCGCCTACTGAGTAATATTCAGCCCCTCTGCGTTCACCAGCAGCCCTGAAATTGTATCTGACAGAAATGCCGAGCTCTTTGTTCTCCAAAACAGCCAGCTCAGACTTGTCGCCTTTGTCACTGATAAAGCTAAAAACCCCATCGCCGCATCCTTTCTGCCACATCGAAGGTTGATAGTTTATAAAAAAGTCAGCATAAAACTGCAAGTCTGGATTTGTATCGACATGACGATCTAGAAAAATACATTTAAATTCGGACATTCCAACCTCTATCGAGCTCTAGCATCAATAATATCTTTCTTAGTATTAAATTGTGGTCTGAGCCAGTTCTTAACTGCCTACAACTTACTCTGTTACTCCGATATAACCTTTTCTGAGCACCTACTTTACCGAGAAAGATTTTCGTTTCAGCTGGAATTATAATTGTAGAAATTATAGTCTGACCCCTGATTTTTTCAAATAAGGTGCAATCAATCAGTAACACAAAATGGAAATACCGGCGCAAGAGTGCACCAGATCTCAGCAAAAAACAAAACCCCTACTGATTAAGACTTTGTCAAAACCGAAAATACGGCATTAAAAATATGGGTCTATCATCAACGGCTGATGATGCCTCATATAATGCTTCGGTTGCGGTCATAAGCGAATTCTCTCCACCAGCTAAGGACAGTGCCGATATAGCACGAGCTTGGCTAAACAACTGAAGACCTTCTAGGGTTAAGTTTTGCCCTTCATCCATGCCGTTTTGCAAGTCAAAATACTTCTCATCTAACTGTGCAGCTAAAGCATCTAGCTCAGAAACCTGATCGGTTGTGAGCCTATTGCCAGCCAGAAGTTGCCTAAATGAATCGACAACAATAGGCACTTTTACTGTACAAGTCTCAAAAGCGAGTTCGCAAGCCACTTTTACAGCAACGCTTCGTTGCTCCTCACCGACTAACTTAAGCTTTTCGACAAGTCCTTTCTCAACCATTTCTAAACGCATCATCATTGTTTAGCGCTTGGCAGTAGTTTTAAAGTCGTTGACACATTAGCTCCTATCGGTTCAATCACGTTCTGACATGATGCACAGACAGGAAGTATCGCGCCGATCGAAAACTTTCAATCCGATAGCGTTAGCATAGCTGACAATAACCGCTTCTCCGTAGCCAGTTCCAACAACTATTTTGTCGCCTTCTTGCTGACTCATTCCAGCACGAAGATAGCCACAAGGTTCACTTGTCCCGACCAGAACAGAGCGACCAACATTCGCACCCTCTACTACCGTAATACTCAGTGTTATTCGCCCTTTGGAATTCGCCGGTATTTGTAACTGAATTTCACTTATGCGACTTTGAATAAGGTTAGATGGGTTATCGTAGGCAAGGCCTCGCTTCAAAGATGTATCTGCCGCTTTTGCGTCATTAACTATCCTGAGTCAATATCTTTACAAATTTCTCGAATGCTTGAGAAATACATTCTTTTTCTTCTGGAGAAAGCAATATATTCAGAACCTGCTCATCAAGAGCACAGTCATATATATCAATACTCACCCAGTCTTTAGACCAAAAGTCTACAATTCCTAGCTTGTTAAAACCATCCAACTCTATCCTTTCAAGGTCTCCAAAATCTCCATCAGCAAATGACGAGTACTCTAGAGAAAAACCCTTTAAAAGGCGTTTTACGTTTTCATCAAACCAAGCGCCATCCATAAGACCTCTCACTTCTTATCTAGAATTTCATTATTCTTGATCGCTGGAAGAAACTCGCCGCCCTGCTTATTAAGTTTTTCTACAGCTCAAAGCAACCAGCTCACCTTTCAACCATTGTTCATGCTCATGAACAACGTGATCATAGTTCGATACAGAGTGGTATTGATGTTGCGGTAAAGTCATCGCACCAGGAATCATCGAAAGTGGAGCATCAACAGGCCAATCCCAGCCCGACCAAAACTCAGACAACTTTATCAACCCATAGAGCGGGTCCGAGTCCAGATTTGCTAGTAATTCTTCCAATGCAACCGCTCGCCATATTCTCTTAGCCCGTTGCATTTCTGCATTTTGAAAATCGCTCATTTTTTTCAACTGTGGGCATAGCTCAGATAAAAGCAGATCACTATCGTTAGCCAAACTAACAATCACATCGAGCAAGGGGTTATTCCCAGCAACCTTTTCAAGCTCAGCGCTTGCAAAGTCTTCCACACAAGACGATGGCAATCTCTCCAAAAGACCAGGAACACCACAGACGCCCTGAAGCAAAACGGCCCAGTCGGTCAAGCCATATTTGATAATTCGTTCAAAGACTGCTTGAATCATGGTTTCACCGGTATACCGTTAATAACTCCATTTGGTACAAACATTCTGTATGTTACACCGCCTAACTTCGGATCTACAATCCATTCAAACCACATGATTGTTAGAAATATATTCTCCAGTCACAGGGTCTTTAACTCCGAAATGTACATGCGGAACTCCCGGAGCGTGTGCTCCTGATATAGATCCTGAGTCGATACGGAACGCCTTGGTGCCATCAGCGCGGTAAAACAACCCAGAGCCGGGCTTACCGATTTCCCTGTACTCGAGACCGAGATATTTTTGCCTTGCCGATAGAGACTCATCGGTTGTGAGCGTCATAGTGCTTGTGAAATTTTTCTTACCAGATAGAGTTTCATTGATAACTTGATCTACACGCTGCCCAGCACCTGTTTCCAGTTGAATCTGTTTTTCAACATTAACAAAGGCTATTCAGTTTTCAGTAGGACCAGCTAGTGGAGTGCGTGGAGTAGCTGTTGCTTTTGTACCAACTCAACTTTTCCCTTTGAGGTGATTTCGCCACGGTACAAGCAAACCGTCCAGCAGGACTTGATCAATAACACCGTCCTCAATAGCGCCAACAAAAGTAGTATCTAACTGAAACTCAAAGGAAAGATTTTCATTTTCAGATAGTTTCTTTACGGCACCTACCAGCGCCTCTACGTCATCTAGGTTTTTTGAGTCCCTCTTAATAGGAAGTATGTTTGGCGGCAAAGCCGAATAAATTTCTAAAATCCCACCTACAACTTCCACCCCATTCTCGTCTATCTCGTCAATAAATCTCGGCGGAGTAACGCTCCATATTCTTGACGCGGCAACCTCATTTACAAGTTGCTGCACATTGAATCTAATAGACTTGTCCAAATCCTGAGCCACGTAAAAAATTAACTTTTGCTTCGCAAGCTCTAGCGGTGTGAAATGCATTACTCAGCTCCTTTTTTCGGAGGGTATGCCGGGAGAGCTGACCCTGGACCGCCCGGATTATATCTAAATCCTCCTAGCATATGCGCGTCCAAATGCCGTGTATCAGGCAGTCGCACAGTAAGTGGCGAACTCTGGACATGGTGCATAGGAATTCTCTCGCCCTTTTGCCCTGCATCTTCAGGAGAAACCTTAATACATACATCGTCAACTTTCGGAGTCTTTCCTTTAGCTATCGCAGCCTGATTCTCAGTACTTAAGATTTGACCATATCCAAGGTCATCCCAGTTATCACGCAGCGCTCTCCAGCGCTGCGGCATTTGTACGAACAACACCTGTCCGAGTAGTACCCGAAGTAACAACAGGCACAGGAGGCACGGCTTCACCCGTCGCTTTTGCACCTTATCTCTGAGCTTTGCCACTTAAAAGTAGAACCATATCAGCGCTTAGTTTTAGCTGACAGATAAGAACTCAACATCTCAGACAAGCCAATCCGGTCAATATAATCAACAATATATGCAGCAGAGCTCTCGTCCGCCTCACATATCGGCTCAGACATTTGCTCTTGCAGCCCTGTAACCCTGTAGACTTTATTAGCAAAAAAGCCAATTACCAACAAAGTCAAAATCAAGCTATTTTGCTCTACACTTTCTGATGCAAAATTTCCTTCTGCCAACGGTCCGCTCTGCATCTGTTCGGAGTCTAGGTAATATGCTAACTCAGCAGCACTGACCTCTCGATCAGCCAACCAACGCCAACATCTATCAACTGCCTCCTGACATTTTTTTTGCGTATCACTCGCCGAATCAAGATTACCTAGAGCATAATCAAGCAACAGGAGAAAAATAGTGGCTTTCTTTATCCACATCATACTGTCAATGACTTTGAGAGTTTCTTTATTGTCCATTAACTATTCTGCCACCTTTTACTAGGATTGTTAGACGATTAGGCATTGCTGCCACTCCCTCAGCGGTAACTCTTAGCAGAAGGGTAGGATAGCGCTCACTGAATTGTTTAACCACCCCATTAAGCTCACTGTTGCCAGTCAAACCTGCGCTACACTTATTGCAGATACCACTTGCATTATAAATTTTCACATCCACAACTCGACCATCTAACTGGATAGATGTTAATCCTTGCCCGTCAATTTTGTTAGACACACTATTAAACAAATCTTCTTCCGCGTGCCGAGTAAATAGCGGGTTGTTATAAGGTGACTTGATCACTCTCGCCTCTCCGTATAGTTCATCCAGGCTTGGCAGCCCAGAATTACGACGCAGGACAGGTGAAAGACCCTCAACAACCTCCGATTCAAACCCAGGAATGTCTGTTCTAGCCACAGCTATCGTGTTCCCATCTGGCAAACTATACTTTGCTCTAGCCAACACCAAGTCATCTGCAGTAGCAAGTTCAAAAAACCTTCCTGTATCTTTTGCACCAAAGGAAACTCAGACAAACGAAATGTCTAACCTATCGACCCGCCATGAAATCAGCTTCCCCTCAAGAAAACCAAAATCTGCCAGAAAAATCTCATCACAGAAGGTCAACCCACTACAGCACAAACAACCATGCCTCAACTCGCCAATAATTCTGTATGAATAGCCTGGACCTTCTCTAAGGACTGAGGGTGTGACATGAGAACTCTCTTGAACAATATAATTACCAAAAACCATGGGCAACAACTCTGCCCGATACACTTGCCCTATCTCAAGCTGATAGGGAAGATAGCTTGCAAAGCAGGTAAGCCGCTGACCACATACAACAATCGAGACTTCCTCTTCTATTTCAGGATTGACGCCATCAACAAGCACTGAATAAATCATGGTACAGGCCTTATAGTTTTATCTTTAGGATCACCATTCAACATCTTCCAAAAACTCTTACCACTTTCCACATGGATTTTAGTGATGACACCATCAGAATTAGTTCCTACAAATCCATACTTCGCATCTCCACGGGACGAATTACCCATGAACTGCACGTAGCCAGTTCGCATTTCGCCCTTGTACAGATACTGAACCTTATCCCCGCCTTGCATAATGTCCTTGCCCGTCTGCAAATATTCGATAGACGACTTTGCCCCAAATTCAGCACCGTGTTTTTCAAAGTGACCAATCAGCTTTGCATCATTAGCAAAACTAGCCGACCTCACATTTACAGCCGCTTTTGCACCACGTGTTCAACTGCCGCTCTGATCCAAAACCTTCATCTCGCGCCAGTAAATACTTTCTGGTAATGCCTGATTCTGATTGAACAGTGAAAAAACCTCAATCACATCATCAATATTAAACCACTCATCTTTTTTTAATGGAACACGGCCCGCGCTAAACGACAGCAGGGTTCCCTCTTCAAAGTTTGTGCTGGAATTTGAATGATAACCTCTAAACAGCTTTTTACTTTTCGCGTCATATCTTTCAATAAAACAAGTAAATCTGCCTCCAGCTACTTGCACGTAGTTACCATCATCGTCAGTAATGCATGCGAACGAGCTAGGGCCGCAGCTTTTTAATTTTTTTAGCACCTTTATAAGCTGCGCCTGATTAACACCAACCTTTACAGGACTATTTTCGGCTTCGCGCTTTATATTTACCTCCCTCACGGCACATAGACTGTTGTAGCGCTTTCGATGACTTTGCCATTCAGCCGCCCTTTTCCTTGCGCCCCAAACTTATTAACAAAGTAGTCGGTGAATTCTTGATAGCTGGTCTTGTTAGCGGTTCCGCTTTTGACCTCAAGACCGTGCAATTTACCGTTCGCATCACGTACTACAATGTCATACCTACGATCACCGAGAGGCCCTTTAACAACCATCTCAGGCCTACAACTTCCATCCCGTTTGATTCTAAATGTTTAGCAAACTCATCTGCCTTGACTGTTCCTGGAGGAGAAACACCAGTCGTACTTGCAAATTTTCCGTCAGGGGTTCGATAGCTTCCATCCGAATACAGTTTTATTTCGGGAGTTAGATTATTCTCTAGGCTAACTTTCGTCCCGCCCGTCTTAGCTGTGCCTGCTACCTCCTTTGTATCACCAGTCGCTTTTGCACCGAGTAGTAAATATTAATCAATCGACTCGATCTGGAAAACCAAAGTAGAAAAGTCGACTACCTCAGTACCGCCACTACACTCCAATTTTGTTATGCAACCCTCCTCACTTATTACAATTCCTGCGTTCCCAACCCAAGCCTGCACGATATCGTTCACACGCCATACATTCCAGACCTTTAGTTCGCAAGCTTTTTTGGACACCACCGTAAAAAAAAACCTGACTCCGGGCTAGTATCAGACCATAAAATTATTTCAGAGTGACGCTGGTTATTTACTTCTAGCTCGCCCTTTACCACTTTTAAACGCAGTCCAGACACCAGCTGTTTAGATGATTTCAACCTTCGAGCCAAGAATCTGCTTCGGCCTGCCCTAATCTTTTTTTGAAAAATCGGGTGCGCAAGCCCCTCAGCAGCTTCAATAGGAGCCCCTCGAGTCCGCTGAAAAATTGAAGACAGTGTTTCCGTCATTTATCAATATCCTGGCTTTCGGTAAGGATCGACAGCGGCGTGATCTTGCGGCCAACGAGGAACAAAGTCTTTCCCTCCATCCCGAGCAGGAATGGGTTCGTGACTCAACTCCATAGACTCAACTCCACCTTTATCCGCGCAGATGCTGGATGCCCTGATCGTTCAGGCAACGACCAAAGCGAGCAGCGAAAGAAGGGAAGTTTTGCAGTAAGCAGATAAAACAACACCGGCACAGGGCCGGTGTCAGTGGTACAAGGCCATTAAACACCTGATTCAAACGCTTCCATCTTCGTATCCCTCGAACTCCCACAAACCTAACCTTAATACCTTTCTTGAAACTTCATTCCAATCTTTACCCGAACAGCCCTGTAGAAATTTCTCAATGGAATGAACAATTTTTTGATAATTGTAGTCACGGACAATAAGGTAATGTCGCCCGACAAGGGCCTCGTCCAACCCGAGATTTTTTTCAATCCATTTCGGAGTGCAAACCTCTATATCAAAGGACTCTTCGCCTTCCTCACCTTCGGGGCCAATCATAGCCTGAAGAAGAAAGCAAAAACTGTCTGCGCATTCCGGTTGGTAATTTTCAAGATTGTAAATATCGGGGCTATGAAGCCATTTTAATTTCGCGTTCATAGTTTAGTCCGTGATATCCAAATGACCATTTGACTGCCACTTCTTTGTCTTCTGCCCAGGAAATCTTTGCTCAAAGTTAGCCTGAGCCCCTTGTTGATATGGCTTGTAAGTAGGTAGCCTATATTGTTTTATAGCCATCCTGACTAACTAACGTTTTTTTTCCATCACTAGCAACTTTATACCCATCGCCAACCCAAGCCTTCCCCATAACCTCAGCTTGTTCTCTTGTACCTGACCGAATGCCAAAATTACCTTTACCTTTCGAAGCCTCACTGAGCTGACCACTCAGTTTTGCCCAATCGCCTGCGCCTTTTTCAGCTTGAGCTATTCCTTTTGCACCGACTAATTATCGACTATGGGCAATACTCAACCATATAACTTCTCCCTAGTTCTTGCTGCATCGATTTGGCCAGTTCCTCCCCCTCTGCTTTATGCCGAAGCTCTGCCTCAGGCGTGGCAAAACAAGAATCGGGCGGGTAGTCGCTATTGAACGTCGACTGATACTCACCGTCCCACTCACTGATTTTGACCCTCAGCTCTGGAGAAAGGGGCAAATCTTCAATATCAACGTGCCCCATTCTATCCGGATCTGGGCAGAATATCGGCCAAGCCAAATACTCACTCGTTAGTCTTAACCTGATCATGGCAATGGTTTCCAAGAACTTACCGGATTAGCTCGAACCACGAAGCCGTTTGAGCCAACCCCAACTGCGATGTTTTGCTCAACATCATTGTGTGTGATGCGATAAACATTAGCCGAACCATTGGTCCCGACAACTTTCCCACGTTCAAGAGCACTCATTACAACATTTGGAATGTCATCACGTGAGATGCCTTTGTTGACAAAGTCGGCTTCGTGTCGTTTGTAGATGTGTTGCAATCCGGCAGCATCAGTACCCTTTTCCAGCCAAACTGTTCGGCCATCTGGCAACCTACGGATATCAACCACACTTCCTGGGGTGATTTTAGTGCCTACAGGCAATCCCGAAATCAATTCGTCCCTCGTCAGAGCCGCCCCCGACACTCCTTTTGCACCAAGCTAACTGACCCTTTATTTTTTATAACCTCGCCACATATTATTTAAAACAATTAACACCCTAGAATAAATCAGCAACTGAACTTCAAAAACCACAACACTCTCCGAAAGATGAATTTCCAAAGGAATTGAAATATTCACATTCTGGTTCGCCGAAGCCTGCGAAAACACCGCCGCAGATAGATGACTGGTAATCTTTAATATATCAGAATAAAGAGCACCAATATCTTTCCCCTTAAACTTTAGAGCTACGCCTTTTTCAAAAATCTTTAAGGCACAGCCATCTAAATAAATTTCATATACCCCCTGACCCAGTTCGGGGTCACTACTGAGATGTATATAGCCTCCATAACCAGACACATTGAGGCTTTTCAGATGTTTGCTCACTGAATTTGGATGGCTCACTACTTTAGCCCCTTCAAAAAATCTCTAAGTCCTTCTTTGGTAGCCGGAAAACTAAAAGAGAATTTCTCGCCCACTTTCCCGGCCCCTAATGCTGCGCCTTCCTCTGACGCGTAATAACCTTTAAGGGTGACTGTCTTGGCTCCTTGAGACTGAGTGTATTCTAGGAGTTTTTTAAGCGGCCCCACTAATTCTGAAGCCCCGTCCGGACCATAGCCCATAAAACCTTTCGATGTACCTACAGCAAAGTCATCAAATATAACCTCGCCGGCCTTCATCGTCACTTTCGGGGAGTATATGGTTCCGACCCCGTTAGCAGCATCAAATGAAACCTTCCCAAGATCGGTCGCCACAGGCAAGGTTGCTTTTGCACCAGCAATCCTTCTCTCAGCCTCAGCCAGTACCGCAACAGTGCCTCCCGCCTTTGGCACAAGTCCATTCGGACCATTGAAGTACACCAGACCATCTGCGCCCAAGACTTCAAAGTTACCCGTGCGGGTATTGATAATACGACTCGCGCCGTCAGCTAGCGCATTATCAAAGGAGACAAAATCAGCGCCCGCAGCCCCATCGACGCGGTACCACTCAGGTAAATTCACATCGCCTGCTGGTGTTGATACAACGATAAAACCTTTTTCACCCGCCGAAGCCGGTTCATTAATGGCGCCTTCCCGCCACAGGTAACATCAGAAGCAGAGCTTGGAGTAGATATGTGGGGATCCCTCAGTTTCTGACCTCTATTTTCTCAAATAGAGTTAACGCTTATCCTTCTCCGGCAGCCAGCCCTCTTCAATTCTCTGAACTAATAGCGTGTCATTCCATGTTCCACGGATGGGGTACGACCTCTGTTCCGGTGTTATCTCGCCAACTTTCCACTCTCTCTCCCCGTTCCAAAACCACCAAGTATCTACACGCCCAGTGGAAGGATCTACTACTCCAGCACGGAAGGTCGGTGTTTTCTGAGAGTGCTCTGGAATAGCCCCCCCCTTAGCCTTTTGAATAATTCCCTGCTTCAAAGCTGCTGACACAGGAAAAAAAATCCAGAAATTTGTTTTCTCCCCTACCAGTGCGTCCAAATCCGGCAACTCATTATACGTACCTGGTAAGACACGGATTAATGAGCCCATCGGAGGTATTTTTTTCACAAACTGTAAATATGCTTTTCCATTCGTGGTCGCGATGACAAATACATCTCCAACTCTGATCATTATTTAAACCCTGGATACCCAACTGTTTTCATAAGAGCCGCGCCCCTAGTGAGAGACTCCGCATAAATCGGATTGGTTGTAGAGATACTGTTGATTTTATTGATCAATGAGCCACCATTTTTACCTAAGCCTTTATACTCGATCAGCACCTGCTCAACTGCTCTCGCATCACTGCGAGATATATTCTGAAGACCTGGTATTGTATCAATTTCAATGCTTTTCTGAGATAAGTACGCCGCTAACCGCGCTTCAAGATTATAAACCGGCCCCCCCATGCTTCGCAGCTGCGTATAGCAAAAGCTATACGCCATACGTCAGTGTTTATTGGGTGAAACCTGCATTTCGTATTACAAGTGTATAGCAGCACCTAGAAGACATAAACTGGATAACTAATTGATACATATAGAAAATACCCACCTCGCGAGAGGTGCGTGATGTGTATTGAGATTTTGCTCCTGTTAAGGAGCGAAAAATCATGCTCAAAAAGGGCGTATTGAGCAGCTAGACCGTAGGTCGTCAGGGTGGGTGCAAAAGGGATGCAACTTGACTGCAGAAAGGATGCAAATAGGATGCAAGAAGGCGGCAAAAAGGGTGCAGACAGGGTGCAAAAACACCGGCGCAAGGCCGGTGCCATATCAACTCAGACCCCTTAAAATTTATAATGGAACTCACCTGCCTGTTTCATCTATCAGCTTTTGTTAAATTAGAGTAACAACCAAACTTGGGAATTTTTTCATAATTTCGAGACGGTTCGAAACTTGATCTAGCCTCTTCAATCTCATGAGGATTAAATTTTTCTCGCCTAATAACAAGACCGCCTTCCTCATTGAAAATATAGGACTCCCCACCTATGACCTCGTCTCCATCCCCTTCAAACTCACGATGAGTCGCCATAGTCAAAAATAAGTTATCCGAATCTGTTACTTGAAATTGGTAGGTCAGGTACTCACGACATTTTTTATCTAAAAAACCGACACCAACCATTCCTTTATCTATGGAGAACTCAACAAAGCAAGATGGCGCAGAGTCCGAGCCAATGAGAGCCGTATATGACTCACCCGAGAGATGCCTAGAATGTGCCAGAGATTCATCCATAGGCTCTATCGCAAACTTCTTCATCCGAAACCAAGTCTTACAATAATAAATAGGTAGCTCCATCAATACACCTTCCCATTAGTATCTCTAATTAAAACCCCTGCTTTATTGGCAGAGTCCAAGATGGCTTTTGGAATTACTCCATTCTGTGGAGGAACCTCCAGAATAACAGTACCTTGCAATTTTTGACCACCCAAAGACCCACTAGATGGAACTTTCGCAATGGTCGCACCAGAAGGGTATTTCGTAATGGCCTCATTTATGTAGCTCTTTGCTGTCGCCTCTGAAACCTCAGAAAGCTGTGTCAATTTACGAGAGACGATTTCGCCTTTTATGGGATTATACGAATCAACACGATAATAGCCATTCCCGTCAGGTCGCTGAATATAAACTTCGTTATTCGGGTAGTTTTTAGACTGTACCTTATTAAACTCATTACCCGCATCAAGCCGTTGCAACCATTCAGGTTTAGACGATGGAGCTACAACATCATCTACCTTTCCAGCAGCGCCACCAGTAGCTTTTGCATCAACAATCCTTCTCTCAGCCTCAGCCAGTACCGCAAGAGTACCTCCCGCCTTTGGCACAAGTCCATTCGGACCATTGAAGTACACCAGACCATCTGCGCCCAAGACTTCAAAGTTACCCGTGCGGGTATTGATAATACGACTCGCGCCGTCAGCTAGCGCATTATCAAAGGAGACAAAATCAGCGCCCGCAGCCCCATCGACGCGGTACCACTCAGGTAAATTCACATCGCCTGCTGGTGTTGATACAACAATAGAACCCTTATCACCCGCCGAAGCCGGCCCATTAGTGGCGCCTTTACCCGCCACGGGTACATCTGCAAGTTCCTCCAAAAGCTTGCCGTCTGCAAAACCAAGCTTCGCCGCTTCTGCAGCTTTAGCTGCCTCCGCCGCTTTAGCCAACTGGCGAGCCTCACTCGCTTGCCCGAGCCCAGGTAAAGCCATCTGCAAAATATCTGTACCGAGCTTAGCGTTCCTCAAATACTGCTCGTAGCTATTGCCTTGCAGGCCAGACACTAAGCTCTGTGCACCGTCCGTCATCCAGTCGTCCAGCAAACCGGAAGACGGCTCTACGAAGGGATCAAGCATTTTATTGGCTTCGTCCAAAGAGTTGCCGCCAAACGCAATCTTGAACAAAGAGCCCACAGTTTGGACCGTTCCAAGGAGGCTCAGCCCCACCCCGGCAGCAGCGCCCCTCCCTTCCTCACCGGGGACTTTGCCTCGGTAATCGAGGTTGTTTTTGTAAAAGTCCTCCAGTCCTAGACTTGGGTCCTCCAAATAATTCTGATTGACGGTGGCGTCTTTGAAGTCTCTGGCATGAGTGACGCTATAGTTTTTGAGCAAGCTGAGTGTTTCTTCGCCGTTATAAGTACGGCGGGTCCCTTCGGGATAAAGCGCGCTGTTCTCATAAATGGCCCCCAACGGTGCCAGCGCTTCACCCAGGTGTTTCAGAGTAAGGGGGTCAAACTGACTCTCACCGGCTTTTTCGACCGTGGCTTGCCACTTTTTGTCGGTATAGGACGCGAGTGCTGCGGCCATGCGCCTTTATGCTTCAGAAGGGGAAACTCCTGCTTCTGCCGCCAACTTGTCAGCCTATTTTTGTATCAGGCGCGTTTCCGTAGGTATTGGGATTAAAACTCACCCTCTCCGGGAAAGCAGCACTTACTTTTGGACCAGATAAATGCGCGCCTTTTCCACTTTTTTTAGGATCAGCACACTTTTATGCCTAATCCGATAGGGTGTAAGAAACATCTCCCGAGTCACGCCAAACTCCATTCGCAAAGCTTATCGGCCGCTGTGGATAACATACCAACACCCCTTCGACGAACTGACGAAACGACAAGTCAAGTCGCGTTATCCAACGCATATTGTCGATTTCCAACAATCGCCAGTTGTCTCCACTGTCGAAACCGAAAGCAGTCCCGGTGCTATCCCAGCCGAACAGCCACACCTCGCCTTTAGCACCCGATTCATAGGGTCCGTCTTTATAAAACCCATCATCACTAAAGTAGTCTACCGCGGAACATAATGTGGGTTGAATCGTCAAAAGCGACAGCGCGCAATCGTCCTCCTTTATTTCGCCATGCCCCCGCTCCTGCATAAAAGCAAAGTATTCATCGGGAGCCGCTGGCCACTGCTGTCGCATCCCACTCACGTCACCAGAAGAAACAGGGTTCAGCCGCTCTAATAGTACGCATGCGAGTGCATTGAAGGCCTCTAATTTTTCGTACATGGTCATGGGCGCCTCGGAGGTTTCTGCGGAAATGCTGTAGTTGTTGGACTTGCTGGGGCATGAACGCCACCTTGGTGAGCACTTCCACCCGGCACCGGATGCAAATTCCACCATTGGTTAGGTCCACCATACTGCTGTGGTATCACACGGTGCGCTTGGAAATCCACGCCACTCTCCGTCTTGGGCCATGTCAAACCAGTATTCAACTCCCACTCACGCTTGAGATTATTTCGCTGGCTATTGTATTCACGCTGTAAGGCTTGATAGTCGCTTCTAGGCGCGACATAAGTGTGATCCACCTGACGCAACTCCTCTGCGAGTTGCGTGCGCTGGTTAGAGGGCATCGGCACACCTGAATGGTACTCGACGTCCCGGACCACCGCGCGAGCGTCACTCGAGATGCTCGTCCATCCTGATGTGGATGTTGCTGTAAAACTCGCATCATTAGCCGCAGCTTTACCAGTACCTACAACTCTAGTTTCTCCAGAAACCAAACCGGATGGAGTTGCTTTTGCAATTTATCTCTGTGGTCTGACACTTAAAAGTAGAACCATATCAACGCTTAGCTTTAGCCGAAAGATAAGAGCTCAACACATCAGACAAGCCTACCCGCTCAATATAATCAACAATATATACAGCAGAGCTCTCGTCAGCCTCACATATCGGCTCAGACATTTGCTCTTGTAGTCCTGCAGTTTTATAGGCCCTATTAGCAAAAAAACCGACCACCAACAAAATCAAAATCAAACTATTTTGCTCTACACTTTCAGATGCGAAATTTCCTTCTGCCAACGGTCCGCTCTGCATCTCCTCGGAGTCTAGGTAATATGCCAACTCATCAGCACTGAGCCCTCGATCAGACAACCATTGCCAACATCTATCAACTGCCTCCTGACACTTTTCTTGCGTACCAATCGCCGAGTCAAGATTACGTAGCGCATAATCAAGCAACAAAAGAAAAATTGAGGCTTTCTTTATCCACCTCATACTGTCAATGAGACTAAGAGCTTCTTTATTGTCCATTAACTATTTCCCACCTTTAACTAGGACTGTTAGACGATTTAGCATTGCTGCGCCTCCCTCAGCGGTAACTCTTAGCAGGAGGCTAGGATAGCGCTCGCTGAATTGTTTAACCATCCCATTCAGGCCACTATTACCAGTTAAGCCTGCGCTACACTTATTGCAAATACTACTTGCATTAGAAATTTTCACATCCACAACGCGACCATCTAACTGGACAGATGTTAATCCTTACCTGTCAATTTTATTAGCCACATTATTAAATATATCTTCTTCCGCATGCCGAGCAAATAACGGATTATTATAAAGTTACTTGATCGCTCTTGCCTCTCCGTATAGTTCATCTAGGCTTGGCAGCCCAGAATTGCGACGCAGTACTGGTTAAAGTCCTTCGACAACCTCAGATTCAAACCCAGGAATGTCTGTTTTAGCGAAACCTATTGTGTTCCCATCTGGCAAATTATATTTTGCTCTAGTTAAAGCCAAGTCATCTGCAGCAGCAAGTTCAAAAAACTTCGTTGTATCTTTTGCACCAAGCAATCACAACAGGATAAATATCACAACGGCAAAAGCAGAAAAGCTAGTTAATCGTGGCCTACCCCCGATTTTTCCGGGACCTCAATATAAAATAACTCTGAATGAATTTCCCAAGACATCCAGCCCGGTCCTGGCGAAACATTTAGAACTCCCTCTAATAAATACTCTTTAGAAGATTGCTTAATATAAGCACGAGAGCCAAACTCTTCCACTGTTTCATTGCCAGTTGATCTTTTACGATCCGCTGCGTATTCAGCAGTTATCCTTTTTGAAAAAGAAACACCTTCAAAAACAAACCAGCAGCCACCTACAAATTCATGCATGGCATATTGGCTATCAGCCTTGCTTCCATATTGAACCCACTCACCAGAGTCAGTGCGGGCTCTCAAAAGCCCATCACTTAACCCCCATTCAACATATTCAGTCTGCCTTGACGGATCGTAAATATAGTGCCTCGGAAATATATCTTCTATACCACTGCCTTTGTCTTTATCACACTTAACAAAATGAGCCCCACTTGCTTCTTTTAAAAGAAAGCCATATGGAAGTGCTAGCCCTCCCTCAACAAAAACCCTAAGCACTCCAAGCTTTTCTTCTGAAAACCCATATGTGCAATTAAATGTATCAAGGTCATCAAAGCCAATAAAAACTATCACTTGAGCTTCTCCAGAACAATAGTTTTCATGCTATCTAGATTCGTAATTATACTTCCATCTGTACGAAGGAATGTTTGCCCTGCGAATCGAGAGTCAAGAGAGCCATTTTGTATAACTCGCAACCCTAGAGACTCTAATTCAGATGTACTTGGTATTTTTCCGTAAGGGTTCGCAGCATTTGCGTTGACAAATATCTTTCCGCCAGGCTCAACCACGCGCGTAGCTTCCGGAAGAAAATCCATCATTGAGTTAGTACCGCCTGCACTCTTGGGAATGAATGGGTTACTAGCAACAATCTCTCCCACCGAACTGTCCTTGAAAGGAAGTTTCGTTGCGTCCGCTCGAATACCAGACTGAATATCTGCTCGGATATCCACGTTTATAGCACCAGGAGTTTGAGAATTCTTCCCACCAAATAATTCAACGGTGGGTTTCCCACCAGAACTAGCTAATTCTCCTGTCGCTTTTGCCCCAGCTGACTCACCCGCTCTGGCAAGATTAGATACTTTGGCTACAGTAAAATCAACTACGCTTTTACCAAGCATACCCAAGGAAACAAGGGCAGCCTGGTTTTCAGGATCAGATATAAACAATGCAAAGCTCGCCCATCTTGGACTGTTCACATCAATCTTATTCAGATCTTGACCATTCCACTCCTGAACAAAAGCTTTCGCTTCCTCGCTGCTCATCACATCCACGCCGACGTAGCTCAACCAGTCCGGACGTTGGGTGGTTTCGATCCCACCTCGTGCAAGCTCTTTATCCTCACCCACAGCTCTAAGCGGATGCTCCTCTAATCTCCGGTCTGTTTCTGCACTCTGCTTATCACTGACCTGCTTCCACTTATCTATAACCGTTTGGCAATTCCCGACACCTGATTTGTGGCAGTCAGACAGCTCCTTATCAAAGGTCAAAGATTGCTCAGGACTCAACCAGTTGTTCTGAACAGCATTAGTCCCCGCCTGCGCCCCCGTCACTGCACCGCTCAGATCACCGCCAGCAATGCCCCCGGCCAGCCCCGCCGCCAAGCCCGACAACGCTGAAACCGTCTCTTTTTGCTTCTGCGTCAGATCATCCGTGGCCGTCCCTGGATAAAGCTGGTGAGCAATGAATTCGCCCGTCGCAGCCCCAGCACCGCCTGCCAGCGCAGAGTTGCCTTGCGCCTGAGCCACTACCGCTCCCAACACGGCATGGGCCATGATATTGAGCGCAGTGTTATCCCCAGTCGTTTTCTTGATGACTTGCGCCAGATACGGCGCTGATGCGCCCGCAATGGCTGAACCGATATCGCCCCCAACCAGCCCTTGCAATGCCGCCGTTACGGCCTGGGCTACACGCGGGTAGTCACCGCCCACACCGTAGTCAGCCATGACTTTTTTGTACGCATCGCTGGCAGCGATTTGTTTGTCCGTCGGCTGATCATTGCCTTTCCTCTCCAGTTCTTTGCGACCCGCCTCTTTGGCGTTGAGCTCGCCTTGTGTGTGCACAATGTCGACGGTTTGAGCACCAATATCCGCAATCAACTGCACCTGCCGCAGGCGCTTCTGCTCTTTCTCCTTATCGAAGATGGGGCTGATACTGCCGTTGGCGTGTTCAACATCGTGGCTCAGCGTTGCCACGTCCTGCTGCTGTTTGGCAGGGTCGCGGATGTCGAGAGTGCCGTTGGAAATCGCCGATGAGGTGGTGCCGCTGTCACTGTCGCCATGATTGAACGCGATCAAGGTGCCGGTGGGCATGTTGCTGATGAACCCGTTGGTGCCATCGCTGCCACTGCTGACGCTGGCACTCTGCAACTGACTTGAGTACTCAGCCTTGTTCTTTAAAACGCTCCAGCCGAGGGTGCCGGTGCTCAGGCGGTTTTTGTCCGGCGTGGCAGTGCTGGCGATCACGCTGCCATCGAGTTGGGTGTGGTTGCCTACATCAATCTGGTAGCCGCCCTTACCGCCGAACAGGCCGGTTTGCTCCTGCACACTTGTATAGTTGGAGTCGATCTTGCTTTTGCTGATGCTCAGGTTTGCACTGCCACCGCTGCCAATGATGGCAAAGCTGACGCCCCCGCTGACATCCGTCTGCTTGGACTTGTAGTCATCCGTGTCTTGCAGACTTTGCAGCGTAAGGTCACGACCCACATCGGCGGTAATTTTATCTGCGCTGACCTGCGCGCCCTTCAGGGCGGTGTCTCGCCCGCTGATCAGGCTGACCTGTTTGCCCGCGTCGAGGGTCGTTTCCGTCCAAGTGGTGCCGGTGCCCTTTTCTTTACCAGTACTCTTGTTTGCATTGGCGAAGATACTCAGGCCACTTTCTTCGGAACCCACGCCCAGGCTGATGCCAATCGCACCGCCGCTGCTGTTGTTTTTGCCATCGAGTTTTTGATTATTCGCCGCAGCGTCCAGGAGAATATCGCGCTCCGCCGCCAGCCGCATTTCGTTACCGGCTTGCAACTTGCTGCCTTGAACATGGATATCGCCTGCTGCTCCAGGCGTACCGTTACCGTCCGCCACGATGGTGAGGTCGTTGCCGGCCGTCAGGCTGCTGCCCTGGCTAAGGGTCTGCTCCTGGGTCTGTTTGGAATCGGATTTTTGAGAACCCAGGGAGAGGCTGATCCCCACAAATTGCGAAGCATTTGCGCTGTTCATGCCGCCATTCTGCTGAGCCGCTTGCCACGCTTGCACGCCGGTCAACCCCGCCTTCACACCTTGCAAAGCCGAGAGACGGCCGTCGTCCTCGCTTTTGGCTTGCTTGGCAGTTCGGTAAGCGGAGTCCACCGCGCTACCCACGGTGCCAGACAACGCCAGAGTCAACCCACTGGTCTTGCTCTTGGAGGTCTGCTCGCTGCGGTTGTTGTTCTCGGAAGCCAGAATGCTGACATTTTGCCCGATCAGGCTGATGTCCTTACCGGCAACTACGTCAGAACCTCTGATGGTCAGGTCTTTACCGGCCTGGACGTCCACACTGCCCAGCACACTGCCGATATTGCTGGCCCGGGTAGTTTCAGTGCTGCTGGTGGAGGTGGTCTTGTTGCTGCTTGAGCCCAACGTAACGCCGATGCCGCCGCTGCTCATCAAGCCCGATTTTTTGGTCGAGGACGAATGGCTTTGTTCAAAGGTTTCCGTCGCCCCATCAATCACCACATTGCGCCCGGCAATCAGGCTGGTGGCATTGGTGGAAACCACGTCGCTGGCGGTAGTGCCGATGTCCCGACCGGCACGCACGACCACGGTGTCAGCGCTGACGGAAGAGCCCTGCTGGCTGATCTGGTTACTGCTGTCGATGCGCGTTTTCTGGCTGCTCGACAGCAACCCTTTGCTGGTTTTGGTTTTGCGGTAATAGCTGTAGTCGGTGTCTTGCGCGGCGTTCAGCGCCAGGTCATTGCCTGCGTACAAGTAGGCTTCCTTGCCGGCACTCGCACGACTGGCGCTGACCACGATATCGTTGCCGGCACTCAGGGAAAGGTTCTCACCGGCCACAAGCGATGTACCCACTTGCTGAACGTGGTCTTCCTGGCTGGTGACCTTCTTGGAATTAAACGCCGAATGCTGTTCATTCGCCGCCGACGCCAGGTTCAAATTCCCCTTCGCCACCAGCGCCAAATCCCGCGTGGCATTAACCTGACTGCCAATCGCACTGATATCCCGCGCAGCCACAACCTGGAAGTCACGCCCCGCCTCTACAACGCTGCCGTACTGGGCCACGCTGCTTCTGCGTGAGTAGGTGCTGACGATATTGGCGTTGCGCTGTTCGGCGGTGGCCAGGTTTACGTCGCGCCCGGCTTGTATCCGCGTATCGGCGCCGCTTTTCAGCACGCCGCCGGTGCTGTTGACGTCACGCCCGGCTTGCAGGGTGAGGCTGTTGGCGGCTTCGATGCGCGCGGCGTTGTCGACGAAGTCGGTGCGCTCGGTGCGGTAGCCGCTGCTGCTCTGGTGGCTGGTGACGGTGCGTTCGTTGAGCACATCGCCGTTTATGGCGCCTACGCTGACGTCGCGCCCAGCGATGATGCCGCCGGCGCGGTTGGTGAGGCTGTTGCCAGCGAGCAGGTCGAGGCGGTTGCCGGCTTCGGTGAGGCCGCTGTTGACCATGTTGCGCCCGGCGCTGGCGGCGAGGTTGTTGGTGGCGCGCAGGGTGCCGACGTTGTTGAGGTCGGTGCCCGACACCAGGCTCAAGTCGCTGCCGGTGATCAATGCACCATTGGGCGCCAGGCGGTTGTTGGCCTGGGCCAGGTAGAGCACGGGCACCAGCACTTGTTGGCCGGCGACGGTGGCGTTTTCCATCCACACGATGTCGTGGGTCAGGGCCGCGACTTGTTCGGCGGTGAGGCTTACGCCCACCGACAGGTTAAGCGCCTGCTGGCTGCCGTAGGCGTTGTCCATCAGGTACTTGAACATCGCCATATCGCTGGTCTGGCCATCGATGAAGCGCTGGCCAGTGCGAGCGATCACGGCTTGCTGAATCAGGCGTTGTTCGTAGAGGCCGTCACCCAAGCGTTTTTGTGCCTGGTCCGGGTTAAAGCCCAGTTTTGCCAGCAGGTAATCGGAACTCAGGAACTGGCTGAGGTTGGTCAGCAGCGGGTTGGTTTCGATCAGGTATTTCTGCGGGTTGGAGACAAACTGGCTGTCGGGCAGGCCTTGCACACGGTTGACCACGACGCCATCGGCCGAGGTGCTGCTAACGGGTACGCTCGGGCCACTGGCTGGCGCACGGTCAACGGTGCCGCCACTCAGGGTCCAGCCTTGAGGCGCGGTGCTGCCGGGCGCGCTGGCGCTTTGGCCACTGAGGCGGAACAGACCGCCCTGCCCGGTTGGCAGGGTAAAGCCGGGCAGGCTCAGCGGGTTGATCTGCTGCTGTGCCAAGTCAGGCGGCAGTTGCTGGTTGAGGGTGACGCGGGTGGAGTACCCGGCGGCGCCACTGGCACCGGTGGCGCCAGTGGTGGTTTTGGCACCTGCGCCAATGTAGTTGTAACCCAGGCGCACCACGCTGTTATCGATACCGGCTTGCGCCTTGACGTCCACCGCGCCAGCAGCCTGAATCACGGCGGCGTAGCGTTGATCATCGCTGGCGATTTTGGTGACTTTGCCGAACTGGGTGTTCTCGCTCTCCATCATGCCGATGAAGTTGGCGACGCTCGCTTCCAGGCCGCCGAGGTCATTGGGGTTGTAGCCAGGGCTTAGATACCAATACTTATTGGTCAGCGCGCTGGCGGCATTGAACCAGCCGCGCGGATGCTCGGTACGCTCTGAGGTAAAGTTGCGGTAGGTTTCGGTCTCGCCGGTTTCGATCCCGGTGTTCACCAGGTTGTTCAGGCGCGCGGTGAAGTTGCCGCCAGTTGCAATTGAACTGCTGCTGTTGAGCAGGTCGCCGCCGGCCAGGGTCATGTTGCCGCCCGAGGTAATGCTCGAGCCGGCACTGGCGGCAGTCACTTCCAGCTTGTCGCGGGTCACCACTTCCCACACATAGTTACGGCCCGTACCGCCGGCATGGCAGTCACCGGCGTTGACGTGCTTGATGCACGCGCCTTCAGTGGCGGAAGCGGTGTAGACGCCTGCGTCATTGACGGTCAGCACCGCACGCTCATTTTTGATCGTGCCTGCGCTTAGGCTCAGGTTGCCGTCGCTTTGCATACTCGACGAGCTATTGATGATGCTGTCGGCCCAGCCGCCCTGGCCGTCGCGATCGACGCTCAGGTTGCCCATGCTGTAAATATCGCCGTAGCTGTTGTTCAACGACGCAACGCGCAGGCTCATGTCGGCGCCGCTGAAGATCAGGCCGTGGTCGTTGAGCAGCGCGCCGGTGGTAGCGGTGAGTGTTTGCCCGCTGCCCAAGGTGGCGTAGTTGTTGAGCGTGCCCGCGTTAACCACCAGGTCGGTGGCGGAGGTCAGGCGACCATGGTTGTTCAGAATGCCGCTGATGGTCGCGCGGGTCACGCCACCGCCGGCGATGCTGGCGGTGTCAGTCAAGTTCGCCTGAGCCGCCGTGAGGTTCAATTTGCCCAGGCTGCTGATGCGCCCGCTGCTGTTCAAAGCGCCGCTCAACGTCAGGTCAAGGTCGCCGTCGCTGGCGATAAGGCCGTTGGTGGACCAGTTGCCGCCGCTGCCGATAAAGCGCTGGGCACCGAGCAATTGGCCGGTGCTGGTCTGGTCGAGCGTGTTGACGTTGACCGTCAGTTGCCCGGCCTGGATCACGCTGCTGTTGGTCCAGTTGCCCAGGGTGATGGTCAGGTCACCGCGCGTCACCAGGCTGCCGCCGACGTCGTTGAGGTTGGCGGGCGCAATGCCAAAGGTGCCGGTGCCCACGTGCAGTACATTACCGCCGAGGTTTTGCAGGCTGCCGGCGTTCAGCGTCAGGTTGGTGTTGGCGGTTTCCAGCACGCCGTTGCGGTTGTCGAACACGCCACCGATGGCGAATTCCGTGGTGCCATCGGCGCCCAGGGCACGCAGGCGTCCGGTCTGATTGTCGAGGCTGGCCGCGCTCACCTTGAGCGTGGATTCGCTTTCGATGATGCCCAGGCGGTTGTTCAGTGCGCCGCTCAGGTCGAGGTCGATCTGCCGGGCGGCGATTTGGCCATCGTTGTCGCCGCTGTTATCGAAGTCGTGCCCGACCACGCGCATCAGGCCTTTGGCGTACAGCCCGCCGTTGCGGTTGTCGAAATTGCCGGTGGTGACCAGGCCGTTGCCGCCTTGCGCAGAAATGCGCCCGCCATAGTTATCTACGTTGCCGGCTTGCAGGTCGAGGGTTTGCCCCTGCATCACGCCGCCCTGGCGATTGTTGTTGAGGTCATAGCCGTTGCGCAGCACGCCGACGACACGGGTCTGGAGCAGGGCCTTGAGGCTGGCGAGGGTGCCGCCCCGGTTGTCGAGGCTGGCGGCTTTGACATTCAGGTCGCCGGCCTGGGCGATCAGTTTGCCGCTCTGGTTGTCGATGGCGTCAGCCACGTCGAGGGTCAAGCCGTTCTGGCTTTGCACGGCGCCTTTGCCATTGTCCAGTCGGTTGGCGGCGAGCGTGAGGTCGGCGTTCTGGCTGTAGATCAAACCATCGCTGCCGTTCTGTACCAGGCCGCTGGCAGTGATGCTCAGGCGGTCGTTGGCGGCCAACGTGCCACGGTTGCGGTTGTCCAGGCCACCGGTCAACAGGGTCAGCAACCCCTGGCTGGCGAGTTGACCGCCCTGGTTGTTGATCTGCGCCGCGCGACTGATCAGCAGCGGGCCACCGCTGGCCAATTTGCCGTTGGTGTTGGTCAGCGTGGCGAGCAGGTCGAGGGTGGTGGCGGTGCCGCCGCTGATGCTGCCGGCGGTGTTATCCAGGTTCTGTGCGTTCAGGCTGAGCGCCGCAGCGCTGTCGATCACGCCGCCTTGGGCGTTGTTGAGCAAACCGCCCACGGTGAGCGTCTGGCCGGCGGCGCTGGACAGCACGCCGTTGGCGCTGTTATCCAGCTCGCCAGCGTTAACAGTGAGCGCTTTCTGGCTGACCAGCGCGCCCGCGCCGCTATTGAGCAGGCTGCCGGTCAGCGTGGCATTGAGGTCGCCGTAACGGCTCGACAGTGTGCCGTTGTTGCGGTTGTCCAGGTTCGCGCCGCTGACGGTCAAGCCTTGCCAGCCGGACATCAAGCCGTTCTGGTTGATCAGCGTGTCGGCCTTGAGCACCAGCAGGTTATTGCTGATCAATTGGCCGTTGCTGTTGTTCAGGGTGCGACCACTGAGGTTCAGGGTTTGCGCACTGGAAAGTTCACCGCCGCTGTTGGTCAGGTCGCGCAGGTGATTGATGCTCAGGTTGCCTGCGGTGGTGATCAGGCCACCGGTGTTGTTCAGGTCGCCGGTTGCCGCGCCGAAGTCCAACGCAATCGCACTGCCCAGCAGCGAGCCGCCACTGTTGTCCAGAGCCGCGCTGTTGAGCGTCAAGGTGCCAGCGGCGTTAATCAGGCCTTTATCGCGATTGACCAGTTGGCCAGCGACGTTGAGCAGGGTATCGCCACGGCTGGTGACGGTACCGCCGCTGTTGTCCAGACTGGCAGCCTGGGCATCCACCGAGGCGGCGGCAATCATGCCTTTGACGTTGGCCAAAGCCTGGCCGATGCGCAGGGTCAGCGCGGTATTGCTCAGCAATTTGCCGTCGCTGTTGTCGAGGTTGTCGGCAGTGAGCGTGAACGCCTGGGCACTTGAAATTTCGCCGCCCTGGTTGTGCACGTCCTTGAGGTTATTGAGCATCAGCAGCGGGCCGTTGATCAGGCCGCCGCCGTTGTTGAACTCGCCACGGTTGAGGTCCAGGGTCAGACTGCTGGCGCCTGTGATCTGGCCACCTTGCGTGTTGTTCAGGTTTGACGTGCTGATGTTGGCGGCTTGGCGCGCGCTCAGGGTGCCGTTCTGGCTGTTGTCCAGGTTTGCGCTGTAAACGTTCAAGGTGCCGTCAGTCACCAGGCGCCCGCCTTTGTTGTCCAGGGCCCCCGTGTTGGTGATGGTCAGCGGTCCGGCGCTCGACAGCGTACCGGCGCTATTGACCAGAGTACCCGTCGTGACAGTCAACAGCCCTTCGCTGCTGATCAGGCCCTGATTGCGGTTGAGCAATTGGTCAACCGTGAGGTTCAAGCCGCTGCCGGCAATCACCAGCCCGCCGTCGCTGTTATCCAGTTGCGTGCCGGTGACCAGCACG
This sequence comes from Pseudomonas sp. AMR01, assembly GCF_041946035.1. NCBI lineage: Bacteria > Pseudomonadati > Pseudomonadota > Gammaproteobacteria > Pseudomonadales > Pseudomonadaceae > Pseudomonas > Pseudomonas sp. AMR01. The sequence goes on from NZ_JAUTYR010000016.1 coordinate 61,964, forward strand.
CCCGCCCGGCTCGACAGCTCGCCGTTGCGGTTGTCGATGTTGGCCACATTCAGCTGCACACCACCGGTACCAGCAACCAGACCTTTCTGGCGGTTATCCAGGCTGTTCCCGGCAAGGGCGACGGTGCCCTGGCTGGTAATCAGCCCGTTCTGATTGTTCAGCGCGCCTGTATTCACGCTCAGCGCCTTACCGGCTGTGATCAGGCCGGCGACGTTATCAAGGGTCGCGACGGTCAGTGTTGCCGTGTCCAGGCTGGAGACTTCACCGCCGTGGTTTTGCACATCACCTAAGGACGCGGTCAGCGCGCCATTGCTGGTAACCAACCCGCCTTGCGTGTTCTGCAGGCTGCCAGCCGTGATGTTCAGGCTGTCGTTGCTGAGAACGCGGCCGTTGTTCTGGTTGTTGAGCGTGGTGGCGGTAACCTGTGCGTGCTGCCTGGCACTCAGGGTGCCGCCCTGGTTGTTGAGCGTTTGGGCATCAACGGTCAATGCACGGCTGGCGGTGACGCTGGTGCCGGAGTTGTTGAGGGTCTTGGCGCGCAGGCTCACATCACCGGCTGCGTTGCGGGTGTTATCGGGGTTAACGCCGGCTTCGATGATGTCGCTGTTGGTCAGCGTGCCGCCGCTGGACAGTGCAATGCGGTCACGTGCGGCGAGGCTCTTGCGGTTGGTCAGGTCACCTTGGGTTTGCACGTCCAGCGTTGTACCGGCATACACCTTGTCGGTGAGGTCGACGCTCTGCGCCGTGACCTTGACGTTACCGGTGGCCGCCGCCTGCGCCATGCTCAAGTGGCCATTGGCATCCAGCTGAATATCCCCACCACTGGCCGCCAGCGTGCCGTCGAGCTTCACGCCCACACCGGCTTCGGTGCCCACCAGTTTGATCGCGCCTGCATACATCCCGCCCAGGGCCGACGAATCAATCGCCAGCTCCGGTTTGGCGCTGCCGTCGTCGGCACGCGGGGTGGCGGTCAGGGTTTTGGCATCGACGTCGTTGCGACCGGCGATCACCGCCAGTTCGCGGGCATTGATCTGTGCGTTGATCTTGGCCGAGCGGGTGATGATTTCGAAACGGTCGACGTTGCTCGCGTTCAAGCCTTCGCCGTCGATGGTCACCGCGCCGCCGTCAACCTGGTAGCGCTGCAACTGGCCGCTGGCGTCGAGCACCGGCTTGCCGGTGGTCAGGGTCACGTTGGGCGTGTTGATAAACCCGCAACCGCTGCACGTGACGCCGTAAGGGTTGGCGACGATGACCTTGGCCGACTGGCCGGCCACTTCGGTGTAGCCGCGCAACTGGCTGGGGCTGCCGCCGTTGACTTCGTTGAGGATGACGCTGGCCGCGCCGCCCTTGAGGTTGGGGTTGCCGACGATGTAGCCGCCCAGCTGAGTGTTCTGCACCGCGCCGGTGGCGTTGTTGAGGATCACGCCGTTGGGGCCGACGTTGTAGTCCTTGAACTGGTTGTGGGACAAGCCACTGCCATTGGGCGTGGCGATGTTCACCACCGGCACGCCATTGCCTGCCTGGCCGACGGTGGTACCCGGCGCACTCACCACGATGCCTTCGGCTTGCGCCAGCAGCGGCTGCCAGAACAGCGCGTTGGCGAGAATCAGCACCAGGCCGCGCTTGGGCAGGCCAAAGAACGAATCTCGCGGCTTCAGCGCTGCAGAAGGTTGGCGGGCCAGGAAGGCAAAGTGGCGAACATCCATTTCAAATTCTCGATGCAACTAGGCGTTGAATTACAGGAAGAAATCCATGCGGAAGTAGATCGGCGCTTCGCGCTCGCTCATCACTGCCGGGCGTTCCAAAGAATGCGCAAAGGTCACGCTGGTGCTGACGTATTTGCCACGGGCGAACAGCTCCAATGAGTTGCTCGAGACCCGGCCGTGCACTTCGCCGTTGTAGCGGCCGTTGCTGATCACGCCCTGGTCATAGCCGACGCTGGCGCCGTATTCGGCAAAGGCTGGGCGCATCCAGTCCCAGGTCACTGGGCGGGCCCAGCGCACGTCGTTGCGCCAGTAGCCGCCGCTGTCGCCAGTGAGTTGCTGGTCTTTGAAACCGCGTACCGAGGATGAGCCGCCGAGGCTCATGCGCTGCGGGCTGAACAGCACGTCTTCGCTGCGTTGGCCGGTGGCCAGGCTGGAAAAGCTGAACGACTCGCCCCACAACGAAAAAGGCTGCAGGTAGCTGACGGTCGCGGTGTATTTGCGGTAGCGCGGGTTGGGGTTCAGATCGCCAAACTGGTTACGGCCTTGATGGCTGTTCTGCGCATCGAAGGCACCGATACCGTTTTGCATGCCGAGGTCGACGTTGACGAAGGCCGTGCCGATGCGGCGGCCGTGGTTGATGCCCAGTTGCAGTTCGCTCAGGCGGTTGCTGCTGGTACCGAGGCGCTCATCGTTGATGTAGTTGTTGGTGCGCAAATGCGCGACCCCGGCGTTGAGCGAGGTTTTGCTGACGTCGTCGCGGTGGATCACCCGCTCGGCGCGAAACTGATGGTTTTCGTTGTCGCCCGTCTGCTTGAACTTGAAGGTGTCCGTTTCGCCCACGGCGCGGTAATCACTCTCGCTGTAGGTGTAACTGAAGTTCCACCAGCCCCACGGCAGGTTGTAGTAGAGCATGCTGTTTTTCGAGGTTTTCTGATGGTCGCTGACACCGTCGTGGCCGCCGCGCAGCACCAGTTGGTCGGCCAGGCCGAGCGGGCTGTCCCACTCAAGGCCAGCGCCCCATTGCTGTTCGCCGGTGCTTTTCTGGCCGTCGTTATTGCGCGAGAGGCTGGCGCGCCACGGCTTTTGCGGGGTGTTCTTGACCACCACGTCGCTGCCGCCAATCTGGCTGCCGGGGGTGAGTTCCATTTGTGCCTGTTTTGATGGCAGGCGGTTCAACTGGTCCACCAGTTGCTCGACTTCACGCAGGTTGAGCGCTTCGCCTACCTTGCCGGGAAAGGCCATGGCCAGTTCGCGGTCGGTCACGCTGCTGCCTTCGGCACCTTTCAAGGCTTCGAGTTTGCCCTCGACCACCAGCACCTGCAGGTGGCCGCTGGAGAGGTCTTGCTGCGGCAGGTAGGCGCGGCTGGTAACGCGGCCTTTGGCGATGTAGTAATCGGTGATCTGCTTGAGCAGTTCATTGAGCTGCGTCACGCCCAGGCACTGGCCGACGTAAGGCTTGAGCAGGCGCTCGCGGTCGGACGCCGGCAGGCTGTCGGCGCCCTTGAGTTCGATGTCTTTGATGGGGAAGCAACGAGCGTCCACGGGCGCAGCCGGGGCTTGAGGCTTGGCCTCTTTGCCGGGCAGGTCCTTGAGTTCTTCAAGACGGCGCTGCTGCTCTTCGAGCAGGCGGTTTTGCCGGTCGCGGATCAAGTCTTGATCCCCTGGCGTGGGGGCGGCCATGGCGCTGTTCAGGCTCAGGTAAGTGAGCAGGAAAGTACACAGCAGGTACCGAGTCCGTGGTAATAACGAAGACATGTTCGATCCATCGATAATCAAGGGGCGGCAAACTAACATCGAATTTCTGCGGGTCCAAGACGCTGGACCAAGCGGTCATTCGCGCTGAGAAATTGCGCAAGCCGTTGATAAATAAATAAAACTAATTATCAAAAAAGAGTTACAAGCTGTTACAGGAAGATTTATTCCGACAGGCGGCAACTGTTTTGATGGCGATTCGACGAACTGCCTATTGAGAGCCATTATTTAGCCATCAAGTACGCGTCGAGATAGGTTAGTGCCGAGGAATGCAGAAAAGTTCTCGAGCGTTTTGTGAGTTGGATCCCATTTCTCGCAATACCACGCAGAGCCGACGGAATGTGGGAGCTGGCTTGCCTGCGATGGCTTTGGGCATCTACGCAAACTTTAAAGGCTGTAGAAACTCCCCGTGGCGAGCGGGCTTGTCCCGCGTTGGGCTGCGCAGCAGCCCCAATACCAGCCTCCACGGTATGTCAGATACATCGCATGCTTCTTTACTGGTGCTGCTGCGCAGCCCAACGCGGGGCAAGCCCGCTCGCCACAACGGCCCTGTCTAAATGGGGTAAACCATGTTGTGTGGATACCTAAGCTGCGATGCGGGCGCAGCGCAAGTATCTACACAATCTTTAGAGGCTGTCGAAACTCCCTGTGGCGAGCGGGCTTGTCCCGCGTTGGGCTGCGAAGCAGCCCCAAAACCAGCCTCCACGGTGTGTCAGATACATCGCATGCTTCTTTACTGGGGCTGCTGCGCAGCCCAACGCGGGGCAAGCCCGCTCGCCACAACGGCCCTGTCTAAAAGGTAGAGACCTATGCTGCAAGCCAGCTCCCACATTTGATCCTGGGTGCACTGCAAATCCAGTCTCAGCCGGCGCCCTGATCTTTTTCGGCGCCCGGCACCAGGGTCAGGCCCGGGCGTTCCACGTCGCGGGACACCTGGGATTTAACATCTTCCACACCGCCTTCATCGTCGTTGTGGATCACCAACACACCGGGCTTGCGAAATTGTTCCAGGTGGCCGTCGCCCAGGTTGAAGCTTTTACTCAGGCTCTTGTCGCTGAGCGCATTGGCCTCGGCGCGGCGCTGGGCGAACTTGCGCCCTCGGCGCTGTTGGTAGCGTGCCCAACTGATGAGGATCAGCGCGTTGAACACGGCAATCCACAGGTAGGTCTGCAAGGTATTGAGCGCGGCAAAAATCGGCGCTTCCAGGCGCGGGCCGCCGTGGGTTTCGAGCATGGCGCTCATCCCGCGAGCCAGCAGCCAGACCAACCCGGCCCACGCGATCACTGTCAACAGCACATCAACGATCCACATCACCGGGTTTTGGCGAGTCCTAACCAGTTTCATGATCACGCCTCCTCTTGGCTGGGTTTAATACCGCGGTCCGGGCTGACCCAGCGCGCGCGTTTCTGGTGCTGGTTGAACAGCACTTTGGGAAAGCTGACCAGCGTGGTGAACAAGCTGACCAGCCAGAACACCATCGGGTACCACACGGTCCAGAACAGGGTTTTCCACAGGTCTTTTTCGTAGCGCCGATCGATCAGAATGCTCACCGCAAATTGCAGCAGGCAGACCATCGCCAGCACCAGGCCGGTAAACGCCGGCGGCATCAGGGAATCCACAGCAATCGCTTGCGGCAGCACCATGAATTTGCCCATGCCCCAGAAGATCACCGACAGCAAAAAGGTGAAGGCCCAGCCAGTGGACAGGCAGTACTCGAACAGCAGCGGCCACAGGTAGCGATGGCGCCACTGCCAGATACCCCGGATGTTTTTGAACAGCACCTCGGCGCCGCCCTGGGCCCAGCGCAGTCGTTGTTTCCACAAGCCACCGACGGTTTCGGGCATCAGGATCCAGCACAGCGCGCGCGGCTCGTAGAAGATGCTCCAGTGGTCCAACTGCAGTTTCCAGCTGACGTCGATGTCTTCGGTGATCATGTCGGTGGACCAGTAGTCGATGCGGTCCAGCGCCTTCTTGCGAAACGCGACCACCACTCCCGACACCGTGAAGATCCGGCCGAACACGCGCTGGGTGCGTTTGATCAGGCCGATGATCGAGGAGAACTCGCCCACCTGCACCCGGCCAATCAAGGTCGAACGCGTGCGGATACGCGGGTTGCCGGTCACGGCGCCCAGACGCGGGTTGTCGAGCATTGGCGCGACCATATACGCCGCTGCGTTTTTATCGAGCAAGGCATCGCCGTCAATACACACCAGGTATTCACTGCGCGCGGCCACGGCACCCATGCGCAACGCCACGGCTTTGCCCTGGTTTTGCGCCAGGTGCAACACGCGCAGGCGCGGGTGCTGCAAAGCCAGGGCATCGAGCACTTCGGCGGTGTTGTCTTTGGAGCCGTCGTTGACCGCGATCACTTCGATGTTGGGGTACAGCTGGCCCAGCGCCGCGTGAATGGTGTCGGCCACGTTGTCGCCCTCGTTGTAGCAAGGAACGATGATCGAGATCAGCGGGTCGCCCGCCAGGGTCGGCGCCGGCGTGTCTTCTTTCCACGGCCAGTGGCGCTCCCAGTGCAGCCAGAAGTACAGGCCGCCGGCGATCCACAGCGCTGACATGAACAGCGGGTAGAAGAACACGAAGTCCATCAGGAACTGCCCGGTGACCAGAAATATCAGGCCCAGGGGCACGCCCAATACCAGCGCCAACACGAATAAAGCCAGGATTCTGTCGAACATGGTCAAGGGTTCCATTGATTGGAAAGGGCCGGACGTACCGTCTTCAGGTCCGGGGAGTTTTCCAGGAAGTTGTCCGGGTAGTAGCCAAAGCTCCTGACCCCCTGGCGTTTGAGTACACCCATCCATTCGGCCATCTGCGCGCCGTCGATGTTTGGCGCGTCTTTCGTGCGCCAGTCTTTGGCTTGCAGTTCAAACACGGTGCGCTGCAATGCACCGGGCCGTGCCTTGACGGTGGCCACGAGTTTTTCCAGCCAGGCGTTGGAGTTCTTCAGCGTCTCGCCTTCCATCAACGGCATGGCCATCGGCGCGGTCCAGTCGTAGGTCTGGAGGAAGTCGTCAAGGTTCTGCGCGAACCAGGTTTCGCTGGCCGGGTTGAGCATTGGCTCGGCGAAGATGTTGCGCGCGGTCTGCACCTGCGGCCCACGGACAGCGCGAACCTTGGCGGTCAGCTCCTCGGTGAAGTCGATCAGGTAGCGGCTCTTGAAGCGGGTCCAGCGTTGCATCACGGCCGGGTCGGCGCGCAGTGCGGCGATGCTGTTGGGCAGGCCATTGGCGGCGTAGGCCTTGAGCGCTGCGGGGCTGGCGTCTTCAAAGTCGGAGAACAGCGCGTCGTCGTGGTACAGCACGCCATCAATCGAGGTGTTGCGGGCCAGGTCTTCGTAGATCTCGCCGATCTGCTGACGCACCTTCGGATCAAACGGCGACAGGCGTTTGTATTGGTCCGGGTCGATGCCGACCTGGCCGGTTTTCGGGTCCCACCGCGTCACGCGCGGCAAGGCCGGGTCGAGGGCAAAGCTGAGCACCGGCATCCACGCGTAAATCGCCACATGGCCACGGGTGCGCAGTTGCCAGGTCACGCGGTTGAACAAGTCTTGGCGCACCGGCAGGTGGCGGTTGGGGAAGTACAGCGAGTGCACCAGGCCGTCGCCCTTGGGGTCGGCGAAGGCTTGCAGGAACACGGTGCTGGCGCCCATGTCGACCACGCGCTGGATCAACTGATCGAGGTTGCGCGCCTCTTGGGCCGGGTCGGCATCGTAGACGTTATCCAGGTCCACGTGCAGCACGCGCATGGAAGTCCGCGACTGGGTGCCTACGATGGCGTTGGCGTAATGCTCGCCGTCCGGGTCGGAAGCCACCAGGAACCGCGGGCTGCTTTGCAGGTTGGCAAGGTCGTCGAGGCCGTCGTCCAGGGTCAGCGACATCTGATAGCCCTGCTCGCCCACCACCGCGAGTGAGGTGCCATCGGCGGCGCCGTAAGGCCACACCCACACGCGCGGCGTCTTGCCGGTGACTGCGCGCAGTTTATTGGTAATCGCCGTCACATCGGCCCGCATGCGCGCCTGGAACTGGGCTTCGGTTTCATATCGGCCGGTGGCGGCGTCATAACGACGGGTTGCGGCGGCGGGCTCCAGGTTGCCTTGGGGGTTGGCCAGGATGCCGGTGTGGCTGGCGTCGGTATGGGCGGCGATTTCCACCAGGTTCGACTTCGAAATTTCGCGCACCTGCTCCCAGGTCAGGAAATCGGAACGGGCGCGTGGTGTGCCGGCAAAGTCCACGGGTTTGTTCAGCGGCGTGTCGATCCAATAGCCCACTGGCGCCAAAACGACGGGCCAGTTATAGGCGCGCAGAATCGGCAGCACACGGGTATAGAAGCTCGAATAACCATCGTCGAAGCTGAGCATCACGGCTTTGGGCGGCAACTCACGCCCGCCGCTGCGCGCGGCCAGGATCTGGTCGACGCTGACCGGCTGGTAGCCGTTCTCGCGCAGCCAGGCCAACTGGTCAATCAAGCGCTCGGTGCGCACCGCCACCACCGCCTGATCGGGGTCGCGGTCTTCGATGTCGTGGTAGGCAATGCCCAGAAAGTGGTTTTTCGGCCACGGCGCTTCACGCGCGGGAACCGGGCGCTCGGCGGGGGGCGTGTAGGGCGCGGGCTGCTGGGCGCAAGCGCCGGCGAGCATTACACCCAGGACCAATAAGCAACGGCTGAGAACAGTCATGGTCAGGCTCTTCTAGAAACGGTAAGTGAGGTCGATGAGCAGGCGCAGGTCGCGCTCGCGATCGCCGTCATAAGGGCGGCTGATCAGGCTCAGGTTGGCGCCGGCTTCGAGTACGTCGTTCCAGCGAACGCGTTGGCCGTAGCCGATCAAACCGACGCCACCGGTGGAGTAATCCCGTTGGCTATACGTACCTGCACCGACCTGGAACTGCTGGCTCCACTGGGTCTCGTAGCGGTGATAGAGCACATGGTTGACCGTAACGGTGGGCAACACACTGAGGTCAGACTTGGGGTTAAAGTAGAGCGTGTCGTCCTTGGTGTTGCGGCTGGCGCCGACGTCCAGGCCCAGGTCGACTTGCACGTTGGGCGAGCTGTAGATGCCCTGGCGCCCGGTGAGCAAGGCTTCAAGGCGGTTGTTGCCGTCACTGAAGTGCGAGGGGCTCAACGACAGTTTCCACTCGCGGCTTTCGTTCTGGCGCCAGCGGATAAAGCCGCTGCCGCCATTGGCCGTCACGTCGTCATTCAACGCGCGCAGCGGCGTAGTGGTGAGGAGGTAGCCGAGGCTGCCGCCGTACTGCCAGTTGTCATTGATGTCGCGGGTAATCGACACCGCCGCGCCCTGCTTGGAGCCATAACCGTAGGAGTGGTTGGAGACTTCGGCCTCCAGGGTCATGTCGCGGGTGCGCTGTTCCACGCCGACACGCTGCCAACGGTGCTGGCCGGTGCCTTCGGTGAAGTCGGCGGTGGCGTAACCGGCACCCGCGAACACGCGCCAGTCTTCGTTGATCGGCGGGCTGTAGAGCACGCTTTCGATGCCCCAATCACGACTGCCCGACACTGCGCCGGCGTCGCCATTGTTGCCGCCACCAAAGCTCTTGCCGGTGTAGGCCTCGACGCGCAGTTCGGCCATGTCGTGTACATCGCGCAGGCGGCTGAGGCGCTGCACTTGGCGGTTGTCCGGGTTGCGTGCGAGTACATCGTCCGTCAGCGCGTCCATCTGGCGCCACTCCTGCAGGTCCATGGCGGTGTAGGCCTGGGACACTTCCAGGCCAATGTCACGCGGCGCCTGAGCTTCGATTTCCTTGAGGGTGCCTTCGGCGCGCCGGGGCAGGTCGCGGGCACGGTACATGTCGGCTTGAGCCAGGCGCAGGCCGACGTTGCCCGGAGCCCTGGCCACCAGGGCTTCAAGGCCGGTTTCGCTGCCTTGCAGGTCGCCGCCGTAAGTGCCGGCCTGGGCCGACAGTTGCTGGGCGTCCATCCAATTGTCATTCGGGTTGCCGATCGCCAGGCCCTTGAGTTCCACACGCGGCTTCTGGCTGGTGGCGAGGTCGTTGGCGACGGTACGCGCTTCGTCGACTTTGTCGCTTTCGAGCAGCGCATAAAACAGTGCAGTGCTGTCATCCACACGGTAGCTGGCGTCGGCGTCCGGGGCGGCTAACACCTGGCGATACAGCGGTTCGGCCTGTTCCGGCTGACGCTGGTCGAGGTAAGACGCGGCAACCCAGCGCAGCGCATAAGTCGGCAACTGCACACCTTCGCCCTTGAGGGCCTGGTACTCGCGAATCACTTCAGCGGTGCGCGCCCGCGCCTTGAGCGCGCCAAGGCGGTCGATGCGCCAGCGCACCACGTCGTCATGGGCACTGGCGTCCGGGGTCCAGCGCGTGAGCAATTTGTCGTAGTCATTAAGGGCGCGGTCGGCAACCACATACCGCTCTTTCTCGGTGCGCGTGGCGTACTCGGCCATGCGCACGCGTTCGGCGGCGAGGTCACCTTCCAGCCGGCGCTGGGTCACGGCGTCGAGCACCCCAGGGTGTTTGGCCGACAGGCGCAGCGCCGGTTCCGGCAAGCGGGCTTTTTGCAGGGCGACGATGTACTCGCGTACTACTTCGGGCTTATCGCCGGCGCGGATGAAGGCTTGGTCAAACTCGAACAGGGCGTCGTAATTCAGGCCGGCGCGGTTGAGTGCATAACCCAGGGCCATGCGGCGATTCGGGTCATTGGGGTTGGCGGCGACCAATGCACGCGTGCGGCGCACCGCTTCAGCGGTTTGGCCGCCGTCGGCCTGGGTCAGGGCCTGGCCCAATTGCAGGTCAATATTGTTCGGCTCGCGCAGCAACGCCTGCTGGTAAACCGCCAGGGCTTGCGGCCACTGCTTTTGATTGCGATAAGTGCGCGCCACCGTGGCGAGCGCCTGGGTAGTGAGGTTGCGATTCTTGCCCTGGGCCTCGTAGACCTTAAGCACTTCGGCGTCTTGCCCGGCCCACCCGGCAATCACCAGGTGATCGCTGATCTGGCCTGGCGTCTGACGTTCGGCAGAAAGCTGGCGCAACTGGCTCAGGGCGGGCGTGAAATTGCCGTTGCGCGCCTGAATGATCAAGGCATCGTAAGCCGGGTCGGCCATGGCGACAGCGGGCATCAGCAACTGGCTGCACAAGGCTGCCCCGATGAGCAGTCGCAACCGGCCCGAAGCACTGAGAGGTAGGTTTCGCAGCATATCGTGAGCTTCCTTACACGCGGAAAGCTGTAACGATGGGTAGCCCTGAGCAATTCGCATCAGGGTGCCGGCGTCTAGTGACCCGGCCTAGCTTTCCTGTGGGAACTATCCCTCAGGAAAGTGGGAGAAAGGGCAATTCGGAACAATTGTTCAGAATTGGTGGGTGGGTGTGCTTGATGTATCGCGGTGCCTGCATCGCAGGCAAGCCAGCTCCCACAGAGAAGCTCAACAGTGTGTGGAGGTATTGAAGTTGTACTCGGTCAAAACTGTGGGAGCGGGCTTGCTCGCGAAGGCGGTGTGTCAGCCAGTGAATCTATCAACTGACCCACCGTATTCGCGAGCAAGCCCGCTCCCACAATTGGATCTCCATTTTGTCTGGGAGACCGCAATCTGCTCTTAAAAGAAAAGCGCTTTTGATTCAACCACTCAGGTCGGCTACTAGGCCGCCGTGCTTTAGGTCTTGATCTTGATCTAAGGCGCCCCGTTAACCACGATGGCCGAACGCAGGCTTGAATCCGTGGGTAACCCGGCAGGACGCCGGGTTAGCCGCGCTGGGCCAAGGATGGCCCATCGCGGCGGCCCACGGATTCAAGCCGGAGTGAGGGCATGCCGAGCCACAGCGAGGCACCGAGTGGTGGGGCAAGAGCCCTTTTGGTTACTTTTGGGGCTCTTTTCCAAAAGTGACCCGCTGTAAGAGCGGAACCGATTTCAGCCGTTACCCAAACAACGGATATGTACCAAGACAAACCGCCATCGCGTTCAAGCCCGCTCCCACAGAGTTATGCAGTGCGCCTGGCTACTTACTGAGCGCCGCTGACCGCACCCGCTTTAGCCATCACAAACCCAATAAACTGCTCAACGGTCATCTTCTGCCCATTGAAGGTCACTTCATTGTTGGCGTAATGCAGCTTGGACACCACATCAGTACCCACCAGGGTCGCCAGTTGAGTCCCCACCGCCATGCCGCTGACCATCTCAGCCGCCATCTGCGATTGCTGCTCGATGGCTTTAGGATCAGTCACACCACCCGCCTGCGCTTGCAGGCCGGCCACGTCGCCAATCATCGGCTTGGACAGGGTCAGGTTGGCATCCAGCAATGAAACCATTTGCTTGCCCAGTTCAACCGGTGGCAGCTGCATGGATGCTGGCTTGGTCAGGTCCACAATCAGGTTGAACTTGCTCTCGCCGTGGGTGGTTTTCAGCGACAGGTTTTCCACCGCCACTTGCGGCTTGGCAGCCAGCACTTGGTTGACGTTGGCTTCGACCAGGGCCTGTTCGGCTTCGGTCAGTTGCAACTCAGGCACCGGTTGACCGGCAGCGGCGGCGGCTTGCACCGGCTGCATTTTGTCCTGGTACAGCTTGGTCAGCAGCAGCATCGCCGGGATGTCGACGTTCTTCATGCTCAGGGCCATGGCGGCCGAGCCGACGGGCTTACCCTGGAAACCAATCTCGTCGATCTTGTAGTCGACGCGGCCGGCCAGGTTGTTGTCTTTGGTTTCGCTGGTGTCTTTCTGCTCAAAGCCCTTGAAGGTCAGCACGGTTTTCTGCGGGCCGTAGGTGACCTTGGAATCGGTCAGCTCCACGGTGTTTTGCCCGGTGTAGAAACCAAAGCCGGATTTTTCCAGGTTGCTGGCCACGGTCAGGCCGGACAGTTCGGCGTCGAACGGTGCACCGTTGGCATCGATGACCGAGACTTTGAGGCTGTTCATGAAGCCTTCAGCCTTGACCTTCTTGCCTTCGGCGGTGCTGTCGAAGTCCATGTTGGCGCCGCTGAAGCTCACCGAGGACTTGTCGTCCTTGAGCTCCAAAGGCAGCAGTTCGACGTTGCCGTTGACCGAACGGTTGTAGCCGATGTTGGCCACGCCTTTGAGTGGCGACACGTCTTTGCTGGCAGCGAACCATTTTTCGGTGGTGGCGTTTTTTTCCAGCGCATAGTGACTGGTGGCCATGACCGGCAACCACTTCAGCGACACCAGGCGCGAAAACGGCAGCGGGCCGTGTTCGATGTGGTCGACGAACAGCAACTCCGGGTTCGGGTTGTCTTCACCGAACACGCTGCCCTGCCCTTTCAGACGGTAGTGAGCGGTGCTGCTGAACAGGCCACGGTCCAGGGACACCAACTCCAGGCTCGCGGTGCCATCGACGCCGGCCATGGAGGTCTGCAGTTCTTTGTTGGCGTTCTGGATCGCGGTTTGCAGCACCGGCTCCAGCTGCTTACCGGTGTACCAGGCGCCGCCTGCACTGATGGCGCCGACGGCGACAACGAAACCCAAAAAAACAACTGCTGGCTTATTCATGAAGTGACCTGATCAAATCCTGTGAGAAGTGGGCTGTCTTCCTTGAACCCCGAGGGGGTTGGCTCAAGCCCGCCGAAAACGGGGGAAGATTAGCACTCGCGGCCGCGTACGGCGCAGTTTTTCAGAGGGTCTGGCCCGCGGTTGGTTCACCCCGCAGCTCAGGAATACTCGGTTTCGATCTCATCAAGCTGGTGATCAAAACTCTTCAGGCGTGCCGTCCAGGTGTACACCAACACCTCAAACTCGCGGTGTATCACCGCATTGCCTGGGGTATCGACCTTGGGGTCACAGAAGTCCAGTTGGTAGCGTTCGCGGGCCATTTGGTTGGCCACGTCAGACAATTCCCGCGCGTTATTCAGCCAATGCCTGCCGTCGGCTACCTGTTTGTCGAGCAGCACACATTGTTTTTTCAGGGCTTCGAGGCTTTTTTCAAGCGGCGTGCCGGTGAGTTCGCCCATCACTTCCTGAAATGTTCGCCCAGGTTGCCAATAGCTGCCCCAGAAGTAGCGGTCGAACACGGTCTCAACACGGCGCAGCGCAACCTTGGTGTCCCAGATCACCACGCGGGTCTTGCCTTGTTCGAGCAAGCGCCGCTTCACCTGTTGATTTTGATAGGACGCCCAGGCGACCACGCCAATGGACAGGGTGCCGATTACCAGGCAGGCGCTGTCGAGGAACACCATGGCGGTGTCGATTTGGTGAGCGAGCATGACGCCGTAAAAATAGGCAGCCGATAACAGCACCAGTGCGAAGAACACGCACCAGAAAGCGGGAGCATAAGGGTTTTTCATTATTCGAATCCCCATGAGCAAACGCGAGCAGTGTCAGGCGAGCCATTACGCGGTTCGCCTGACAAAGCATAGCGTTTCGCTCAGGGTTTGCCGGGCTGTGACGCTTGCGTTCGTCCGCTTTCCCAGCCGCCGCCCAAGGCGAGGAACAGATTGATCTGGCTCATGGCGACCTGGGTGTTCGCCGCCGCCAGTTGCGCGCGCACATCGGTGTAGGTGCGGGTGGCTTGCAGGTCGGCCAGGAACGACGCACGGCCAGCCAGGAAAAATCGGTGCGTTTGCTCCGACGCTTTCTTGGCCGACTCACCGGCATCGGCAAGCGCCTCCCGGCGTTGCAGTTGCGCGGTGTACTGCGCGAGGCCGGTCTGGGTTTCGCGGATGGCGTTAAGCACCACGCCGTCGAAGTGCGCGAGAGCGCCCTGGGTGGCGGCTTCGGCTTCATGGATGCGCGCACGGGCGCCGTTGGTCGGCACGGTCCAACTGATCAGCGGGCCAAAACCCCAGCGGTTGGTCGGCCCCGTGCCCAGGTCATCCAGCAAACCCACGGTGCCAACCGTGGCGCCGATGCTGATGTCCGGGTACAAGGCGCCGGTGGCAACACCGATCCGCGCGGTCGCGGCGGCCAGTTGGCGTTCAGCCTGGCGCACGTCGGGGCGACGCTTGAGCAGCGTCGCGCCGTCGCCTACCGGCAGCAACTGGGTGATGTGTGGCAGCTCGGCGCAACTGGCGGTGCCCGCTGGCAATTGGTCCAGCGGCTTGGCCAGCAGCATCGACAAGCGGAACAACCCTGACTGGCGTGCCGCTTCGTAGCGCGGCATGTCGGCGCGCAAGGATTTGTATTGGGTTTGCGAGCGGGTCACCTGGGTTTCATCGCCGCGCCCGGCGTCACGCAAGCGCTGGGTCAGTTTGGTGCTCTGGGCTTGCAGGCTGAGCGACTCGTTGGCAATCGCCAGCTCTTCGTTGGCCGCGCACACTTGGGTGTAAGAACGCACGACATCCGCGACCAGCGTGATGCGCGCAATATCGGCCGCCGCCTGGGCAGCGTCCGCACTGGCCTGGGCGCTTTCAATGCCGCGCTGCAAGGTGCCGAACAGATCGAATTGATACGAGGTGGTGATACCGACACTGCCGATGTTGTCCACCGGGACTTTTTCCGTCAGCAAATACGCCTCGCCCGACTCCTGCAGGCGCTGGGCTTCGGCCTTGGCGCCGAGGCTCCAGCCGCCTGCGGATTCAGCCTGCTCGGTCTGGTAACGCGCGCGCTGCAAGTTGGCGGCGGCCACGCGCAGGTCGGTGTTGGAGACCATGGCCTGGCGCACCAGCTCATCCAGGCGCGGGTCTTTGTAGAGCTTCCACCAGTCCGCCGGCACCGGCGCCGAAACCACGTTGTTGCCCTCGCCCGCGAGCTGGCCTTGCAGGTCGCTACGGTTCACGGCGGACTTTTCCGGCAACGTGTAATCCGGGCCCACCACTTGGCAGGCCGACAGCAACAACCCCAGCGCAGCGGTCGCCAGCAGCTGCTTCATTGGGTGTCTCCGTCTTTGACCTTATCGCCGATGATCGACACCGTCGCCGTACGCCCGGCGATCATGCGGAAGTCCGCCGGTACATCATCAAAGGCAATCCGCACCGGAATCCGCTGGGCCAGGCGCACCCAGCTGAACGCCGGGTTGACGTTGGGCAACAGGTTGGAGCCGCTGCTGCGGTCGCGGTCTTCGATACCGGCGACGATGCTCTGCACATGGCCACGCAGGCGCGCATTGTCGCCGATCACGCGGATATCCACGGCCATGCCCACGTGGATGCCGTCGAGCTTGGTCTCTTCGAAGTAGCCGTCGATGTGGTAGGAATTGCTGTCCACCACCGACAACACCGGCCGGCCGGCGGTGACGAATTCCTGAGCACGCGGCGCGCGGTCGTTGACGTAGCCGTCGACCGGGCTGCGGATCACCGAGCGGTCGAGGTTGAGCTGCGCAGCGTCCACCGTCACTTGCGCTTCGGCGAGGGCCGATTGAGCGCGGGCCACGCGGGACTGGCTTTCCTCCAACTGCTCACTCGGCACCAGGTTACCCAGGCCACGGTTACGCTTGTACTCGCGGCTGGCTTGCGCCAGGGTTTCCTGACGGTCGGCCGCGGCGGCCTGGGCTTGGCGCAGGGCCAGCTTGAAGCGGTCCTGGTCAACCGCAAACAGCACTTGGCCCTTGGCTACCAATTGGTTGTCGCGCACGTCGACTCGCTGGATCAACCCGGACACGTCCGGGGCGATCTGCACGATGTCGGCACGGATGTGCCCGTCACGGGTCCAGGGCGCAAACATGTAGTACATGACCATGCGCCACACAACGACGACCGCAAACGTCACGATCAACAACGTGAGGACGACACGGCCGATGGTCAAAAATGGTTTTTTCATGTCATCAGGTATCGACTGAGTGAGTCCACCGCGCCCAGCAACAGCGCGTAGAGCCCCACATTGAACAATGCCCGGTGCCAGACCAGGCGATAGAAGTGAATGCGCGTCAACAGCCCGTGCACCACCAGAAACAACACATACGTAATGCCCATCAGCACCAGCAACGTGGGCAGGAACACCCCGCTGATATCCAGATCACCGATCATAAAGGCGCTCCATCAGGCAGCGGCGCTTCCATCTCGGTGCCGCCAATAAATTCCACGCCGGGCAGCAACGACAGGCGCAAACCGGCCAGCGCGTGCAGCAGATGCAGGCGGGTGTCATCTTCGTTCTGCAGGCCCTGCCCGTTGAGGGCGCGGCGCGTGCGGTCCAGAGCCATCAGCAGACCGCTCGGCGCGGGCAAGCGTTCACCCGCTTTCAGGCAGGCCTTGAAGTAACCGCCGACGCCTTCCACCACTTGGTTGAGCAACACGCGCGCAACGCCGTGGATGCGTGGCGAATAAGCCAGCAGGTCAAGCAGGTTCAGCGCCACGCGCAAATCGCGCAGGGCGCTGCCGGTGTCTTGGTTGATCAACCCCAGGCGCGGCAAATGCTGCATCAAGCGGTCGAGCATTTGCGCGGCCATGTGCCGGTGCTCGGCCAGGGTTGCGGGCTCGGTGAGGCTGACAATGTCGCGCCAGCTGAAACGGGTCAGGCGCTTGGCCGCCAATTCAGCGCCGAAGGGCCGCGCGATCAGCGTCCACACAAAGGCGAACAGCAAGCCCACAGGCCCGGCCAGGTTGACGTTGGCGAAGTTGAGGAAGTCGGCGTCGTAGGCGCCCTGGATGCTGATAAACGACGAGGTGTTCACCAGCGTCAGCAGCATGCCGAGGTAAAAACGCGGCTGCACGGTGAGCGTGCCAATGCAGATAAACGGCACGGCGAACGCCAGCACCAGCATCGGAAAATCGTGCAGGTTGGGCAGCACCAAAAACAAATACAGGCTGGCGAACAGCACCGACATGGCGGTCCAGAAAAAGAACCGGAAAATCTGCGGCGCCGGGTCGTCCATCGTGGCGAAAAAGCTGCACGCCACCGCCGCCAGAATCACCGCGCTGCCGCCGTCGGTCCAGCCCAGCAGAATCCACAGCACCGAGGCGACGATGATCGCAGTGACGGTGGAAAACGCCGAATAGAACATCAGGCCACGGTCGAGGAACGGCGTCAGCCGGCCCAGGCGCCAGTGGCGGTACACGGCGCGCCAGGTGTCCTGGCTTGCGCACTGGATGGCGGCTTGCAGGCTGCGGCAGTCCTGCCACAAATCGATCCACTCGCCGAGGCGATACAGCGCGTTGGAGAACAGCAGTGTGTGGCGGTCGTCCAGCGCTTCGCCCTGGGGTTGCAGGGCATCGACTTGATCGCGCAGGACGCGCCAGCTTTGCAGCGGCGCGCTGTCTTTGGTGTTTTCCAGCCACTGCGCGGCGGCCTCCAACACCGGCTCTATTCGTTCAAGAAACTCAGGCGCGCGGTGTTCGATGGCGTACAGCGCATCGTCGAGCGCATCCACCACCGGCAGCAGGTGAATCATGCGCCCGCGCAGCTCCTTGGTATTACGCACCGTCTGCGGCCGCGCGCCTTCGTGGGGCAACTGGCCGATCATCAATTCGAGGGTGTTGAAGGTGGCAACCATGCCGCCGCGCAAGGTGCTGATTTCTCCAGTGTCCACGTTGCGGGTCAGAAAACGCTGACTGTAGACCTGTGCGTCGGCAAACCACTTGGCCACCGAGCCGTCGAACACCGGCATCAGCCGACGCGGCCAGAACATTGCGCCGACCACAGCGGCTACCGCGATGCCGAGGAAGATTTCTTCGGTGCGCGCCTCTGCCACATCCCACACGGCCAGCGGGTTATCCACAACCGGCAGCGCAATCAGCGGCAAGGTGTAGCCCGCCAGCATCAGTGCGTAGTTATTCGCCGTGCGCAGGTGCATCGAGAGGAACAGCAAGATGCCCGTCCACAACGCAATCACCACCACCAGCACATAAGGCGCCTGCACAAACATCGGCACAAAAATCACCGCCGCCGCCGCGCCCATAAAGGTGCCGACGGCGCGGTACAGCGCTTTGGAACTGGTGGGGCCGACAAACGGGCTGGAGACGATATACACCGTCGCCATCGCCCAATACGGACGCGGCATTTGCATGAGCATGGCGATGTACAAGGCGATCATCGACGCTGCGAAGGTGCGCACGCCGTAGAACCAGTCTTTCGCAGGGGGCATGCCGGTGAAAAAGCCGTTCAAGAGGGCATCACCCCGGCCGCTTCAAAGGCACGCAATACGCGCAGCGCAGCTTCAAGGTCGCTACGGGCGATGTCGGCGAGCACTTCCTGGCGCAGACGCACCAGTTGCGATTCCACCGCCTGCACCAGCTCACGGCCGCGCTCGGTAAGGCTCAAGGCCTTGGCGCGGCGATCGTGGACGTCTTCGGTGCGGCACACGTAACCGCCCGCGCACAGTTGATCGAGCAGGCGCACCAGCGACGGGCTTTCCATCCCCGACGCCTGAGCCACTTTTACCTGATGCACACCATCGCCCAAGCGGCCGATCATCAACAACGGCACGGCGCAGGCTTCGGAAATACCGTAGCTCACCAGCGTGGTCTGGCAGATTTTGCGCCAGTTACGCGCACCCACCACCATGCTGCTGCTGAGATTCATCTGGAGTTGTTCGAGGTTTTGAGACACTGAATAGTTCGCATACAGTTAGTTTGCTAACTATCAATATGGTGGATGGATCCAATGTCGTCAAGTTTTGATACAAATTTTTGATGGGTGGTGGCGGGTGTGAGTGAGTGAAGCGGGTTTGAACGCGGACGTGGATTTTTCAGCCTTGCACAATCGGTGTGGGAGCTGGCTTGCCTGCGATGGCGGCGTGTCAGTCGACATCTATTTCGACTGACACCCCGCCATCGCAGGCAAGCCAGCTCCCACATTGGAACACCACTGGCATTAAGAATTGTTGTGCGCTTTGGCATCACTCATTAAGGCCCCTACCGCCCAATCCGCATCCTCGTACAACCCGTCACGCAAAAACGCCTTTTAGCTGTCGTTCCAGAAAAACGCGTCCGCCAGATGCCGCTCCGGTTGACTGGGTCTAGCGACAACCTTCAGGTCGCGGCTGCGGCCCGTTGCACAGCACGAACAGTCGCGCCCTGGCGCCACCGCCATCCTGGCGACTGAGTTCGCGCCAGCCTTCGGGCAGTGGTGCAAAATCATCCGGCGCTTCGTTGCTGCTGATCAGCCACACGCGGTGGGTATCCGCCGGCAGCGCTGACAGGCGGTCGAGATAGATGCGCCCGCCATCCTGGTCCACCAGTGTGCCGAAGCCGTAGGCGTTCGGACGCGTTGGCGTGCCGTCGGGTTTGGGCGGTGTGTAGAGCTGCAATTGGGCGTCGGTCTGGTCGTAATACACGTAGCTGAGGTACCACATCATGTCGCTCAGGACGATACGGTCGTCTTCCTGGTAGTTGCGATTGACGAACTCCACAGGCACGTTGAACTGGTCCTGTTCATCGACGGCAAAGTTGTTCTTGAGCCCCACCAACTCCACACCCACAAACACTACGAACAACGCGACGCCGAGCCATGACAGGCGTGCCGGCAGGCGATCTATGGCCAACGCCAACAGGATCGGCAAACCCAGGGCGTACACCGTCAGGTAACGCTCAATAAACACCGGGGAAATGAACGATACCGCGTACACCAGCAACAGCGGCAGCAGGAAAAACAGCGCCAGCAGGCTCGCCGAGCGGTAGCGTTCGCGGTCCTGCCAGGCGGTGATGCCGACTACCGCAATCAGCAGCAGCGGGAATAACCAGAACAGCGGCTGCCAGAAGCCAATGCCTTCATCTTGCAGCACGAATTGCCAGATCATCGACGGCACGGAATACAGGCTGACCGGGTCTTCCCAGCCAATGTCACCGCCCACCTTGAGCTGGTCGACATGCCGGACCAGGTCCAGCAAGTTGGGTAGCCAGGGCAGGTAGACCAACACAATCGCCAGGTTCGCGGCCCACCACGCCGGGCGCGTTACCGAACGTTGGCCGGGCGCCTGGGCTGAACTCAACACGATCAGATAGGCCCAGTGCACCAGCACACACAGAGCAGTGAAGTAATGGGTATAGAAACCGGCACTCATCAGCACGACATACGCTGCCAGGTAGCGCGTGCGTTCAGGCCTTCGCACCCAATACACCAGCGCCAGCGTGGCGCCGAGCAGCCACACGCCAAGCAGCGAATACATGCGCACTTCCTGGCTGTAGCGCACCGCCGTGGGCAACAGCGCCAGCAGGATCCCGGCCAACACGGCAGCACGCCGGGTGGACATTTGCCGCGTCAGCCAGATGCCCAGGCCCACGACGATCGCGCCGGGAATGGCACTCATGCTGCGAATCGACCAGATGCTGTCGCCGAACAGCTCGATCCAGCCACGCAGCATAAAAAAGTACAACGGAGGGTGCACATCGTGGGCCGCGTGAAACCACAAATCATCCGCCGCGTATTCGCTGAGCAGCAGGCTTGAGCCTTCGTCACCCCAGATCGCTGCGGCCGTCAGGTTGTAAAAACGCAGGGCAAAGGCCAGTGCCAGGATTGGCACCCACCACAAACGGCTCATCCAGCCGGCTGCATCCCAGCTATTGGCGACGCGATCAAATGCGGGCAATCCCGCCACCTTTTCATCTTGCTCTACCACAGACCGTCGCACCTCGATTCCCCTACCATTACCTTTTTGGCCGGCAAACAAGGCCCTATGCATGAATGACCGCCACTCTAGGACAAAAACCCTTAAATCGCTGCTGGAATCGGACAAATCAACGATTTGTGTGGTCCTTCTCCGAAGCATTTGTGAGATCACGCTATTATTGCCTCCCTCGAAGGCTTAAGGATCAAGGAAACGTCATGCGCATTGGCTTTTTGTCACCCCTGACACTGGCGCTGCTGGCCGGAATCTCCCTGCAGGCCCAGGCCAGTTCAGACGACTCGTGCTACCCCGACTGGCGGGTGTCGCGGGACACGCTGGACCCGTGCAGCAACCTGCCGTTTCTGAGCCCCGGCAACGACAGCCGGGTCAACCTGCGCCTGCTGCTGGCCGACAAAAAGAACGCGCCGCTGACCCCCAATGCCCTGAGCGAAGATGACGTGTCCCAGGGTTTCGGCCCGGTGCCGTTTGCGGTGTACCGCCTCGTCCCGCGCAACGAAGCTACAGCCGTCAGCACCTCGGACGATCCCAAGGGGCTCACGCTGGATGCGCTGATCGAACCGCTGGGCATCAAGCGCGATGATAAGAAAGCCGCTGGCGATGCCTTCCTCACTGGCGAAGGCAGCCGCTGCCGCAGCAACGACGATGCCAGCGCCAACGCGTACATCGGCCAGGTGATTAACGCCAACCTGCCAACGGCCGAGCGCGACCTGTTGGTGAAGGCGCGCCTTCAATTGCTCACGGGCTGTGAGTGGGTCGGCCCGGTCGTGGAGCCGCCTGACGCCATCCAGTCGCCCGAAGGCCAACTGTTTCGCACTTACCTGCAAGCCGCCGCCGATTTCTATAGCGGGCGTTTTGCCGATGCCGGCAAGGGTTTCGTCGCCACGCAAAACGCGACGTCGCCGTGGCTGAAAGAGGCGGCGCTGTACATGACCGCGCGCAACGCGCTGAACCTGGCCCAAGACAATGTCTACGACAACGAAGGCGTGCCGCAGCCTGAGCGTGTGGATAAGTCTGCGCTGGCCGATGCCGGTCGCGGCTTCGACACTTACCTGAAGACTTATCCACAGGGCGAATACGGGGCCTCCGCGCGCGGCCTGTTGCGGCGCGTGTACTGGTTGCAAAACGACAATGGAAAACTCGCCGAGGCGTACGCCTGGCAGTTGACCCAGGCGACCGACGCGCAGCGCAACGTGAGCGTGGATGACCTGGTGGAAGAAACCGACCTCAAGCTCCTGATGGTCAACAGCGAAACCGTCAAGACGCCGATGATCCAGTTTGTCAGCGACCTGATGGTGATGCGCGGCGGCGGCCAGCCTGCCCTCGCCCGCAGCGACCTGGAAAAGCAAAAAGCCGCGTTCGCAGGCGAGCCGGAACTCTACGATTACTTGCTCGCCGTGAGCGCGCTGTATACCGAGCACGAACCGGATGCAGCCTTGAAGCACTTGCCGCAAAACGTGCCGTCGAGCCTGAACTACTTTGCCTTCAGCCAACAAACCCTGCGCGCCCTCGCCCTGGAAGCCAAACAAGACTGGAAAGGCGCGCAAGACCTGTGGCTGCAATTGCTGCCCCTGGCCACATTGCCGCTCCAACGCGACCAACTGGAGTTGGCCCTGGCGATGAACTATGAGCGCAGCGGCAAGCTGGCACAGGTGTTCGCCGCCGACTCGCCGATAACTGCCAAGCAGGTGCGTTACATCCTGCTGCGCAACGTCGCCGGGCCCGACTTGCTGCGCCAGCAGATCGCCAAAGCCAGCGACCCCGTGGAACGCCAGACCGCGCAATTCGTGCTGCTCTACAAAGACCTGCTGCGCGGCCAGTTCGCCACCTTCGCCGACGACCTCAAGCAACTGCCGGCCGCGGTGCCTGAAGACAAGCTGGGCACCAGCCTGGGTTACGTCTACACCTCCGGCCAGAGCTTGAAACTGTTCCAGTGGAACGGTGACAAAGCCGAGTCTGGCTATGCCTGCCCGAGCATCGCGCAAACCGCCGCCACCTTGCAAAGCGACGCGAAAAACCCGCAAGCCCTGAACTGCTTTGGTGAGTTCATCCTGCGCAATGGCCTGGATGGCATGCCGCTTGAGCAAGCACGCGCAGCGGGCAGCCTTGGCAGCACCGCGTCGCAGTTTCCGGGCGAAACCTTCTCGCGGCTCGATGGCTACAAGCAGGTGATCGCTAACGCCAAGGCGCCGAAGAACGACAAGGCCTATGCACTGTTTCGCGCCATCAACTGCTACTCACCGTCCGGCTATAACGGCTGTGGCGGGGTTGACGTTGAACCGGCGGTGCGCAAAGCCTGGTTCCGCCAACTGAAAACCGGCTTCGCCGACACCCAGTGGGGTAAATCGCTGCAGTACTACTGGTGAAGCAGCTGTGGCTCGGCGTGCTGTTGCTGGCAAGCCCGGCCTTCGGCGCCGTCGACGCCCGCGACTATGACGCCTTCTGGCTGTGGAGCGGCGTCACACCGCAGCCGGTACTCAAGCAGGCAAAAACCCTGTACATCCTCCAGGGCCAGATCAACTCCACCCGCCGCGCGCCCGAGCGCGGCGTGCAACTGATCGCCCAAGGCATGAGCGTGCCGCGCTTCACACGCGGCGACATCTGGGTGGTCTACCGCGCCCACACCCTGCACTGGCCCGAACAGGTCTACACCCAACTGCTCGGCCAGGTGCAACGCTGGCGCGACGCGGGCAACCCGGTGGTCGGCATCCAGATCGACTTCGACGCCCGCACCCAGTACCTGCACGAATACGCCGGCTTCCTGCGCGACCTGCGCAAGCGCCTGCCCGCCGACCTGCGCCTGAGCATCACCGGCCTGATGGACTGGAGCAGCAACGCCGACCCGGCCGCCATCGCGCAGCTCAAAGGCGTGGTGGATGAAGTGGTGGTGCAGACGTATCAGGGCCGCCACAGCATCCCGGATTACGCGGCGTATCTGCCCCGAATGAACCGGCTGGGGCTGCCGTTCAAAGTGGGCTTGATTCAGGGCGGAGAGTGGGAAGCACCGGGGTATTTGAAGGGGAATGAGTGGTTTCGGGGGTATGTGGTGTTTTTGCAGAATCCGTAATCACGCAGTACCCCCTGTGGCGAGCGGGCTTGCCCCGCGTTGGGCTGCGAAGCGGCCCCAATGAATTCACCGCGCGTTTTCAGGCAGAACGCGGCGTCTGGTTTTGGGGCTGCTGCGCAGCCCAACGCGGGGCAAGCCCGCTCGCCACAGGAAATCATCCACAGGAGGTTGAGTTCAGCCTGCGGGAGTGGGGTAGACGGATTCCCAGCCCCCACCCAGCGCCTTGTACAACCCCACCATCGCCAACGACACGCCGGTGGAGCTTTCCACCCACTGCTCCTGCGTCGCCAGCAGCGCGCGTTGCACGGTGAGGACGTTGACGAAATCCACCACGCCTTCGACGTACTGATGCTGCGCAGTGGTCAGGGCGATCTGGTTCTGGCGCACGGCTTCGGCGAGGCTGTCGCGGCGCAGTTGGCTGGCGTTGTAGCGGGTCAGTTGGTCGTCGATTTCATGCCAGGCGCGCAGCACGGTTTGCTGGTACGCCAACGCGGCTTCCTGTTGTTGGGCTTCGCGCAGATTCAACATGCCCTGCAGGCGCCCGCCATTGAACAGCGGCAGGCTGAATTGCGGGCCGAAGGCGAACGCGCGGGAGCCCCAGGAGCCGAAATCCGACAGTTGCAGGGCTTGGGAGCCGAGGCTGCCCGACAAAGTAATGCGCGGGTAGAAATCGCCCTTGGCCACGCCGATGTTGGCGGTGGCTGCGTGCAGGCGTGCTTCAGCCTGGCGGATATCCGGGCGGCGCTCGGCGAGTTCGGACGGCAGGCCAATCGCGACCTGACGCTGGGTTTGCGGCACAGCGGCGTCCTTGGACAGTTGCGCGTGCAGCGCTTGCGGCGGCTCGCCCATCAACAGGCTCAGGGCGTTGATCAACTGGTCCTGACGTTGTTGCAACTCCGGCAGGCGCGCTTCGATGGCCGCCACTTGAGCGGCGGCTTCGGCCACGTCCAAATCCGTTGCCACGCCGTCGGCCAGGCGCAGTTGCGAGAGCTTGAGGCTATGGCGCGCGACGTCGAGGTTTTGCTCGGTGACGGCGCGGGTATTTTGCACGCCGCGCAGTTGGATGTAGTCCTGTGCCGTCTCGGCGAGCACCGACAGCAACACGGCTCGGCGGTCGTTTTCGGCGACTTGCAGGGTGGCGTCGGCGGCTTCGGTTTCGCGCTTGACGCGGCCCCAGAAGTCCAGCTCCCAGGCGGCGGAGAAACCCATGTCCCATTGGTTATAGGCGGACTGGCCATTGTTGTTGGACGGGTCGCTCAAGCCTTTGGCGCTGTTGCGCTGGCGCAGGTAATCGCCGGTGGCGTTGACGTTGGGGTAGCGCTCGGCGGTGGTTACCTGGCGCACGGCGCGGCTTTGTTGCAGGCGGCTGCTGGCGAGCTTCAGGTCGAGGTTGTCGGTGAGCGCGCGGCGCGTGAGGGCCGAGAGTTGTTCGTCGTGGAACACGTCCCACCATCGCTCCTGCAAGGGGTCAGTGACGGCGCGGCTGGCGGCTTGACGGCCTTGGGGCTCGGCCCACTGGGTAACGTGCGGGCTTTGGGGTTTCTGGAAATCCGGGCCGACGGTGCAGGCACTGAGGCTGACAAGGCTCACGCTGAGCCAGAAGAGGCGTCTCATTGCTGGGCTACCTCACGTTGTTGCGCGACCGGCTGGGTATCGACGCTGGCTTCCACCGACATGCCAACGCGCAGGCGTTCGGTCAGCGGCTGGTTCGGCTCCAGCACAATCTTCACCGGAATGCGCTGCACCACCTTGGTGAAGTTGCCGGTGGCGTTGTCGGGTTTGACCGACGCGAAGGTCACGCCAGTGGCCGGTGCCAGGCTTTCCAGGTGACCGTTAAGCAACTCGCCATCGAGGCTGTCGACGCGCACCTGCACAGCTTGGCCGGCGTGCATGTGCGAGAGCTGTGTTTCCTGAAAATTGGCCACCACAAAGGCCTCGGCCAGTGGCACCACCGCAAGGATCTTGCTGCCCGGCGTTACGTAGGCGCCCACGCGAACGGCGCGCTCGCCAACCATGCCGTCCACCGGCGCAACAATGCGCGTGTACGACAGCTGATAGCTGGCCATTTCCAGCGCGGCCTGGGCACGTTTGAGCCCACCTTCAGCGGCATCGCGCTGCGCGGTGAGGATCTCCACCTGCTTGCGCTCGGCGGCCAGCACTGCGGTGGCATTCGCCAGGCGCGCGGTCGCCTGGTCGATGCGGGTTTTGGCTTGCTGAGCGCTTTGCACGGTGCCCGCGCCAACGCCGGCGAGGTGGTTGTAGCGGTTCAGTTCATGTTCGGCAAACGCCACTTCGGCGCGGTCTGCCGCCACGGTGGCCTGGGCCTGGGCGATCACCGAGCTTTGGCGTTCCAGGGTCGCGGTGGCGTTTTTCAGTTGGGCTTGAGCGACTAACGTGTCGGCGTCGGCCGCCTGGGCGGCGGCGCGAAAATCGCGGTCGTCGATCAACGCCAGCAGTTGCCCGGCTTTAACGCGCTGGTTGTCTTCCACCAGCACTTCCTTGATAAAGCCGGCCACGCGCGGCGCCACCAGGGTGAAGTCGGCAGCAACGAATGCGTCGTTAGTGGTCTGACGTTTGCTGCCCAACAGGCCCGGCGCAACCAAGTACACCAGCACGCCGACGGCAAACACGGCGATGACGGAGACGGCGATTTTGTCTTTGCGTTTCATGAGAAATCCTTTTGGCTAGGTCGGTGCGCGCGGTGGAAAAATCCGCGTCGGCATCCAGAAAATCAGCAGAATCAACGCCACCGCGACGGCGGCCATGACGTAATAAAGGTCCGACGAGGTCAGCACCACGGCCTGCTCGTGCAGGCGGTGCGCCAGGCCCGGTGCGTCGCCGTCGGCGAGGGGCGAGTTGCCCAGGCTGTCCACCAGCATCGTCGAGTGAAAGTGCAGGCGCTGGGTGGTCAGTGTGTCGAGCACAGCGGTGGCGATTACGGCGGCGAGGCCTTTGATGGTGTTGAACCACGCCGACGCGAACGGCCCATCCATCGGCTGGATGCTGCCGGTGGACAACATCAACAGCGGCAACACGGACATGGGCTGACCGAAGATTTGCAGCAGGTACAGGCCGTAGAAATCGTCGCGAATCCATTCCGACGTCAGCTGCGAACTGCCCACGCAACACAGCACCAGCATGCTCAGGCCGATGCCCAGCACCCATCGGCAATCAACCCAGCGCAGGTTGCACAGCGCCGCCACCAGTGGCAGTGCGATCAATTGCGGCAGCGCCATCAGCAGCATCACCGGCGCGGTTTGCAGCGGTCGATAACCTTGAACCTGGGCGAGAAAACTCGACGGAATGAGGATCACCGAGGTCAGCACCATCAGCACGCCCGCCAGCACAATCAGGGCAAACGCCAGGTTGCGCAGGCCGAGCATCTGCAGCTTGAAAAACGGAATCGGCTGCGACCATTCATTGACCAGAAACAGCACCAGCAGCAGCGTGCCGCCACTGAGCAGGAAGGTGATCAAGCCGGACTCGAACCAGTCCAGGCGATTGCCCTGCAACAGGCCGATCACCAGCATGCAGATCGCCGGAAAGCCCAGCAGCAGGCCGCGCCAGTTGAATTGTTTGAAGCGCTCCAGCCGCACGGGGTCTTGCGGCAAGCCATACGCAACGGCGGCCATGGCCAGCAGGCACGGCGCGACAATCTGCCAAAACGCCCATTGCCAGCCGACGTATTCGGTCCACAGCGCCGCCAGCGGCGTGCCCAGGCTCGGGCCGAACGTGGCGGTGAGCGCGTAGCCAGCCAGGCCATACAGCTTGACGTTGGCTGGCAGGAAACGCAGCGCCACCGTCATCAGCATCGGCGGCAACGCGCCACCGGCCAGACCTTGCACGGTGCGCAGCACCAGCAGGCTTTCGTAGTTCGGCGCAAACGGGCACAGGATGCCCAGCACGGTGAACAAACCGATGGCGCACAGCGTGAAGCGGCGCAGCGAAAACGTCACCGAACACCAGGGCGCAAAGGCCATGGCCGCGACCGAAGTGGCGGTATAAGCGGCGACCAGCCAGGTGCCTTCGTCAAAGCCGATGTAGAGCGCACCGCGAATATCGGCGAGGGCGACTTTGGTGACCGTCTCGTTGAGACCGGACACCAGCACGGCCAGCAATACGCCGACCAGACCGATGATGATCCGCAGATCAAACACAGGCGGGCTCAGGGCAGTGGGTTTGGCTGCGGCCTGAAGGGCGGGGGCAGCGAGGGGAGTCATGAACAGGTAGCTCGGGTTTAGAAATACCCAAGCAGTTTAATCAGACATACCCATGACAAAAAGTTACTTGTCGGAAGCTTATAAGTGCGCCAGACGCAATCCTAAAATGCACCACAAAACCCTGTGGGAGCGGGCTTGCTCGCGAATGCGGTGGCTCAGTTGGAACATCTTTCACTGACACTCCGCTTTCGCGAGCAAGCCCGCTCCCACATTTTGACCGAGCCAGCATCAACAATCAGGTGGGCTGGGCTTCAAGCCAGGTGGCGTGGCAGCTTTCGCGCATGGTTTCGCGCAGCCATTTGTGGGCGGGGTCTTTGTCGAAACGCGGATGCCAGGACTGGGCCAATACCAGCGTCGGCAGCGAGATCGGTAGCTGGAAGGCGCGCAACGGCAGATTCAGGCGATTGGCGCTCAGCAGCGCTTCCTTGGGCACCGGCAGCAGCAGGTCCGAGTCGGGCAGCATAAACATAGCGCCGTGAAAACCCGGAGCGATCATTGCCACGCGACGCTCCAGGCCCAAGGCATTCAGCGCGGTGTCGATCGGCCCACGGGCGATGCCGCGTCGCGAGATGCTGATGTGGGAATAGCCGGCGAAACGCGCGGCGGTGATCTCTCCATCGAACAGCGGGTGATCTTTGCGCGCAAGGCCGACGAAGGTGGTGGAGAACAGGTTTTGCACTTTCACTTCGGGGCTGGGAGGCCGGGAATTGCTGACGCGCAAGTCCAAACGACCTTCGCGCAGCGCATCGTCGTCGGTGTCGGCCTCAGGCACAAAACACAGCTCGCACTGCGGGGCCATGCGCTCCATGGTGTCGAACAGCCGGCCACCGTACACGCCGATAAAGAAGTCATTGGCCCGCACACTGAAGCGACGGCGCAAGGTGCTCAGGTCCACTTGATCGGCGGAGCGAAACAGCAACGCTGCCTGCTCCACCACGTTGCGCACTTGGCCCTGCAACTCCAGGGCCTTGGGCGTCGGCACCAGGCCGCGACCGGCGCGCACCAGGATCGGATCGCCCACCGCCTCGCGAATGCGCGTGAGGGTGCGGCTCATGGCGGCGGGGCTCAAATTCATCCGCCGCGCGGCGCCGACCACACTGCCCTCGTCGAGCAAGGCGTCGAGGGCGACCAGCAGGTTCATGTCCGGTAGTTGCATGCCAAGCACTCGTGGTCTTTGGAGAGTGAATTGCGTGCGATCGTAGCAGGATTAAAACCGGCGGTTCAGCGCTGCATGCCCCAGCGCTTGACGGTAAGCCGTTCGAAAGTGTCGAACACCAGGTTTTCCACGAGCAGCCCGATGAGGATGACCACGGCCAGCCCGGCAAAGACTTTGTCGGTGTACAGCTCGTTGCGGTTCTGGAAGATGTACCAGCCCAGCCCGCCTTTGCCGCTGGTGGCGCCGAACACCAGTTCGGCGGCGATCAGCGTGCGCCAGGCGAATGCCCAGCCGATTTTCAGGCCGGCGAGAATCGACGGCAGCGCCGCGGGAATCAGGATGAACAGCACAAAACGCATGCCCTTGAGGCCATAGTTGCGGCCCGCCATGCGCAGGGTCTCGGACACGCCGAGGAACCCCGAATAGGTGTTCAGGGCCAAGGCCCATAACACCGAATGCACCAGCACAAAGATCAGGCTGTTCTGCCCCAGGCCAAACCACAGCAGCGCCAGCGGCAGCAGCGCAATGGCCGGCAACGGGTTGAACATTGAGGTCAGCGTGCTGAGCAGGTCGCGGCCAAGCTGTGTCGAGACCGCCAGCGTGGTCAGCGCAAACGCCAACACGATGCCGATCAGGTAGCCCTTGATCAACACCGCCAGCGAGATGCTGACCTTGCTGAGTAACTCGCCACTGAGCAAGCCGTCGAATAACGCCTGTGAAGTTTGCAAGAAGCTCGGCAGCAGCAGGTCGTTGTTCTGATACCGCGCGACGGCTTCCCACAGGACAGCGAGCACGATCAGGATCAGGCCCTTGCGCAGCCAGCCTTGTTGCCACAGGCGTTGGCGCAGCGGCAACTCGCGCTCCACCGGCACGCTGACCAGTGGCTCTAAGGTAATTTCGTATTCCTGGCGCATGGGTGGCCCTCAGTAAGCAATGCGGATATCGGCGAAACCCAGCTCTCGCTCGGCCTCGGGCGCTTCATCGAACAGCAGGCGGTGAATGCGCCGCGCCGACGCCTGGAATTCCACACCGCCGAGGCTGTGCAGGTCGTATTGATGGCTGTGGATTTCTGCGCGAACCCGCCCCGGGTGCGGCGACAGCAACAGGATGCGATTGCCAACTACCAGCGCCTCTTCGATGGAGTGGGTGACGAATAACAGGGTGAATCGCACCTCTTCCCAGAGCAGCAGCAACTCTTCCTGCATCTTGCGTCGGGTCAACGCGTCGAGGGCGGCGAAGGGTTCGTCCATCAGCAGGATTTTCGGCTGCATGGCCAACGCGCGAGCGATAGCGACGCGGGCTTTCATGCCGCCGGACAAGGTGTGCGGGTAGGCGTCGGCGAAGGCGCTCAGGCCCACTTTGTCGAGGAAGTGCAGCGCCCGTTCTTCGGCTTCGCGGCGCTTGAGGGTTTTCGATGCCAGAAGCGGGAACATCACGTTTTGTTTGACGGTTTTCCACGGCGGCAACTGGTCGAATTCCTGGAACACCACAATGCGGTCCGGGCCGGGCTGTTCGACTTTTTGCCCCAACAAGCGGATCTCGCCTTCGCAGGGTTTGATAAACCCGGCAATGGACTTGAGCAGCGTGGATTTGCCGCACCCCGAAGGACCGAGCAGCACGTAACGGTCGGCAGGGTCGATCTCGAAGCTGACTTGGTGGGTGGCCCGCACCACGCGCTCCGGGGTGCGGTATTCAAGGCTGACGTTATCCACTGCCAGCAACGGGCCGACGGTATTGAGGTTGCTGGCCGCGTGGCCTGGCAGGGGCGCGTTCATTTGATCTTCTCGTGCCGGGAAATCAGAAAGGCGCATCGCCCTGGATGGTGGTGCGAAACAGCTTGCGGCGCAGATGGGTCGGGCAACCGGCGGCCAGGTGGATCAGCGAGCGGTTGTCCCAGAACACCAGGTCGTGGGGCTGCCACTGGTGGCGATAGATGTTTTGCGGCAACACGCTGTGGGCGTAGAGCTGGGCCAGCAGGTCGCGGCTTTCGTCGTCGGGCAGGCCGACAATGCGGGTGGTGAAGCCTTCGCTGACGAACAGGGCTTTGCGGCCGTTTTCCGGGTGGGTGCGCACAATCGGGTGCACCACCTCGGCGACCTGGGCCAGTTGTTCAGGCGTGAGCGTGGGCCGCCAGTTGCCTTCGAATTTGGTCTCGCTGTAGCGCGCCGTGTAGGAATGCGCGGCGCTGCGGCCTTCGACGGCGTTGCGCAGGTGCTCGGGGAGTTGGTCCCAGGCTTTGTGCATGTCGGCGAACAGGGTGTCACCACCTTCAGAAGGCAGCTCCTGGGCATGCAGCATCGAGCCCAGGCTTGGCAGTTCTTTGTAAGACAGGTCGGAGTGCCAGAATTTGCCGGCGTCACCCAGGCCAATGGATTGGCCGTTTTCGATGATGTTGGAGACGATCAGGATTTCCGGGTGGTTGGCCAGCAGGAACTGTTTGAGCACGTGGATTTGCAGCACGCCGAATCGGCGGCTGAAGGCAATTTGTTGTTCGGGAGTGATGCGCTGGTCGCGGAATACCACGACGTGGTGGTCCAGGTGCGCGCGATGAATGCGCGCGAAGTCGTCGTCGCTGACTGGGCGGGACAAGTCCAGGCCGATGACTTCGGCGCCGACACTGCCGGTGAGTGGGCGAACCTCGAAGGTTTGGGGGGTTGCGGTCGCTGTTGGAACAGTAGAGGTGGCGGACATGAGGTCACTCCCGGTCGGACAGGGGAGTGACTTTATAGATATAAGAACGAGCGCTTAAATACCGTTAGTGAATATCGATATGCATTAGGGTTGGGATTCGAGGTGAGGCTGATGGCGCTATCGCAGGCAAGCCAGCTCCCACATTTGAATGTGTTCACAAATCAAAATGTGGGAGCTGGCTTGCCTGCGATAGGGCCCTGACAGTCGCTGAAGATTACCGCTCGTGCAACGCCTCGGCCCGCGCCTTGATGATCGGTTTGAGCAGGTAGCTCAGGATGCTCTTCTTGCCGGTGATGATATCCACCGACGCGACCATGCCCGGGATGATCAGCAACGGCTTCTCATCGGTGCCCAAGTGGCTGCGGTCCGTGCGCAAGGTGATCATGTAGTAGGTGGTTTTCTTGTCTTCATCGGTGATGGTGTCAGCACCGATGCGTTCGAGCTTGGCCTTCAGGCCGCCGTAGATGGTGTAGTCATAGGCGGTGAATTTGACGATCGCTTCTTGCCCTGGGTGCAGGAAGGCGATGTCTTGCGGGCGGATCTTGGCTTCCACCAGCAGGGTATCGTTGAGTGGCACGATTTCGACCATGTCGCTGCCCGGCTGGATCACGCCGCCGACGGTGTTGACCAACAGTTGCTTGACGATCCCGCGCACCGGCGAGGTGACGAGGGTTCGGCTGACGCGGTCTTCAAGGGCGCGGCCGGTGGATTCGGCCTTGTTCAATTCGGTGCGGGCTTCGTTGAGCTGGGTCAGCGCTTCGCTGCGGAATTTGCCACGGGTTTCGTCGATTTTGCGCTGTACTTCCTTGATCGCCGAGTCGGCGCGGGGAATCGCCAGGGTGGTGGCGTCCAGCTGACCGCGGGTTTCCATCTCGGCGCGCTTGAGGCGCAGCACTTCAACCGGCGATACCGCGCCCTGGGCCACCAGCGGCTCGGACATGTTGATTTCCTGGCGTTGCAGGGCCAACTGGCTGCGGTACTGGCTTTGCTTGGAGCTGAACTCGCGCAGTTCCTGTTGGCGCTGCACCAGTTGCTCCTGCAAACCGCCGACTTCGTCTTTCAACTGCTGGCGGCGGCTTTCATAAAGCGAGCGTTCGTTGGCGGCCTGGCTTGGCGCGGCCTTCAGCACGTCGTCGGGGATGTTCAGCGGGCGGTCATCCACCTGCGCGCTCAGGCGCTCAACACGCAGTTGCATGGCCAGGCGCAGGGCTTCGGTTTCACCGGCGTTGGAGACGAAGCGTGTGTCATCGAGGCGAATCAACGGCGCCCCGGCTTCGACGATCTGGCCTTCCTTGACGTACAACTCGGAGACGATACCGCCTTCCAGGTTCTGGATTTTCTGCAGCTTGGACGACGGAATCGCCTTGCCGTCGCCACGGGTAACTTCGTCGATGCTGGAAAAGCCCGCCCACGTCACCAGAAACAGGAAGAACGCGATGATTGCCCAGATGGTCAGGCGGATCACTCGCGGCGCATCTTCGATCAGCGCTTTGTTGACCTCGGGCAGGGGCTGGCCCTGCAGCGAATCGGAGCCTTTGAAGTAACGGCCGATCGCGCTCTTGATGGAGTTAAGCAACACTGATCTGCCCCTTTTTCAACGCTTCCATAACC
Source organism: Pseudomonas sp. AMR01 (assembly GCF_041946035.1). NCBI lineage: Bacteria > Pseudomonadati > Pseudomonadota > Gammaproteobacteria > Pseudomonadales > Pseudomonadaceae > Pseudomonas > Pseudomonas sp. AMR01. Next base: position 95,583 of record NZ_JAUTYR010000016.1, read on the forward strand.
ACGGCTTTGGGGCCGTCCGCGAGGATCTGGCCACGGTCGACCACCAGCAGGCGATCCACCAGGGAGAGCAGTGAGGCACGGTGAGTGACCAGTACCACGGTCTTGTTTTGCACCACGGCTTGCAGGCGTTGTTTCAAGCGTTCTTCACCGGTGTTGTCCATGGCGCTGGTGGGTTCGTCCAGCAGCAGGATGGGCGGGTTGAGCAACAGGGCACGGGCCAGGGCAACGTTCTGGCGCTGGCCGCCGGACAGGTTCTGCCCACGCTCGCCGACTTGCAGTTCATACCCTTGCGGGTGCAGGCGGGCGAATTCGTGCACGCCAGCCAGTTCGGCGGCCTGCAGGACCATTTCATCCTCTACGTAACGCGCACCGGAGACCAAATTGTCGCGCAGTGTACCGGCGAGCAGTTGGATGTCCTGGGCGACGTAGCCGATGTTGTGGCGCAACTCGCTGACGTCGATCTGGCGCACGTCCACGCCGTCCACCAGCAAGGCACCGGAGTCGGGCTGATAGAGTCCGACGATCAGTTTGGCGAGGGAGCTTTTACCCGAGCCGCTGCGACCGATGATGCCGATTTTTTCACCTGGCTTGATCACCAGGTTGATGTTTTTCAGCGCGGCGTTCTGCTGGTTCGGGTAGGTGAAGCTCAGGCCCCGGCATTCAATCGCACCTTGCAGGGTGCGGCGGCTCATGGGGCGCTCTTCGAAATTACGCTCTTGCGGCAGCTCCATCATCTGGTCCACCGAGGTCATGGTGACCTTGGCTTGCTGGTAACGGGTGAGCAGGCCCGACAACGACGCCAGTGGGCTCAAGGCGCGGCCACTGAGCATGTAGCAGGCAATCAGGCCACCCATACTGAGGTTGCCATCGATGATCTGGTACACGCCGAACACGATCATGATCACGCCGGCAAGTTGCTGGATGAGCAGGGTCATGTTCATCGACAGGCCCGACAGCAACTTCACGCGCAACTCAAGCCGGCTCAGGGTGCCAATGGTTTGCTCCCACCCGTACTGGCGCTCGCTCTCGGCATTGTTGACCTTGACCGCATCCAGCCCGGCGAGGGTTTCGATCAGGCTCGACTGGCGCTCGGCGGCCAGGGCCATGGTGCGTTCCATGGTGGCTACCAGCGGTTTTTGCAGCGCGTAGCCAATGCCCAGGGCCAGCGGGAAGGCCAGCACCGGCACCCACACCAAGTGCCCGCCGAGGATGGCGATCACCAGGAAAATCAGCAGGGTGAATGGCAGGTCGATCAGGCTGGTGAGGGTCAGCGACGCGAGGAAATCGCGCAGGCTCTGAAACTCATGGATGTTCTGGGCGAAGCTGCCGACCCGCGCCGGGCGGTACTTCATGGACATGCCGACGATGCGCTCAAACAGCGTGGCCGAGATGATCAGGTCGGTCTTTTTACCGGCCAGGTCCAGGCACAGGCTGCGCAAACTTTTGAGGATCAGGTCGAACAGGTACGCGCCGCAAATGCCTACTGCCAGCACCCACAGGGTAGCCGTGGCCTGGTTTGGCACGACGCGGTCGTACACGTTCATCACGAACAGCGGCGCGGCCATGGCGATGATGTTGATCAGGAAGCTGGCGGCGATGGCGTCGGTGTAGAGCCAGCGAGAGCGCTTGAGCGTATCGCGAAACCACGAACGCGCACGGGGAATCAGGCTGCCATGGTTGACGTCGAATTTATGCTGCGGCTGGGCAAAGAAAACCTTGCCGATGTAGTCATCGGCCAACAGCTCACGTTTGATCAGCACTTCACCGCCGTCGCTTTCGCTGAGCAGGACTCGCGCTTCATCTTCGCCTTGCCATCCCACCAGCACGGTGCTGCGCCCGTCTTTGAGCAGCAAGAGCGCGGGCAGGGCAATGGCAGGAATCTGTTCGAGCTTGCGTTGCAGCAATCGCCCCTGCAGCCCGGCACGCGCGGCGGCACGCGCCAGCAGGTCGGCACTCAGCCGCTGCGAAGGCAGCGGCAGGCCGGTGGTGAGCATGGCTGCGCTGGCCGGTTTTTGATGCAGGGCACAGAGCGCAAGTAACCCGTCGAGTAACGGGTCGTCGTGCAGCGTGCGTGGATCATGACTGAGATGAACTCGACTGACTTCGGATTCCACGCGGTGCACTCTCGACTAACAGCTGGGGCTTTGGGGGTGGCTCAATTCATCCCGGGCAGTTGGACTTTAGGCTTCACGTCGTTCTGCACGACGGAGGCCATGGGTGCGACGACGCCCTGGCTTTTGAGCAATTCGCCCATGGTCGCCTTGATTCGATATTGAGTAAATAACTGAATGTTCTTGATCTCTTCCAGGCGACGAGAAGCCGTGAACAATTCGTTCTCGCTGTCGAGCAAATCGAGCAGGGTACGTTGACCAAGGCCGAACTGCTGTTGGTAGGACGTGCGCACGCGGGTGCTGTGGTTCACGTATTCCTGGGCGACCGGCAACTGCGCGTTGGCGTTGTTCAGGGCGTTCCAGGCCAGGCCGAGTTCTTCATTGAGTTGGCGCAGGGCGTTGTTGCGGATGTCCAGCGCCTGGCTTGCCTGGTACGACTTGGACTGCAAATCGGCCTTGTTGCTGCCACCGGCAAACAGGTTGAAGCGCATGCGCACCATGGCTTCCCAACCGTTGGTGTGGCCTGCATCGCCACCGACGTTATTGTCGGCATTGGTGCCCAGCTCTGCATCAAAACGCGGGTAGAAGGTCGACTTGGCGGCGTCGTATTGGCTCTCGGCGGCGGAGATGTCCGACTCGGCCGAGCGCAGCACCGGGCTGTTGTCGAGCATTTGGCGGCGCGCTTCGTTAAAGTCAGCCGGCAGCATGGCCATGAACGGGGCCGGGCGCTCGAGCTGGTCGGGCATCTGGCCGACGGCGCTGAGGTAATTGACTTGGGAGTCGGCCAGGTTGGTCTGCTCGGTGATCAGGTTGTTGCGGGCCTGGGCCAGACGCGCTTCGGCTTGATCCTGGTCGGCACCGTTGCCGACACCGCGCTGGGTGCGCAGCTTGATCTGGTCGTAGATGCGTTCGTGGTTGCGCAGGTTTTCTTCAGCCAGGCGCACGAATTCACGACGGGTCAGCACATCCAGGTAGACCTGAGCAACGGTCAAGCCGGTGCGCTCGGACGTACCCAGCAGGGAGTAAGCGCGGGAGTTGACGTTGGCTTGTTGTCGCCCGACTTCGCTGGAGGTAGCAAAACCGTCAAAAATCATCTGTTGCAGGCGCAGGCTGGACTCGCCGCGGTTGTGCGTGTCCCACTGGTTGCCATTCGTGCCGGCGGCGGCACGGGTGTTGGCATCATCGGTGCCTTCACGGCCATAACCGGCGGCCAGGTCAACCCGAGGCAGATAACCACCTTGGGCGGCGCGCAATTGGTAATCGGCGGCGATACGGCTGTTCACACCGGCTTGAATTTCGGGGTGCACATCGAGTGCCTGTTGCATGGCCTGGGGCAATGTTTGGGCTTTTACGAAACTGGCGGCGAGGACGAACGGTATTGCCATGAACAGGTGCAGACGCATGTAAAAATTCCCCAGTACTACTTGTCGCAAATCACAGCAATTAACGTGGCTGCGTCGGAAAATGGCTACCGTAATGACCGTACGTCGGAAAGTTCAAAAAGCGGAACTGCTTCACACATGTAGGACGGTTCGCCGCATAAATATCAATGTGACATTACGGGGCCGATTGTTTAGGATGGCGGCCATAAGGTCAATAGTTTGGCATAAACTAGATAGCGAAAAATTATAGCCAATAATTTGACGCCAATATCTTTGTAGACTACGCCCCCTCCTGTCTGGCCCTCCCCCGAGCGGCCACATAGAAATCATCAGAACGGAACGCCGGAGAAATCTTTAATGAGCAGTGTTGTTGCCATCGTCAAAAGCATTGTTGGTCAAGTTTTCGTGATTTCTCCGGAAGGAACGCGCCGCCTCCTTATTGAAGGCGATCGCCTGTTCGCGGGCGACCAGGTCGACACCGGCATGTCCGGCTCTGTGAGCCTGGAACTGGCCGATGGCCGCACGCTGGACCTGGGTCGCGATACCCAGTGGAGCGCTGATGCGCCCGACTCCACCGTCGACTTGGCCGCAGCCACCGAGCAAGCCGCACCGTCGGTTGCCGAGTTGCAGCAAGCCATCGCCGCGGGTGCCGACCCGACCACCGACCTGGAAGCCACCGCCGCGGGCCCAACCGCTGCCGGTAACGGCGCAGCGGGCGGCGGCCACAGCTTTGTCGTGCTGGACGCCACCGCTGGCCGTGTCGACCCGACGATCGGCTTCCCGACCGCCCCAATCGGCCAGACCAACGCGACGCAAACCCAGCTCGCTGGCGCCCAAAGCACCACCGACAACGGCAACTTGGCGCTGCAAGCTTCCACCCTGACTCTGAGCGCGACCCCGACCATCACCGAAGCCGGCGGCGTGCTGACCTACACCGCCACCGTGACCCAGGCGCCGAGCAGCGACCTGAGCATCACCCTGTCCAACGGCGCGGTGATCACCATCCCCGCCGGCCAATTGACCGGCACCGCCAACGTAACGCTGGCGCCGAATGACAGCCCGTACATCGACGCGAACCAAATCAGCGTCAACGTCACCGGCACCACCGGCGGCAATAACCTGGTGCTGACCACTAACCCGGCACCGGCTGTGACCCAAGTCACCGATACCCTCGACACCACGACTGTCACGCTGACGGCTGGCGGGACCGTGACTGAAGGCGGTCAGATTACTTACACCGCCACGCTGACCAATCCAGCGCAGACGCCGGTGACCGTGAACCTGAGCAATGGCTCGGTGATTACCATCAAAGCCGGCGAATCGACTGGCACCGTCGTTGTTGATACTCCGGCTAATGATGTTTACAACAATGGTTCGACTGTCAGCACCACCATTACCGGCGCTACTGGCGGTAATTTTGAAAACCTGGTGCCGAGCGCTACGCCTGCGGTTACCACTATTGTTGATTCGGTCGATACCACTACCGTCACGCTGACGGCTGGCGGGACTGTGGCTGAAGGTGGGCAGATTACTTACACCGCCACGCTGACTAACCCAGCGCAGACGCCGGTGAACGTCACTTTGAGCAATGGCTCGGTGATTACCATCAAAGCTGGTGAGTCGGTCGGGACTGTTGTGGTCGATACTCCGGCTAATGATGTTTACAACAATGGTTCGACGATCAGCACCACGATTACGGGTGCAACCGGCGGTAATTTTGAAAATCTGGTGCCGAGCACTACGCCTGCGGTCACTACGATTACGGATTCGGTTGATACCACGACCGTTACGCTGACGGCTGGCGACACGGTGACCGAAGGCGGTCAGATCACCTATACCGCGACTTTGACCAACCCAGCGCAGACCCCGGTGAATGTCACCTTGAGCAATGGCTCGGTGATTACCATCAAGGCTGGTGAGTCGGTCGGCACGGTAGTTGTCGACACCCCGGCTAACGACGTTTACAACAATGGTTCGACTGTCAGCACCACTATTACTGGCGCTACTGGCGGCAACTTTGAAAACCTGGCGCCAAATCCGGCACCAGCTGTGACCACCATCACTGACTCGATCGACACCACCACCGTCACGCTGACCGCAGACAACTCGGTCACCGAAGGCGGCAATATCACTTATACCGCTACGCTGACTAACCCGGCGCAGACTGCCGTCAACGTGACGCTTTCCAACGGTCAGACGATCACTATCGAGGCTGGCAAATCTGCTGGTTCGGTCGTGTTTGAAACCCCAGCCAATGACGTTTACAGCAACGGTTCGACCGTCAACACGACGATCACCAACGCTACTGGCGGCAATTTCGAGAACCTAGTACCGAATCCAGCTCCGGCTGTGACCACGATTACCGACTCGATCGACACCACCACCGTCACCCTGACCGCCGATAACTCGGTCGTTGAGGGCGGCAATATCACTTACACCGCTACGCTGACCAATCCGGCGCAGAACGCGGTTACCGTGACGCTTTCTAACGGTCAGACAATCACTATTGAGGCTGGCAAATCTGCTGGTTCGGTAGTGTTCGAAACTCCGGCAAACGACGTCTACAGCAACGGTTCGACCGTCAACACGACGATCACCAACGCTACTGGCGGCAACTTCGAGAACCTAGTACCGAATCCAGCTCCGGCTGTGACCACCATCACCGACTCGATTGATACCACCACCGTCACGTTGACCGCAGATAATTCGGTCACCGAAGGCGGCAACATCACCTACACCGCAACGCTGACTAACCCGGCGCAGACTGCCGTCAACGTGACGCTTTCTAATGGTCAGACCATCACTATTGAGGCCGGTAAATCTGCTGGCTCAGTAGTGTTTGAAACCCCAGCCAATGACGTCTACAGCAATGGTTCGACCGTCAACACGACGATCACCACTGCCACCGGCGGTAACTTCGAGAACCTGGTGCCGAATCCAGCTCCGGCTGTGACCACCATCACCGATTCGATCGACACCACCACCGTCACACTGACTGCTGGTGACACGGTGACCGAAGGCGGTCAGATCACTTACACCGCCACGCTGAACAATCCAGCGCAGACCCCAGTGAATGTCACCTTGAGCAATAGCTCGGTGATTACCATCAAGGCTGGTGAGTCGGTCGGCACGGTAGTTGTGGATACCCCGGCTAACGACGTTTACAACAATGGTTCGACGATCAGCACCACGATTACGGGTGCAACCGGCGGCAACTTCGAAAACCTGGTGCCGAGCACGACCCCTGCCGTCACCACGATCACGGACTCGGTTGATACCACGACCGTTACGCTGACGGCTGGCGACACGGTGACCGAAGGCGGTCAGATCACCTATACCGCGACCTTGACCAACCCAGCGCAGACCCCGGTGAATGTCACCTTGAGCAATGGCTCGGTGATTACCATCAAGGCTGGTGAGTCGGTCGGCACGGTAGTTGTGGATACCCCGGCTAACGACGTTTACAACAATGGTTCAACGATCAGCACCACGATTACGGGTGCAACCGGCGGCAACTTCGAAAACCTGGTGCCGAGCACGACCCCTGCGGTCACCACGATCACTGATTCGGTTGATACCACGACCGTTACGCTGACGGCTGGTGACACGGTGACCGAAGGCGGTCAGATCACCTATACCGCGACCTTGACCAACCCAGCGCAGACCCCGGTGAATGTCACCTTGAGCAATGGCTCGGTGATTACCATCAAAGCTGGTGAGTCGGTCGGCACGGTAGTTGTGGATACCCCGGCTAACGACGTTTACAACAATGGCTCGACTGTCAGCACCACTATTACTGGCGCTACTGGCGGCAACTTTGAAAACCTGGCGCCAAATCCGGCACCAGCTCTGACCACCATCACTGACTCGATCGACACCACCACCGTTACGCTGACCGCAGACAACTCGGTCACCGAAGGCGGCAATATCACTTATACCGCTACGCTGACTAACCCGGCGCAGACTGCGGTGGCCGTGACGCTTTCGAATGGCCAAACAATTGTTATCGAAGCGGGCAAGTCCGCTGGCTCTGTAGTTTTTGAAACTCCA
>NZ_JAUTYR010000096.1:0-818 GCF_041946035.1 Pseudomonas sp. AMR01
CGCGAGGATTTCGTCATCCTTCAACCCGTTCGTGGCCGTGCGCGGCATCGCCTCCACGTCGTACCCGCGTCGCCGGAGCTCGTAATTCGACACCACACGCTGGCAGTTGGTTTGGTACGCTGATCCGCCCGTGTTGAACTTGGGGTTGGCGTTCACGCGGGCCACGTCGGATGGTTCCGGATCGATCCGTTTCAGGGGGCCGTATAGCGTTTCCTCGAACCCCTCGACCATTTTGTCGAGTTGCTTATCCAACCGCTTCCACTGGTTGTATTCGCGGAGGATATCGTCGTCGTTGGTCGCGGCGTGCCATCGTCGCGCGACTTCGTCCATTTCCGCCCGCTTCTTTGCCACGGCCTCGTAATCCAACACTTTCGGCGCGGGTGTCGGCGGGAGTTCGGGCTCCGGGGGCGGTGCGGGTTTGTCCTCGGGCGGCGTCGGTTGGTCGTGATCCTGCTTTTGCAGTTTGCGACGTCGCGCGCGTTCCCGCCGTTGTTCCTCCGGCGTCATTTTCTTATACGCCTCGTCGTCGTATTTCGACTTTCGTGGCGTACGTGGTTTCGCGGCTGGCTTGGCCGGTGCCACCTTGACGTCGTGGACGCGCGTGTCCGTGATCTTCGTCAACCGTTCCCGTTCGGGGTGACGGGTGAGATCGTTTTCAGAGACGTGCTTTTTGATCTGGTCGGTCTTCGCGTCGATCCGCTTTTTCACGGCCTTACGCGTCGCATCGTCCAACGCGGCGGATTGTTCCCGTAGCAAGGTACGTTTGTCGCGTTCCAACCGCCGTAACTTCTGACGGGCCGCATCGCCGCGCGGATCCT
>NZ_JAUTYR010000097.1:0-817 GCF_041946035.1 Pseudomonas sp. AMR01
GGAGATAACCGGCAAAGCAGTAGATAGGTATTTTGAACTGAATGCAGCTCTTTTTGAGTTTCATGAATTATTCCATGAAGAAAATCCAAACGAACGCGCTATAGCTCTTGTTGCCGCCACCTTCCTTGAAACCTTATTAGATCACATTTTACTTGCTTTTTTACCGGAAGATGAAAAAGAGGTGAACCAACTACTTAATTATAATCAGCCATTGGGAACCTTTAGCGGTAAAATAACCATGGTTTATTGTTTAGGCCTAATGGAAAAGAAGGTGAAGAAGGATTTGGATCTAATACGCAAGATCCGCAACAAATTCGCCCATCAGCTTAGAGTAGATTTTGAAGATGGCCAAATAAGATCCTGGTGCAATGAATTGTCCTGGTACAAAATTGCTTTAGGAAATTCCCCCGAGGGAGCTTCAAACAAAATGATTTTTCAGGTTGCAGTTGATCAGCTAATAACCCACTTAAATGGCTGTGTCTCTATTGCAAGAGGGGAAAAGAGAAAAGTGGTTAACAATTTTTAAAATGCTCATTTTCAAATATGAACACAAATTGTTAATAGTAAAAGCTGAACCCGGTCGAGACAATATTAAAACCAGGTATTTTTGCGTTAAAGAGAGAAAGCATAACCACTAAGCTACGTTATGAGTGAAGAACTACTACAAAGGAATTTAATTAAGAGTCCTGCTAAATTTGGAAAGTGGGATTTCTATAATATAGGAGCAACAAGTGTTCGAGCTTTAAAGGCTCACAAAATTATTCGCAACGTCGATTATGGAAAAGAAGAAAATAAAAAGGTAGACGGTCTTATTGTA
>NZ_JAUTYR010000098.1:0-798 GCF_041946035.1 Pseudomonas sp. AMR01
TCCATCCATAATAAAAAGCTGGTTAATGACCTCAGTTTCTCCATTTCGGGAATTGACGAGTTTATCATTTAACCTTACCTCTCCCCTTTTTACTTTAAAGAAGGTTACCTGCCCCAGGTTAGGTTGATGCACTGTTTTAAATACAAACAACACAGGTGATGCATCAGGCTTTGGCATGATCGGTTTACCTTCAACGCTCGTTTCAGGTTTCAGGTCAATCGCTGCAGGTGCCACGTTATCGATGAAGCCCATCAATCTGCCGCTGCCCATATCATTTAGTGCAGATGTGCAGAAAACCGGGAAAAGGTCATAATTGAGCATTCCTGCTTTAATCCCTTTCCGCATCTCGTCTTCATTCAATGTTCCTTTTTCAAAGAACAGCTCCATTAAATTTTCATCATTTTCGGCTGCCTTTTCTACCAGTTCATTGTGTAATGCATCGGCAGTATCCTTTTGATCTTTTGGAATAGGCAGCTTTTCAGGCTTTCCTCCTTCAGGAGAAAATTTGTACATTTTCATTTTAAGAACATCAATGATGCATTGAGCCCCGTCTACTACAAGCGGATATTGAATTTTTACGGCCTTATTACCTACCAGATTTTTAATGCTGTTATAACCTGTTTCAAAATTCAGCCCGGGATGATCGATCTGGTTGATGACAAAAACTGTGGGTTTATGGTATTCTTTAATATAATTCCAAATGATCTCTGTGCCTACTTCCACTCCATACTGGCCATTTAACACAGTTACAATTGTATCTGCAACTCTTATAGAGGAAATAATCTCTCCTATATAATC
>NZ_JAUTYR010000017.1:0-101506 GCF_041946035.1 Pseudomonas sp. AMR01
CTACCAACTCCTTCTGGGCTTCGATGAACTGAAGCAACTCGCTGTCGAATCTCGCATAACTCTTTGTTTACCAAGGAATTTTCCGTTTCGACTGCGCCGGAAGTGGGGCGAATTATAGACTTCCAGAATCTGCCGTCAACTTCTTTTTTCACATTTCTGTCATATCGATCAAAAACACCCCAAAAACGCAAAAGCCGGCCCCAAGGGGCCGGCTTTCAGCTCGCCTTACGACAAGCTGGGGAAAGCAAACTGCGACGCTTCATGGCTGGCACGCTGCGGCCAACGCTGGGTAATCGCCTTGCGACGGGTATAAAAACGCACCCCATCCGGCCCATAGGCATGCAAGTCGCCAAACAGCGACCGCTTCCAGCCACCAAAGCTGTGATACGCCACCGGCACCGGCAGCGGAACGTTAACCCCCACCATGCCCACTTCGATCTCGTCACAGAACAGGCGCGCCGCCTCACCGTCACGGGTAAAGATGCACGTACCGTTGCCGTACTCGTGATCGTTGATCAGTTGCATCGCCGCTTCCAGGCTGTCCACCCGCACCACGCACAGCACCGGTCCAAAGATCTCTTCCTTATAGATACGCATCTCAGGCGTCACGCGATCAAACAGGCTGCCACCCAGGAAGAAACCCTCTTCATGGCCGGCCACGCTCAACCCTCGACCGTCCACTACCAGCTCGGCGCCGGAAGACACACCGTCTTCTATATAGCCACTGACTTTATCCCGCGCCTGCCCAGTGACCAACGGCCCCATGTCCAGACCGCAGGAGGTGCCCGCACCAATCTTCAATGCCTTGATCTGTGGCACCAGCTTGGCGATCAACGCATCAGCCACCTGGTCACCTACGCACACCGCCACCGAAATCGCCATGCAACGCTCACCGCAGGAACCGTACGCCGCGCCCATCAAGGCACTTACCGCGTTATCCAGGTCGGCATCCGGCATCAGCACCGCGTGGTTCTTCGCCCCACCCAGCGCCTGCACACGTTTGCCGCGCTTGGTCGCTTCGGAATAGATGTACTCGGCAATCGGCGTCGAGCCCACAAAGCTCAAGGCTTTCACCTCTGGCGCTTCGATCAAGGCATCCACAGCACCTTTATCGCCATGCACCACGCTCAGCACGCCTTTGGGCAGACCGGCTTCCTGCAGCAATTGCGCAATCAGCAGCGTCGAGCTCGGGTCACGTTCCGAAGGTTTCAGGATGAAACAGTTACCGCAGACAATCGCCAGCGGGTACATCCACAACGGCACCATCGCCGGGAAGTTGAACGGTGTAATACCCGCCACCACGCCCAATGGCTGGAAGTCCGACCACGCATCAATGTTCGGCCCAACGTTGCGGCTGTACTCGCCCTTGAGGATTTCCGGCGCCGAGCACGCATATTCCACGTTCTCGATCCCGCGCTTCAACTCACCCGCGGCGTCTTCAAGGGTCTTGCCATGCTCTTCGCTGATCAACTGCGAGATGCGGGCTTCGTTCTGTTCCAGCAATTGCTTGAAACGAAACATCACTTGGGCACGCTTGGCTGGCGGGGTATTGCGCCAAGCAGGAAAAGCCGCCTTCGCCGCGTCGATTGCGCTTTGAATGGTTTCACGGCTGGCCAGCGGCACCTGGTGAATCACCTTGCCGGTGGATGGGTTGTACACATCGGCACTACGGCCGGTATCGCTGACCATCTGGCCATTGATCAAATGCTGGATGAGGCTCATGCAGGGCTCCTGAAAAATTGTTCTATATAGAAGGCGTCATCAGTCGATCTTGTTCAGCACTTCGCCGACCGCGTCGAACAAACGATCCAAGTCTTGCGGCTTGCTGTTGAAGGTTGGCCCGAACTGCAGAGTGTCACCGCCAAAGCGCACATAGAAACCGGCTTTCCACAGCGCCATGCCGGCCTCGAATGGACGCACGATCGCATCACCGTCACGCGGGGTGATCTGGATCGCACCCGCCAGGCCGTAGTTACGAATGTCGATCACGTTTTTGCTGCCCTTCAAGCCATGCAGCGCATTCTCAAAGTGCGGCGCGACTTCGGCCACGCTCTGCACCAGGTTTTCCTTCTGCAGCAGGTCCAGTGCGGCCAGGCCTGCCGCGCAAGCCACCGGGTGCGCCGAGTAGGTGTAGCCGTGGGGGAATTCCACCGCGTATTCAGGCGTCGCCTGGTTCATGAAGGTTTGATAGATCTCACTGCTGGCAATCACAGCGCCCATCGGAATCGCGCCGTTGGTCACTTGCTTGGCGATGCACATCAGGTCCGGGGTCACGCCGAAGCTGTCGGCACCGAACATCGAACCCGTACGGCCGAAACCGGTGATCACTTCGTCGAACACCAGCAAGATGTTGTACTGGTCGCAGATTTCGCGCAGACGTTTCAGGTAACCCTGCGGTGGCACCAGCACACCCGCAGAACCGGCCATCGGCTCAACGAATACCGCCGCGATATTCGAAGCGTCGTGCAGTTCGACCAGCTTGAGCAGCTCATCGGCCAGCGCGATACCCCCCAACTCCGGCATACCACGGGAGAACGCGTTACTCGCCAGCAAGGTGTGCGGCAGATGGTCAACGTCCATCAAGCCTTGACCAAACAGCTTACGGTTACCGTTCACGCCACCCAGGCTGGTACCGGCAATGTTCACGCCGTGATAGCCCCGGGCGCGGCCGATCATCTTGGTCTTGGTGGCTTGGCCCTTAAGGCGCCAGTACGCACGCACCATCTTCACCGCGGTGTCGGCGCACTCGGAGCCGGAGTCGGTGAAAAACACGTGGTTCAGGTTGCCCGGGGTCAGGTCAGTGATCTTTTCCGCCAGTTGGAACGACAACGGATGACCGTATTGAAAGCCCGGAGAGTAGTCCAACGTGCCCAGTTGCCTGGAGACCGCTTCCTGGATTTCCTTGCGCGTATGCCCGGCGCCGCAGGTCCACAGGCCCGACAACGAGTCATACACCTTGCGCCCCTTGTCATCGGTCAACCAGCTCCCCTCGGCGGCCACGATCAGGCGCGGGTCACGCTGGAAGTTACGGTTGGCGGTGTAAGGCATCCAGTGGGCGTCCAACTTCAGTTGGCTGGCCAGGGACGCAGGGGCGTTTTCGGGCATGTTCATCAGCAAAACCTCGCAGAGCAAAAGGCCGCGTCGGGATTGAAACGCGTTGTTGCAGCTAAATTGCCACGGCGATAAAGTCGGTGAAATTCAACTCTTCTAACCTTCAGTCAGGTCTTCACTAAACTATGAGCAGCCGTCGACCCGATTCCCTCGCCCAAGTCAGCGACTTCGATATTCGCCTGCTGCGCATCTTTCGCAGCGTGGTGGAATGCGGCGGTTTCTCGGCAGCAGAGACGGTGCTCGGCATCGGCCGTTCGGCAATCAGCCAGCAGATGAGCGACCTTGAGCAGCGCCTTGGGTTAAGGCTGTGCCAACGCGGCCGCGCCGGGTTTTCCCTGACCGAAGAAGGCCGCGAGGTTTATCAATCGGCGCTGCAGCTATTAAGTGCGCTGGAAAGCTTTCGCACCGAGGTCAACGGCCTGCACCAGCATTTGCGCGGCGAACTGATCATTGGCCTCACCGACAACCTCGTCACCCTGCCCCACATGCGCATCACCCATGCCCTCGCACAATTGAAGGAACGTGGTCCGGACGTGCAAATCCAGATCCGCATGATCGCCCCCAACGAAGTCGAACAAGGCGTACTCGACGGCCGCCTGCACGTCGGCGTGGTGCCTCAAGCCAGCGCCTTGTCAGGCCTGGAATATCAACCGCTCTACAGCGAACGCTCGCTGCTCTATTGCGCGGTCGGTCACCCGCTGTTTTACGCCGACGACAAACAACTGGACGACCCGCGCATCGACAGCCAGGACGCCATCGCCCCGACCTTCCGCCTGCCCGGCGACATCCAGGCGCATTACCAGGCACTCAACTGCACCGCCAGCGCCTCGGACCGCGAAGGCATGGCGTTTCTGATCCTCACCGGCCGCTATATCGGCTACCTGCCCGATCACTACGCCAGCCTGTGGGTGCAACAAGGCCGACTGCGCGCGCTGAAACCGGCTACACGTTTTTACGACTTAAGCCTCGCATCGGTCACGCGCAAGGGCCGTCGCCCTCATTTGGTGCTGGAGAGTTTTCTGGAAAGTCTGGCCGCAACGCGCTAGCACTGGCCCTCACTAAAACTTGAGCACGTGGACAGCTTTTTGCAAGGAGGCTACCCACCTTGAACTGTCCGCCTCGAGTTTGCCCGCCATGCCACCAGAATCGTCCAGCCCCAGCGAACTGATATACGGCCTCAACGACCGTCCGAAACCCCTGCCCGCTACACTCGCCGCCCTGCAACATGTGCTGGCCGCGTTTGTCGGCATCATCACGCCACCGCTGATCATCGGCTCCACCTTGGGCCTGAACGCCCACCTGCCGTACCTGATCAGCATGGCATTGATGGTTTCCGGTGTAGGCACCTTCATCCAGGCGCGTAGGCCATTCGGCATAGGCGCCGGAATGATCTGCCTGCAAGGCACCAGCTTTGCGTTTCTCGGCGCGGTGCTGTCGGCGGGTTTTCTGGTCAAGCAACGCGGCGGCAGCCCGGAAGACATCATGGCGATGATCTTTGGCGTGTGCTTTTTCGGCGCGGCAGTGCAGATCGTACTGAGCCGGTTTATCGGGCAACTGCGCCGGGTGATCACGCCCCTGGTCACCGGCATTGTGATTACGCTGATCGGCATCAGCCTGATCAAGGTTGGCATCACTGACCTCGGCGGCGGCTTCAACGCGCCCGACTTCGGCGCGCCGATCAACCTGGGGCTGGGTGTATTCGTGGTGCTGACCATCATCCTGCTTAACCGCTCGAACACCCCGTGGGTACGCCTCTCGGCAATCATCATTGGCCTGGCCCTTGGCAGCCTCGCGGCGTGGCTCAGCGGCAAACTGGTGCCCCAAGCCCTGCCCGACTTGCCGTTGATCAGCCTGCCAGTCCCGTTTCGCTTCGGTTTCAACTTCGACTGGAGCGCCTTCCTGCCCATCGCGCTGATTTATCTGATCAGCAGCATCGAAACCGTCGGCGACCTCACCGCCAACTGCATGATCGCCCGCCAACCCATCAGCGGCCCTTCTTATATAAGCCGGCTCAAGGGCGGCGTACTCGGCGATGGCGTGAGTTGCATGATCGCCGCCACCTTCAGCGCCTTCCCCAACACCACCTTTGCGCAGAACAACGGCGTGATCCAGTTAACCGGCGTGGCCAGCCGTTACGTCGGCTTATATATAGGCGTGCTGCTGTTTTTCCTCGGTTTGTTTCCGTTGATTGGCGCGGTGCTGCAGCAAATCCCCAAACCGGTGCTGGGCGGCGCCACATTGGTGATGTTCGGCAGCGTTGCCGCAGCGGGCGTACGCATTCTCGCCCAGGCGCCGCTGGACCGGCGCAGCATGCTGATCATCGCCACCTCATTCGGCGTCGGCCTGGGCATCGCCGCCCAACCCGATTTGCTGCACTTGATGCCAAGTCTGGTGAAAAACCTATTCGATTCAGCCATCACCAGCGGCGGCCTGACCGCCATTGTGTTGTGCCTGTTGTTGCCGGAAGCCAAAGCGCCCCACGTTGCCGCAAACAGCGTGTCGGAAAGCGACACACTGGAACCGCTTTAACGGTTTTATTGCATCAGGACTTGTCTGAGGCTTGAGGGTGGGTTATCTGTGCACACGTCGTCTTTATCGATCAGCACGGAAACCTCCATGAGCCTCGAAGTTCCTGCCCACAGCAACCACGCCGGTAAACCCGCCAGCCGCATTCGGCAAAAGAACGAACAAGCGATTCTCCAGGCTGCTGAAGATGAGTTCG
This sequence comes from Pseudomonas sp. AMR01, assembly GCF_041946035.1. Classification (NCBI taxonomy): domain Bacteria; kingdom Pseudomonadati; phylum Pseudomonadota; class Gammaproteobacteria; order Pseudomonadales; family Pseudomonadaceae; genus Pseudomonas; species Pseudomonas sp. AMR01. Next base: position 5,834 of record NZ_JAUTYR010000017.1, read on the forward strand.
CGCGCCATGGCTACAAAGGCACCAGCATGAACACCATTGCGTCGAGTGCCGGGCTGCCCAAGGCGAATCTGCATTACTACTTCACCAACAAGCTGGGCCTGTATATCGCGGTGCTCAGCAACATCCTCGAACTGTGGGACAGCACCTTCAACGCACTGACCGCCGAGGACGACCCGGCCGTGGCCCTCGCCCGCTACATCCGCACCAAGATGGAATTCTCGCGGCGCCACCCGCAGGCCTCGCGAATCTTCGCCATGGAGATCATCAGCGGCGGCGAATGCCTCACCGAATATTTCAGCCAGGATTACCGTGCCTGGTTCAGCGGCCGGGCGGCCGTATTCCAGGCCTGGATCGACGCTGGCAAGATGGACCCCATCGATCCCGTGCACCTGATTTTCCTGCTGTGGGGCAGCACCCAGCACTACGCCGACTTCGCCACCCAAATCTGCCGCGTCACCGGTCGCACCAGGCTGACCAAGCAAGACATGGAAGACGCCGGCACCAACCTGATCAACATCATCCTCAAAGGCTGTGGCATCAAGCCCGCCTTATAAACGAAGCGACTTATGCCTTTTACGCTTACCGGCCTTTGCGAATTTCGTGAAGAAATACGCAAAAGCCGCTTCATCACCCTCGCCGCGCCCATTACCAGCGCGCAGGACGCCCAGGCGTTTTTCGAGCAACACAGCGACCTGAATGCCACGCACAACTGCTGGGCCTGGAAGCTGGCCGACCAGTACCGCAGCAATGACGATGGCGAACCCGGCGGCACCGCCGGGCGGCCGATTCTGGCGGCGATTGAAGCCCAAGGCTTTGATCAGGTCGCGGTGCTGGTGATCCGCTGGTACGGCGGCATCCAGTTGGGCACCGGCGGCCTGGCCCGAGCTTATGGCGGGGGCGCGAATAAATGCCTGCAAAGCGCTGAACGCATCGAGCTGATCAGCCGCGTGCCGCTGAGTTGCGCCTGTGGGTTTTCCGAACTGAACCTGGTGAAACTGCGCGTTGCCGAACTCAGCGGGCTGGTGGTGGAAGAAGTCTTCACCGCCAACGGCGTGGAGCTGCAACTCGCACTCGGCGAAGCCCACATCGACACCCTGCAAACCCAACTGGCCGACCTCAGCCGTGGGCGCATCCTGCTGCAACGCTGAAACTGTTACTGTTGTTTACTGCACTCCCTGAACCGCGACTCTAAAGGAAGCTATTCATGCCTACGCCAAAAACCGCACTGATCATCGGCGCCTCGCGCGGGCTGGGCCTTGGCCTGGTCAAACAATTGCTCAAGGACGGCTGGGACGTGACCGCCACCGTGCGCGACCCGAACAAGGCTGATGCACTGAAAGCCGTCGGCCCGGTACAGATAGAGAAACTGGACATGGACGATCAGCAAGCCGTGATCGCCCTGAGCCAGCGCCTCAAGGACCGCACCTTCGACCTGCTGTTCGTTAACGCCGGCGTCAAAGGCCCGGCCAACCAGGAACCGGGCCACGCCACCCTGGCGGAAGTCGGCCAGCTGTTTTTCACCAACGCCGTGGCGCCGATCAATCTGGCGCAGCGTTTTGCCGGGCAGATCCGCAAAGACAGCGGCGTGTTGGCGTTCATGAGTTCGGTGCTGGGCAGCGTAACCATCCCGGACGGTTCGGACCTGGCGCTGTACAAGGCCAGCAAGGCCGCGCTCAATTCCATGACCAACAGTTTCATCACCCAACTTGGCGACCACAAACTGACCGTGCTGTCGCTGCACCCGGGCTGGGTAAAGACCGACATGGGCGGTGAAAACGCGCACATCGACGTCGACACCAGCGTGCGCGGCCTTATCGATCAGGTGAATGCCTACACCGGCAAAGGCGGCCACCACTTCATCGACTACAAGGGCGACACCATCGCCTGGTAAACCCTCGGTCCACTGTGAGAGCGGGCTTGCCCGCGATGATCTCAAGAGCACCTCACTCCCACAGCTAGACCCGCCCCCTAACTGCACGTAATCTACCCCCTCGCCCTCACCGGCGACCCTGGATCAGCAGACAGGGCAACACTGAGCTGGCAAACCTGAACCCATCATTCAGAGGAGCCGGCCAATGCCTGCGACCCGTATCTGGTTAAAAAACCCCCTCGCGATTTTCACTGCCAACGGCGCCGATGCCCGTGGCGGTCTGGTGCTGCAAGACGGTGTGATCACCGAACTGCTGGGTTGGGGACGCGAGCCCGCCGTGCCTTGCGGGCAAGTGTTCGACGCCCGCGAACATGTGATCCTTCCCGGCTTGATCAATACCCACCACCACTTCTACCAAACCCTGACCCGCGCCTGGGCGCCGGTGGTCAACCAGCCGTTATTCCCGTGGCTGAAAACCCTGTACCCGGTGTGGGCGCGGCTGACCCCGGAAAAACTCGCGCTGGCCTCCAAAGTTGCCCTGGCCGAATTGCTGCTCTCGGGCTGCACCACAGCAGCAGATCACCACTACCTGTTCCCCGACGGTCTGGAAAACGCCATCGACGTGCAAGTCGAAAGCGTGCGTGAGCTGGGCATGCGCGCCATGCTCACGCGCGGTTCCATGAGCCTGGGCGAAGCAGACGGCGGCCTGCCGCCCCAGCAAACCGTGCAACAGGGCCACGTAATCCTCGAAGACAGCCAGCGCCTGATCCGCGAGTACCACCAACGCGGCGACGGTGCGCAGATCCAGATCGCCCTCGCCCCGTGCTCGCCGTTTTCGGTCACCCCGGAAATCATGGAAGCCAGCGCCGAGCTGGCCAACAGCCTCGACGTGCGCCTGCACACCCATTTGGCAGAAACCCTCGACGAAGAAGACTTCTGCCTGCAGCGCTTCGGCTTGCGCACCGTGGACTATCTCGACAGCGTCGGCTGGCTCGGCCCGCGCACCTGGCTGGCCCATGGCATTCATTTCAACCCGGATGAAATCGCGCGCCTGGGCGCCGCGGGCACCGGTATCTGCCATTGCCCGAGTTCGAATATGCGTTTGGCTTCGGGCATCTGCCCGACACTGGATTTGCTCGCTGCCGGCGCACCTGTTGGCTTGGGCGTGGACGGCTCTGCCTCCAATGACGCGTCGAACATGATCCTCGAAGCGCGCCAGGCGCTCTACATTCAGCGCCTGCGGTACGGCGCGGAAAAGATCACCCCCGAAGGCGTGCTGGGTTGGGCAACCAAGGGGTCGGCGCAGTTACTGGGGCGCACGGACATTGGTGAATTGGCCGTAGGCAAACAGGCCGACCTGGCGCTGTTCAAGCTGGATGAGCTGCGCTTTTCCGGCAGCCATGACCCGATTTCGGCGCTTTTGTTGTGCGGCGCTGATCGTGCGGATCGGGTGATGATTGCAGGCAAATGGCGCGTCATCGACGGCCAGGTGGAAGGTCTGGACCTCAAAGGCCTGATCGCCGATCACACCCAGGCCGCCCGCCAGCTGATCGCCGGAACCTAAGCCAGGCATAGATCCAAATGTGGGAGCGGGCTTGCTCGCGAAGACGGTGTGTCAGTCAGCACATGTATTGACTGATTCACCGCCTTCGCGAGCAAGCCCGCTCCCACACTAGTCTGCGGCGCTCATGAAATCCGGTTACAACCCCAACAGGGACAACATGATAAACGTCGCAAACAACACAAAATGCGTCATCCCTTCAATGGCATTGGTTTCACCATCATTGAGGTTGATCGCACTCACAATCAGCGTGATAAACACCATCACCGTCTGCACTGGCGTCATCGCCATCTGAAAAGGCTGGCCGGTATAAAGCGCCATGGCTTCCATCACCGGCACCGTCAAAATCACCGTCGACAACGACGCGCCCAAGGCAATATTCACCACCGATTGCATGCGGTTAGCTAATGCCGCGCGCAACGCAGTCAGAATTTCCGGCGCCGCCGAAATGGCCGCCACCACAATCGCCGTGATCACCGGCGGCGCGCCCGTGCCTTCCAGGCCCAGGTCCAGGGTTTTCGACATCACCTCGGCCAGCGCACCAATCACCACCACCCCAAACACCAGGGTGCCGATCGAGAACGCCAGGTTGACCGCAGGTTCCTGCGCTTCTTCAGGCTGTTTCTTGCGACGTTTTTCCGGGTAGCTGTAACTGAAGAAATAACTGTGCGGCCCCACCTGCATGCGCAGGAACAGGGTATAGAGCACCACCATCGCGCCAATGGTGAAGGCAGAGTAAATTTTCCAGTCGGCCTCGGGGATAAATTCCGGCACCACCATCGATACGCCCATCGCCGTGAGGATCATCACGCTGTAGGTACGCGCCGAGTCGTCGTTGTAGGACTGTTCGCCGTGCTTGATGCCGCCCATCAGCGCGGCCAGGCCGAGGATGCCGTTGATATCGAGCATCACCGCCGAATAAATCGTGTCGCGCACCAGGGTCGGCGATGGTTCGTTGCTCATCATGATCGCCAGGATCACCACTTCCACCAACACGGCGGCGAGGGTCAGGATCATGGTGCCGTAGGGGTCACCGACTTTTTCCGCGAGTTGCTCGGCGTGGTGCGCCACGCGCATCGAGGCGATGACGATAAAACCAATCAGTGCGACGCCAGCCAGCAGCGCCACCATTTGCCCGCTGTGCAGCATCCAGTGCTCCAACGGATAGGCGGCGATGGCGGCAATCAGCGCCAGCAGCATGAATTTTTCTTGCTTGAGGGATGTGAGCATTACGGGCCTTTTTGTGCAGCAAATCAGTCATTGATGGGGTACAGACTGCACAGCGCCGCTAACGTTTCGTTACACCTTAGTTCACGCCGCCCTTGCGTGAATAAATCGAATACTCTCCTGCTGGTCAGGTTTTGCCGATTATTTCAGCCATGGCCTGTAGAATGCCGCCATTGCACCTGATGAGAATTTAGAAATGTACGATTGGCTCAACGCCCTGCCCAAGGCTGAATTGCACCTGCACCTGGAAGGCTCGCTGGAGCCTGAGCTGCTGTTCGCGCTGGCTGAACGCAACAAAATTGCACTGCCGTGGAACGACGTCGAAACCCTGCGCAAGGCCTACGCCTTCAACAACCTGCAAGAGTTTCTCGACCTGTATTACAAAGGCGCCGACGTGCTGCGCACCTCCCAGGATTTCTACGACCTGACCTGGGCCTACCTGCTGCGCTGCAAAGCACAGAACGTGATTCACACCGAACCGTTCTTCGACCCGCAAACCCACACCGACCGTGGCGTGCCGTTTGAAGTGGTGCTTAACGGCATCGCCGCCGCGCTCAAAGATGGCGAGCAGCAACTGGGCATCACCAGCGGTTTGATCCTGAGCTTCCTGCGCCACCTGAGCGAAGCCGAAGCCGAAAAAACCCTCGACCAGGCGCTGCCGTTTCGTGACGCGTTTGTGGCCGTGGGTCTGGACAGTTCGGAAATGGGTCACCCGCCGAGCAAGTTCCAGCGCGTGTTCGACCGTGCCCGTCACGAAGGCTTCCTCACCGTGGCCCACGCCGGCGAAGAAGGCCCACCGGAATACATCTGGGAAGCCATCGACCTGCTGAAAATCCAGCGCATCGACCATGGCGTGCGCGCCATCGAAGACGAGCGTTTGATGCAGCGCATCATCGACGAGCAAATCCCGTTGACCGTGTGCCCGCTGTCCAACACCAAACTGTGCGTGTTCGACGACATGGCCCAGCACAACATCCTCGACATGTTGGAGCGCGGCGTGAAGGTGACAGTCAACTCGGACGACCCGGCGTACTTTGGCGGTTATGTAACCGAGAACTTCCACGCGCTCTACACCAGCCTGGGCATGACCCAGGACCAGGCCAAACGCCTGGCGCAGAACAGCCTGGATGCGCGGCTTGTAAAACCATAACCCGCACTCACTAAATGAATGCAGTCTGTCAGTTGATGAATATGTGACTGACAGACCGCATTCGCGAGCAAGCCCGCTCCCACACAAGCCAGCTCCCACACTGGTTTGTATTGGCCGTTAAATGTCGGTGAGTTCTTCCAGGGTCTTGCCCTTCGTCTCCATCCCGAACACCCACACCACCACCGCCGCCACGGCAAAACACAGCGCCCCCAGCGCAAACACCCCGCCCTGCCCCGTCATCGGAAACACCAGCCCGGTCACCAGCGGCCCCAGCAACGAGCCAACCCGGCCAATTGCCGATGCGAACCCGGAACCGGTCGCCCGCGCCGAAGTGGGATACAGCTCCGGCGTGTAGGTGTACAGCACCGCCCACATGCCAAACAAAAAGAACTGCATCAGCAAGCCAGACGTAATCAGCAACCCCACGTTGCCGCCAAACACCGCACTTTGCCCATACAAAAACGCCATCACGCCGCCGCCGAGCAAGGTCACGACGCACACCGGTTTACGCCCCCAGCGCTCCACCAGCCACGCCGCCATCAGGAAGCCGGGAATGCCGCCCAGGGAAATAATCACCGTGTAATACACCGACTGGGTCACGGCAAATCCCGACTGTTGCAACAGCGCGCTCAGCCACGACGTCAGCCCGTAGAACCCGAGCAGCGCGAAAAACCACACGCTCCAGATCATCATCGTGCGCTGGCGATACTGCGGCGACCACAGCTGATGAAACGCCGAAAAAAAAGTCCCCGGCGTGCTCTCCACCCGTGGCAAACCGATCGGCTCCGGCAACTCAGTACGCCCCAACGAGTCGCGCACCTTCTGCTCAATCCCCAGCAATACCTTGTCGGCCGCGTCATGCCGCCCGGCCTGTTCCAGCCAGCGCGGCGACTCCGGGATAAAAAATCGGATCGCCAGCACAAACACCGCTGGCACTGCCAACACCAGGAAGATGTCGCGCCAGCCGATCACCGGCAGCAGAAAATACGACAGCACACCGGCCGCCACGAAGCCCAACGGCCAGAAGCCGTCCATCAAGGCGATATAACGCCCGCGCCCTTTCGCCGGGATCAGCTCCGACAACATCGATTGCGCGATGGGAAACTCCATGCCCATGCCGATGCCCAGCAGGATGCGAAACAGCGTCAGCATCTCCACCGTCTGCGCGGTGGAGCACAGGTAGCTGGCGATGCCCCACAACACGATGCTCCACTGAAACACCGGCTTGCGCCCGAAGCGGTCCGCGAGCATCCCCGACAATGAGGCACCCACCACCATGCCGAAAAAACTCGAACTGGCGAGCAAACCGGCCTGGGCCGTGCTCAGGCCGAATTCGGTTTTTATCGAGCCCAACAGGAAGGTCATCATCGCCAGGTCCATGGAGTCGAAAAAAAACGCCAGGGCGATGATGATGAAAATGATTCGGTGGTAGCCGCTGATGGGCAACCGTTCCAGCCGTTCCGCTGCGCTATAGCCTGTCGTACCCATGCCGCATCCCCCTGAGTGAAAAATCCCCAAAGCGAGTGTGCGGCATCGTTTTGCCCTGTAATTGCTGGATGCGACCTGACCGAAACTATGAACGACTCAAAGGGCAGTGATCAGGCGCGGCGAGCCGATTGATTTCCCATAGACCGAGGTCTGTCACCGATAAGGCGCGGGACTCGTTTGTGGCGCTGACCCAGTTCGATTGTAAAAACAGCTGCAACAGCCCGGCGCCCAACGCGCCCCCCAGATGCGGTTGCTGCTGGCTCCAATCGAAACAATCGCAGACCAAAGGCGAGGTCAGTGCCTGGGTAAAAATACCCAGGCCCGCCAGTTTCTGCGCGCCCCTGACGCTGACATCGGTGCGCAGTTCATGACGCTCGATCCATCCCGCCGCCAGCATTCGCTGGTACAGCCCCGCTGCCAGCTCACCGCCCAGGTGCCCCTGGCACAACCGGGCGTGACGCAACGGCTGCGGTGCGATCAAGGCGGGCGGTGCAGCCTGGGGTGTGCGCCGTATTGCACTGGCCACTGTGGTAATGGCCAACGCGTCAATCGCGGCGCTGACATCGGCAGCCGCCACACGAAACAGCCGCTTGCCGCGCCGCGCCTCGGTGCGCAACAAACCGCCACCGGTGAGCCGCGCCAAATGTGCATTGGCCGACGCTGAGGACAACCCGGCGACCGTCGCCAACTCCTCTGAGGACTTTGCCGAACCGTCCATCAAGGCCCAGAGCATGGCGGTGCGCTTGGGCTCGGCGAGCAAGCTGGCGATCTGACTGATGCATGGTGCTGCTTCCATGGTTTCACTCCCTGTTAATCATTGGTCTGTGCGGTCTGCGCCAGAGTATAGGGGCGCAATTCGCCAGTTCCGCGCGGTCTTACAGCGTGGATAGGGACAGGAGCTGAGTGAAATTTCCGGCTTTGGTGGAGGCTATTGCGGCGTGTTCAATCGTTCCGGCCAGAGCGCAGTCAACGTCGCACAACGGGACACGAGCATTTCCCGCAACAGGTTGATGGGTTTGCTTAATTGCGCACGGTGGGCGCAGAGCAAATTCAGCGGCGTACGCTCGCCCCGCAACTCCGGCAGAATGACCCGCAAGCGCCCCGCCAGCACGTCGGCACTCACGTCCAGCCACGACTTGTAGGCAATGCCCACACCCGCCACTGCCCAGCGGCGCACCACGTCCGCGTCATCACTGAACCGGTCGCCGGTCACCGTCAGGCTGACGTCGCGCTTGCCGTCGTGAAACCCCCAATGGTCATGCACGCGGCTGCCGAGCATATACAGCAGGCAATTGTGTTGGGCCAGTTGCTCCAGGTGGCGGGGCTCGCCATGGCAGGCGAGGTAGCTGGGGGCCGCGCACAGCACGCGAACATTCTCCGGGGCGATGGGCAGCGCGATCAGGCTGGAGTCTTCGGGCTCGCCATAGCGCAGGGCGATGTCCACCGGCTGGCGGAAAAGGTCGGCAATGCGGTCGCCCAGCAACAAGCGCACGCTCAGTTGCGGGTGCTCCCGCTGGAACTCATCCAGCCACGGCAACAACTGGTTGCGGCCGAAGTCTGAGGGTGCCGACAGTTGCAGCACGCCGCTGACATTGTCCTGACCGCTGGCCAATAAGCGCCGCCCTTCATCCAGCGAACTCAGGGCGGCGCGGGCATATTCGAGGAACCCCTCGCCTTCGGCAGTCAAGCGCAGGCTGCGGGTGGAACGCGCCAGTAAACGCGCGCCCAATTGCTGTTCGATTCGCTTGAGCGCCGCGCTGGCAACCGCAGGCGACAAGTCCATCACTCGCGCGGCCGCCGACAAACTGCCCAAATCCGCCGCGCGCACAAACAACTGTAAATCGTCAAAACGCAGCACTCTGCACACCCATTATCAAAATTTCATTGAAACAGACCTCTGTTTTAGCCGCTTTTATCTCCACGGGAAATAGCCAATCATCTGCCCATCCCGTTCATCACCTGTCTGGAGTTGAAAATGTCCTCTGCCTTTAACGTCATCGCCACGCTGATCGCCAAACCTGGCCAACAGGCCACCCTGGAAACCCTGCTGCGCGGTCTGCTGGAACCCACTCGCCTTGAAGCCGGTTGCGAACAGTACGACCTGCACCAGGACCTGCAACACCCCGAGACCTTCTACATGCTTGAGCGCTGGAGCGACGACGCGGCGCTGGCCGACCACGACGCAAGCGCACATATCCAGAGCTTCCGCGCCAAAGCCGCCGACGTCCTCGAACACTTCGAACTCAAGCGCCTGCAGTTTCTCGCCTGATCACCGCCTTTTCCGGAGCCCCCATGAAAGCCATTGCTTACTACGCGTCACTGCCGATCAACGATCCAGAATCCCTGCAAGACATTCAACTGCCAGAACCGGTCGCCGGCCCACGCGACCTGCTGGTGGAGGTCAAAGCCATCTCGGTCAACCCGGTCGACACCAAAGTGCGCCAGAACGCCGCCCCGGAAAATGGCGCCGCCAAGGTGTTGGGTTGGGACGTGGCCGGTGTGGTCAAGGCCGTCGGCAGCGAAGTGACGCTGTTCAAGGCCGGTGACAAGGTGTTCTACGCCGGTTCCCTGACTCGCCCTGGCGGCAACAGCGAGCTGCACACCGTGGACGAGCGCATCGTCGGCCACATGCCCAAAAGCCTGGGGTTTGCTGAAGCGGCCGCCTTGCCGCTGACCGCGATCACCGCCTGGGAACTGCTGTTCGAACGCCTGCAAGTGCGTGAGGGCAAGGAAGATCAAGGCCAAAGCCTGCTGATCGTTGGTGCTGCCGGTGGCGTGGGTTCGATCCTGACCCAACTCGCCAGCCAGCTCACCGCGCTGAAAGTCATCGGCACCGCTTCGCGCCCGGAAACCCAGGAATGGACCAAGGCCTTGGGCGCCGACCTGGTGATCGACCACAGCCAGCCGCTGAGCGAAGCGCTGAAAGCCGCCGGCCATGGGCAAGTGACCCACGTCGCCAGCCTGACCCAGACCGACCAGCACCTGGACCAATTGGTCGAAGCCCTGCAGCCGCAAGGCAAGCTGGCGCTGATCGACGACCCCAAGGTGCTGGACGTGAGCAAGCTCAAGCGCAAGAGCCTGTCGCTGCATTGGGAGTTCATGTACACCCGCTCGATGTTCGAAACCCCGGACATGATCGAGCAGCACAACCTGCTCAACCGCGTCGCCGAACTGATCGACGCCGGCACCTTGAAAACCACGGTAGGCGAGCACTTTGGTGTGATCAACGCAGAGAACCTGCGCCGCGCCCACGCCCTGCTCGAAAGTGGCAAGGCCAAGGGCAAGATCGTACTGGAAGGTTTCTAGCGGCCTTGTTGTGGCGAGCGGGCTTGCCCCGCGTTGGGCTGCGCAGCAGCCCCAAAAAGATGACTGCGGTGATTCAGGTACTCCTGAGGGGCCAGTTTTAGGGCTGCTACGCAGCCCAACGCGGGGCAAGCCCGCTCGCCACAACAAGCCCGGTAGCCATAACAAGCCCGCTAGACACAGCAAGCCTGCTAGCCACAGATACCGGGCTCCTCCGTCTGCTGCCATTAGTCAGAGAGTTGATCTTTGTCATATTTGCGAGCGCATTCGGGTTTATATTGGCCGCCTTTGCCACGATTCTTTTACGTGAGGAAGTCAGCAATGAAGATCCTGATAAAAGCGTTAGCAAAATCCCCAGGCCACAAATGGCAGGTCAGCCTCGACGGCGACGCCTTCACCTTTCGCACTGAAGCCGAGGCCCGCGCCTTTGCCGATACCCTGCAAGCGCGCATCCGGGCGCCCCACCGTATCCCCCTGAGCCAGCAACGTTACGCCGCTGGCTAACCCGCCCTTCAGACCTGCGCCTGCGCGGCCCTTGCCCGTTGCAGGCGCTGGGTCAACACTGCCACCGTCACCGCCAGCACACCGCACAAGCTGATGACCATCGCCATCGGCATCGCCGTGCCGTCGTGCAACACGCCGACCAGTGACGCCGCCCCCGCCGCCACACCGAACTGAATGCAACCGAGCAATGCCGATGCACTGCCCGCCCGAGCCCCCTGCCCGGCCATGGCACAGGCCGAGGTGTTCGGCAAAATGCAGCCCAGGCTGGCGATGCAGATAAACAGCGGCACCAGCAATGGCCACAAGGCGTCGGTGCGCAACGCCGTAATACCCAACAGCGTCAGCGCGGCCAGCATGTACAGCCACACCGTGCGCGAGAGCAAAAACGCCGGCCCGCGCTTGGACAGCAACCGCGCATTCACTTGCGCCACCAGAATAAAGCCGGCCGCGTTGGAGCCGAATACCCATCCGTAATGCTCAGGCGGCACGCCATAGAGTTTGATAAAGACGAACGGTGAACCGGCAATGTAGGCAAACATCCCGGCTATCGAGATGCCGCCGGTGAGGGCGTAACCGAGGTAAACCCGGTCCGACAACAGGCTGGCGTATCGACGCAGCGACCCAGATAAAGGTTGACGAGGCTTGTCGGCGGGAAAGGTTTCCGGCAACCCGACGGCTACAGCAATGGCCGCCATCACGCTGAACACCGACAAGACCAGAAAAATCGACTGCCAGCCCCATATCCCGACCATTACGCCGCCTGCCAGCGGCGCAAGAATCGGCGCCAGACCAGTCACCAGCATCAGTTGCGAATAGACCTTGGCCGAGCCGACGGCATCACATTTGTCGCTGACCACCGCGCGGGAAATCACCATGCCCGCGCAGCCGCCGAGGGCCTGCACAAAGCGCGCGCCGATCAGCCATTCCAGGGAGGGCGCATAGGCGCAGGCGAAGGACGCCAGGGTAAACAGGGTTACGCCACTGAGCAGTGGGCCGCGCCGACCGAAGCGGTCTGCCAGCGGGCCATAGATCAATTGGCCGATGGCCAGGCCGCCGAAGTACACCGCCAGGGTCAGCTGGATATGTTTTTCGTCTGTGGCAAAAGCGGTGGCCATTGCCGGAAAGCCCGGCAGGTAAAAGTCGATCGCCAACGGCGCGAAGGCGCTTAGCGCGCCCAGAATCAGGATTATGCGGAGGTTCATCAGGCACCCAAGTGAGTCGGCAGCCCGACAGTCTAGCCGCGCTTGGGGGCCATGAACATAAAGATAGCTCGCTAACTATCAGAAATTTACGCGAGCCTGGCGTTGTAGCCTTCTTCGGTGATCAAGCCGATAACTTGCTCGGCAGACAGCTGGCTTTCCACGCTGACTTCTTTCGCTGCCAGGTTGACCTCCACGCTGGCCGCCGGGTCCTGGCTCTTTACTGCCTGGGTGACTGCCCGGACGCAATGGCCGCAGGTCATCCCTTCAACGCTGAATACTTGCATGACATGACTCCTTTAATGAGGGTGGACGCAGTGTCGACCTTGCCATCGTGGCAAGGTCAAGTTCTGAAAACATCAGCCGGGCTGGTATTCGGCCGCGCCGTCGGCCAAGCTTCACTTAACTTTGATGGGAACCACGGAGCATTCGCCATGCGCTGGTCGTTTTTTGGCCTTATCGGCCTGATGAGCTTGTCTGCCGTTGCCCCCCAGGCCAGCGCCGATCAAGATTACGCGGTGCTGATTATTTCCCGGGAACGCCTGGAAGTGCCGACCAACTGTGAGATCGGCCTGTATATCCAGGACCAGTTGGCCGGGCGCCTGTTCCAGGAACAAGCCACCTCGTTCAACCTGCCAGCGGGCAATGTGTCGCTGCGCCTCAAGCTGCTGCCGGGTCAGGCACCAGGCTGCCTGCCGGGCCTGCTGGCGCCACCGGCGCAGAACATCAGGTTGAACGCCGGAGACATACGCAAACTGCGTATCGCCCAAGGCCCGAATGGCATGTACCTGAAACCGGCGGCCCTGGAATATTGATCCCGAACGATCGCGCTTGACCTTCCCCACAGGTCAAGGTTGATGCTGGGGGCATTGTCTTCTGGAGGACTGCCCCATGAATGGATCAACCACCTTTGACCTGCCCATCAGCGGCATGACCTGCGCCAGCTGTGCTGGCCGCGTCGAGCGCGCGCTCGGCAAAGTGCCGGGGGTGCGCAGCGTCAGCGTCAACCTGGCCAACGAACGCGCGCATGTCGAAGTGTTGGGCCAGATCGACCCCGCCGTGCTGATCGCAGCGGTCGACAAAGCCGGCTACAGCGCCAGCCTGGCGCAAAGCGAAACCGTCACCGATGCCAACCAAGCCCAGCGCCTGCACCGCGAGCGTTGGTCGCTGCTGCTGGCGATTGCTCTGGCCTTGCCGCTGGTGCTGCCGATGCTGGTAGCCCCCTTCGGCCTGCACTGGATGCTCCCGGCCTGGGTGCAGTTCGCCCTGGCCACGCCGGTGCAATTCATCTTGGGCGCGCGTTTCTATAGTGCAGCGTGGAAAGCCGTGCGGGCGGGCGCGGGCAATATGGATTTGCTGGTGGCGATCGGCACCAGCGCCGGGTACGGCTTGAGCCTGTATGAATGGCTGACCGCACCGGCTGGCACCATGCCCCATCTGTACTTCGAAGCCTCGGCGGTGGTGATCGCGCTGGTGCTGCTGGGCAAATACCTGGAAAGCCGCGCCAAACGCCAGACCGCCAGCGCCATCCGCGCCCTCGAAGCGCTGCGTCCGGAGCGGGCGATTCGGGTGGTTGAGGGCCGCGAAGAAGACGTCGCCATCAATGCGCTGAAACTCAATGACCTGGTACTGGTTAAACCCGGCGAGCGTTTCCCGGTGGACGGTGAAGTGGTGGAAGGCCAAAGCCATGCCGACGAAGCCTTGATCAGCGGCGAAAGCCTGCCGGTGCCGAAACAGCCTGGGGATATCGTCACTGGCGGCGCCATCAATGGCGAGGGCCGTTTGTTGGTGCGCACTCTGGCCCTCGGCGCCGAAAGCGTGCTGGCGCGGATTATCCGCTTGGTTGAAGACGCTCAAGCAGCCAAGGCACCGATCCAGAAACTGGTGGATAAAGTCAGCCAGGTGTTCGTCCCGACTGTGCTGGTGGTGGCGTTGATCACGCTGGTGGGCTGGTGGTTGTACGGCGCACCACTGGAAACCGCGATCATCAATGCGGTGGCGGTGCTGGTGATTGCCTGCCCCTGCGCACTGGGCCTGGCCACGCCGACCGCAATCATGGCGGGCACCGGTGTCGCGGCCCGCTACGGCATTCTGATCAAGGACGCCGAAGCCCTGGAGCGCGCCCATGAGGTCAGCGCCGTGGTCTTCGACAAGACCGGCACGCTCACCTCCGGCTCGCCGAAAATTGCGCACCTGGTAGCGGTGGACGGCAATGAAGCCCTGCTCCTACAGCAGGCCGGCGCACTGCAACGTGGCAGCGAACACCCGTTGGCCAAGGCCGTGCTGGACGCGTGCAGCGAACGTGGCTTGACCGTGGCCGACGTGAGCGCCAGCCAATCCCTGACCGGGCGCGGCATTGCCGGCACGCTCGACGGCCGGCAACTGGCCTTGGGCAATCGTCGCATGCTGGAAGAAAGCGGTTTGAGCGCGGGTGATCTGGCAACTTGCGCCAGGGACTGGGAGGCCGAAGGCCGCACGCTGTCGTGGCTGATCGAAACAGGCGCGCAACCGCGCGTGCTGGGGCTGTTCGCTTTTGGCGACACCCTCAAGCCCGGCGCATTGCAAGCGGTGGAGAAACTCAAGGCGCAGCACATCAGCACCCACCTGCTGACGGGCGATAACCGTGGCAGCGCCCGGGTAGTCGCCCAAGCGTTGGGCATCGACGACGTGCACGCCGAAGTGCTGCCCGCCGACAAAGCCGCCACCGTCGCCGAGCTGAAAAAGACCGGCGTAGTGGCCATGGTTGGCGACGGCATCAACGACGCTCCGGCGCTGGCGGCAGCGGACATCGGCATTGCCATGGGCGGCGGCACCGACGTGGCGATGCACGCCGCGGGTATCACGTTAATGCGTGGCGACCCGCGCCTGGTGCCGGCCGCGCTGGAGATCAGCCGCAAGACCTACGCAAAGATCCGCCAGAACCTGTTCTGGGCCTTTGTGTATAACTTGATCGGCATTCCCCTGGCCGCGTTCGGCCTGCTCAACCCGGTACTGGCCGGTGCAGCAATGGCGCTGTCCAGCGTCAGCGTGGTGAGCAATGCGTTACTGTTGAAAACCTGGAAACCAGAGGACTTGGAGGATCAACGCCCATGAACATCGGCCAAGCGGCTCGCGAGAGCGGGCTGAGCGCGAAGATGATTCGCTACTACGAATCCATCGGCCTGCTGAAAGCGGCGCACCGTACCGACAGTGGCTATCGCGTGTATGGCGCTGACGATTTGCACACACTGGCGTTTATCAAGCGCTCGCGGGATTTGGGGTTTTCACTGGAGGAAGTCGGCAAGTTGCTGACGTTGTGGCAAGACCGGCAACGGGCCAGTGCCGATGTGAAAGCGCTGGCGCGCCAACATATCGAGGCGCTGAACCAGAAGATTCGCGAATTGGGGCAGTTGCGGGACACGTTGCAGGATCTGGTGGAACACTGCCAGGGCGATCATCGGCCTGATTGCCCGATTCTCAAGGAATTGGCCTCAGGCAGTTGCTGCGCCTGACAAGACCAACACCAAACAACTGTGGGAGCTGGCTTGCCTGCGATGCAGACACCTCGGTGAGTCAGCCTGACCGGGGTGATGCTATCGCAGGCAAGCCAGCTCCCACAGGGGACCGCACCCGCTTCGCGCTAACGAATCATTGCATCCAGGGCGGCGGCGGTGGCTCGTCCGGCACTTTGCTTTGTGGCGCATCATCCGCCGCGCGAACCGCTTGCCGGCGCTCTTCATCCAGCCGCGCCGCTTCGATTTCGCGGATCACACCGCCCACGTCCGCCAGCTCTTCCGGCTCGTCAAACTCGCCGGTCAACAGACTGGCCGGGTGCAAGGTGCCAGCTTCGTACAGCGCCCACATTTCCTTGGCGTACTTGGTCTTTTTCAACTCCGGGGCAAAGCGCCCGAAGTAGGAAGCCATGTTGCCGACGTCACGCTCCAGCATGCTGAATGCGTGGTTGTTGCCCGCCGCATCCACCGCCTGAGGCAGGTCGATGATCACCGGGCCAGTCGGGGTCAACAGTACGTTGAACTCGGACAAGTCACCGTGCACCAGCCCAGTGCACAGCATCAGGACGATCTGGGAAATCAGGAAGGCGTGGTATTCGCGCGCCTGGTCCGGTTCCAGCGTCACGTCGTTCAGACGCGGCGCGGCATCGCCATACTCATCGGCCACCAGCTCCATCAACAGTACGCCTTCAAGGAAGTCGTACGGCTTGGGCACACGAACGCCCGCACCGGCCAGGCGGAACAACGCCGCCACTTCAGCGTTCTGCCAGGCATCTTCGGTTTCTTTCTTGCCGAACTTGGAGCCTTTAGCCATGGCGCGGGCCTGGCGGCTGTTACGAACTTTGCGGCCTTCCTGGTATTCGGACGCCTGACGAAAACTTCGTTTATTTGCCTCCTTGTAAACCTTGGCGCAACGCAATTCATTGCCGCAGCGCACCACATAAACAGCTGCTTCTTTACCACTCATGAGTGGGCGCAGCACTTCGTCGACCAGACCGTCTTCGATCAGGGGTTCAATGCGTTTAGGAGTCTTCATCAGCTTTTATTGTGGGTCCTGTATTACCAAACACGCGTGTGGCACTCGTTATACGTTAATCGGCTCGCCGGTGGGAGAGGCTACCGACCTCTGACCACCCAAGAATGCATTAGATAGGCCAGTTTGATGCTTAATCAGCGCTCAATGATCGCAGTCACACCTTGCCCGCCAGCGGCACAGATCGAAATAAGCCCTCGGCCCTTGCCCGCCGCATCGAGCAATTTGGCCAGGTTGGCGACGATGCGACCGCCGGTGGCCGCAAACGGATGCCCGGCCGCCAGCGAGCTGCCTTTTACATTCAGCCGGCTGCGGTCTATGGAACCCAGCGGCGCATCCAGCCCGAGGCGGGTCTTGCAGTAGTCGGCGTCTTCCCAGGCCTTGAGGGTGCACAACACCTGGGCGGCAAAGGCTTCATGAATTTCGTAGTAATCAAAATCCTGCAGCGTCAGGCCATTTCTTGCCAGCAAACGCGGCACGGCATACACCGGGGCCATCAACAGGCCTTCGGCACTGTTGACGAAATCTACAGCGGCCGCTTCGCCGTCGCGCAAATAGGCGAGGATCGGCAAGCCGCGCTCCCGCGCCCATTCTTCACTGCCCAGCAGCACCAGCGACGCACCATCGGTGAGCGGCGTGGAGTTGCCGGCGGTGAGCGTGCCCTTTTCGCTGCGTTCGAACGCGGGCTTGAGGCTGGCAAGTTTTTCCAGGGACAGGTCGGGGCGCAGGTTGTTGTCGCGGGTCAGGCCAAGGAACGGCGTGAGCAAATCGTTATGCCAGCCTTCAGCGTAGGCCGCGGCCATTTTCTGATGGCTTTCAAGGGCCAGTTGGTCTTGCTCGGCGCGAGGAATCTGCCAGGTTTGCGCCATCAGCTCGCAATGCTGGCCCATGGACAAACCGGTTCGCGGCTCGCCGTTGCGCGGCAGTTCGGGCTTGAGGTGATGGGGACGAAGTTGTAACAAGACTTTTAATTTGTCCGCCATGGACTTGCTGCGGTTGGCTTGCAACAAAATCTTGCGCAGCCCTTCATTGACCCCGATCGGCGCATCGGACGTGGTGTCGACCCCGCCAGCAATGCCACAGTCGATCTGGCCAAGCGCAATTTTGTTGGCCACCAGCAATGCCGCCTCAAGCCCGGTGCCGCACGCCTGCTGAATGTCATAGGCCGGGGTTTGCGGCGACAAGCGCGAGCCCAGCACGCATTCGCGGGTCAGGTTGAAGTCGCGGGAGTGCTTAAGCACCGCGCCAGCGGCCACTTCACCCAAGCGCAGGCCGTGCAGGTTGTAGCGTTCGATCAAGCCCTCCAGGGCAGCGCTCAGCATGTCCTGGTTGCTCGCCGTGGCGTAAGGGCCATTGGAGCGGGCGAAAGGAATGCGGTTACCGCCAATGATCGCTACACGGCGCAATTGAGTCATGGAAAGCTCCCTGTCGGTTGTGGGGTGAGTCTCTCAGACTAGCCTAGGCTGATCGAACGACTACCGCCCCGGGGTGGTCAACCCTTTGAACCCCAGCCTTCGGAGACCGTTCCATGTCTGACCGTTATATCGACTTCGCCAACTCAAGCCTCGGCCATCGCTTGGTCGCCGCCATTGGCCTGCCGTCACCGGTACGCCTGGAACGCTGGCAAGCCGGGCGCCTGCGCCCGGTCGAAGGTGCATTGCTGCTCGGCGGCGGTGCGCTGGCCGCCAAGGTGCAGCTGTTTGCGCCCAAACTCACCGATGCGATTTATACCTACGGCAGTGAAGCGTCGACGTGGATTCCCGGCCACGGCCCCAAGCTCAAGGCGGTGGTGTTCGATGCCAGTGACTTGCAGCACACCGACCAGCTCAAGCAATTGCGCGAGTTCTTTCAGCCTCTGCTCAAGAACCTCGATAACAGCGCGCACCTGGTGATTCTCGGCCGCGCGCCGGAAACCCTCGGCGACCCGTTCGCCGCCAGCGCGCAGCGTGCGTTGGAAGGTTTCAGCCGCTCGCTGGCCAAAGAACTGCGCAATGGCGGCGTGTTGCAGTTGCTCTACGTCGGCGACGGTGCCGAAGACCAACTGGAAGGCGCGCTGCGGTTTTTCCTGTCGCCAAAAAGTGCCTATATCTCCGGCCAGGTGATTCGCCTTGAGGCCTGCGCCACGCCGGTAGAGGACTGGACTCGCCCACTGGCCGGGCGCAAGGCACTGGTCACCGGCGCTGCGCGGGGCATTGGTGCATCCATCGCCGAAACCCTGGCACGTGACGGTGCCGAAGTGATTTTGCTCGACGTGCCCCAAGCCAAGGCCGACCTCGAAGCCCTCGCCGCGCGCCTGGGTGCACGCACCGTGGTGCTGGATATCTGCGCCGAAGACGCCGCCACGCAGTTGGTCGAACACCTGCCGGACGGCCTCGACATTCTGGTGCACAACGCCGGTATCACGCGCGACAAGACCTTGGCCAACATGACCCCGGAATACTGGGACGCGGTGCTGGCGGTCAACCTCAATGCGCCGCAAGTGCTGACCAAAACCCTGCTCGACAACGGCACCCTGCACGACAATGCCCGCGTGGTGTTGCTGGCCTCCATCAGCGGCATCGCCGGCAACCGCGGGCAAACCAACTATGCCGCCAGCAAAGCCGGCTTGATCGGCCTGGCCCAGGCATGGGCGCCGCTGTTGAAAGAGCGCGGTATCAGCATCAATGCTGTGGCCCCCGGTTTTATCGAAACCCAGATGACCGCGCATATCCCGTTTGCCCTGCGTGAAGCCGGGCGGCGCATGAGCTCACTGGGCCAGGGCGGTTTGCCGCAGGACGTCGCCGAAGCGGTGGCGTGGCTGGGCCAACCGGGCTCCGGCGCCGTCAGCGGCCAAGCGTTGCGTGTGTGTGGGCAAAGTCTATTGGGAGCGTAAGCATGGAATGGCAGACGTTAGGCGCTACGCCGTTTTTACCGCCGCTGTACTGGCGCGCAGCGGTCAAGCGCAAAATCACCGGTAACACCTTACCCGAGCAGGGGCTGCGCTGCCGAGTGAGCGTGAACCCCAAGCAGGTGGCGGCCTACCGCAAGGTATGCGGTTTTGCCGACAGCCCGATCCTGCCGGCGACGTATCCACACATCCTGGCGTTCGGCTTACAGATGCAGTTGCTCACCGCGAACAATTTTCCATTCCCGCTGCTGGGGCTGATTCACCTGAGCAACCGTATTCGCATCCACCGCCCACTGGGCGCCGTGAACGACCTGACAGTGGCGGTGCACACACATAACCTGAGGCCCCACGCCAAAGGCGCAACCTTTGACGTGGTGACCACCGTCGAAGATTCCCTCGGCGTGCTGTGGGAGGCCGAGAGCCAAATGCTGTGCCGGGGCGTAAAACTCGAAGGCGAGCCTGCGGACGACAGAGCGCCCAGCCCCGCCCAGGTCAGTGAACTGACACGCTGGAAGGCGCCCGCCGATATCGGCCGCCGCTACGCCCGAGTATCCGGCGATTACAACCCGATCCACCTGAGCGCACTCACGGCCAAACTCTTCGGCTTCCCACAGGCCATCGCCCACGGATTGTGGAACAAGGCGCACACCCTCGCCGCGCTGGGCGAACACCTGCCTGCCGCAAATATTGAAATCATCGTCGAATTTAAAAAACCGGTACGCCTGCCAAGTGAAGTCATCCTATTGGCCAGCGCTCCCGGCTCCAGCGGCGAGTTGCTGTTAAAGGGCGCGGATAACATTGAACACATGATAGGCAAGTGGCGACCTATTGCCTGAGGACCGAGGTCGGCGCGCCGCCTGTGGGTGGAAGTATTGAAGCCTTACTCGGTCGGAAATGTGGGAGCGGGCTTGCTCGCGAAGGCGGTGAGTCAGTTGATGAATTTGGTGGCTGATACACAGCATTCGCGAGCAAGCCCGCTCCCACAGTTGGATCTCCATTTGGTCCGGAGAATCGCGATCTGCTTCAAAAAAAACAGAGCCGTTGATTCAACCACTCAAGCCGTTACCGCAGCAACGGATCTACACCCACCCTAAACCTGCGAATTGGGCAGCGGAAAAAGACTGTTAAGCGTATTAATCAACCGCACCAAATAAATCGGCTTGCGAAACAGATCCAACACCTGCAGCCGCAGCATGTCACTCACATCCTCCATATCCGCATGCCCCGACATCACAATCACTGGCAAATGCTGGCGATCCGTATGCTCACGCAACCGCTTGATCAAAGAAATGCCACTCTCCTCAGGCATCCGCAGATCAGTAATCACCAACGCAATGTCAGGGTTCAACGTCAACTCCTGCAACGCAAAGGTCACAGAAGAAGCGGTAAAACAAACGAAGCCCTCGTTCTCCAACGATTCCGCCAGCTCAACAAGGACATCTTCTTCGTCATCCACCAACAGAATTTGCTGGCGAAAAGGAGCAGTCGCAGCATTCATGAGTACTACCTGGAATTACCATTCAATGAGGTCTTCACTCACAAACAACCGCTGAACACTCAACCTCATGCAGCGGGTGTGAGGGCATCGCCGATCCTTTCAAAGAAAGCGCTGATCTGCGGCCCCAACGCGGGCCACACTGGTGAGCCTTGCAACTTGCGTTTTTCCAGGGAGAGGCGACCACTGTCGACGATCAACAAGGTGAACACCAATACAAACGCCAACACACCGACGGCCATCAGGCCAATGGCGCCGCGCTGCTTGTGACGAGGCTGGGGAGACATCGAGCACTCCTGTGCCGGCGAATTGCCGAGCGCTTACTCTCCTGTTGTGTAGATGAGTGTAGACAAGGGTTGGGCCCGGTAAAGACCGAATGTCGCGAAAGCGCCGGCTCCCACAGGGGTTCAGCGGTTGAGTCAGTGCGGTGGGTAACTGGTGAGGATTTTAGTCACGGTGGTACGGATTGCGTTATCGCGATCCTGAGGGCTGGGCGAGTCGGCCATCATCTGTTCGTCACTGCCTCGCCACACCAGCTTGCCGTCCTTGCCGTCGAGCAGGTCGATCTGGATGGTCGCCACTTTGTAAGTGATGTTGCGCGTCTCGTTGTACATCGGCGCGCCCCAGTAGCCATTCCACGGTCCGCCCCAGGCGCCGCCATAGTTGGTGGTGACTTGTTGCTGGCGGTCTTCGACGATCAGGTAGGCCTGCACATTCAGGTCAGCCTTGGAACCCGCCGCTGCCGGGCGCAGGCCGCGCTGGTCGAGCTGTTCGCCGACGGCCTGGCGGATGCGCTGTTCGGTGAGATCACTCTTGATCCGCGGATCATCGGGGCGGTATTGCAGCGCAGGGTCTTTCCAGGCCCAGTTGCGATAGGCGCCGAAGTCGCGGCTGGCGTCAAAGTCATGGTTGACCTGATTGCTCTGGCAACCCGCCAGCAACCCAACGACAGCCAGTGCAGCAATGCGACGAAGCATGGTATTTCTCCAAAAAGGACGAACCGTTCTTGAGATGAGAATAGCGATTAACTGGGCGGATAGGCCGTCATAGCTTTCTGCATCGCCTCGCGCAAGGCGTCCGCCCGTTCACTCAGGCTGCCCTGGCTGGTGGTTTCGGCACTGGTACTCCAGACCGGCTGGCCGGTGCGGCCGTCGAACAGGCTGATCCGCGCCACGGCAACTGTTACTTCATAGGTGCGTACCACCGGCACCGTGTTGTACATGCCGTAGCCGTTGCCGTAACGGTTATAGCCACCGTACCCGTAGCCGTAATCGTCCTGGACCTGACGCAGGCGCTTTTCCAGGCGCACGTCGGCGCTGACCAGCAGGTCGGGCGGGCGCGCATCATGCCGCGGGCGCAAGCCGCGCTGGTCAAGGGCGCCGCTGACCGCCTCGGCAATCTGCGCCGAGTCGGCCCAGGCCGAACCCGCCGGCAGTTGGCCGTTGAGCCAGCCCCAGCTGCGGTAGGCGCCGTAATCACGCACGGGCGCCGGGTAAGCGCTGGCATCAAAGGTGTTGGCCGCATGGGCCGGAGCCGGCGGGATAGGGGCCGAGGCGGCCACGTAAGGATTGGGGCTGGAACAGGCGCCCAACCCCAGGGACAACAGGATCAAACAGAGACGACGCATTTCGACCTCCGCAGACTGGGCCGCTTAAACCGGACGGCAAATCCAGTGCAAATAACGCCCAAGTCCGGCAAAGCTTGGGTGACGACGGTGAGCGAGCTCCATCTCCAAAAGGTCCTGTAAATCGGCGCGGGCCTGAAATTCCACCGGCATATAGTCGTGGAATACCCGCACGCCACTTTGGCTTTCGACCTGCCAAAGCCCTTCGAGTTGCGCCGCCAACTCCCGTGGGTCGAGCGGCTGTTGCGGCGTGAGGCTTTGCTTTTCGCCGGCCATGTCATTCTTGCGCATTTTGCGGAAGTGGCCTTTGAGCAGGTTGCGGTAAATCAGCGCATCACGGTTGTAGAACGCCAGCGATAGCCAGCCGCCGGGCACCGTGAGTTGGTGCAGCACCGGCAGGATCGCGTGGGGTTCGGCCAGCCATTCCAGCACAGCGTGGCACAGCACCAGGTCGTAGGGTTCGGTGAGCTGGCCGAGCAATTCCTGCCACGGCGCGTGGATGAAGGTGGCGGTCTGGCCAGCATCGGCGAAACGTTGGCACGCGCCATTGAGCATTGGCTCGGCGGGTTCGGCCAGAGTCACCTGATGGCCGTGTTCGGCCAGCCACAACGACATATGGCCCAGGCCCGCGCCGATATCCAGTACGCGCAAGGGGCGCTTCGGCAGGGCTTCGGTCAAGTCGGCCTGCAAAACGGCCAGGCGAATCGCGCCCTTGGCGCCCCCGTAGATTTTCTCGGCGAAGCGCGTGGCCAGTTGGTCGAAATGACGGTCACTCATGGGAAAACCGCCGCTCGCTGTCGGCCAGTTTGGCGCGCACCACCTCGTTCATGTCCAAACCCAGCTCACTGCACAGCAACAGCAGGTACAACACGATATCGCCAACTTCCTGCCCGGCATGGGCAAGCTTATCGGCGGGCAACTGACGCGATTGGTCTTCGGTCAGCCACTGGAAGATTTCCACCAGCTCAGACATTTCCACGCTGGCGGCCATGGCCAGGTTTTTCGGGCTGTGGAACTGCTTCCAGTCATTGGTATCGCGGATGCGGTGCAGGCGTTCGGTGAGGTGTTCGAGGTTCATGCGGGGGCTCCTGAAGGTGTGTAGCTTCGGGTGGATCCGCCGTGAAGGCAAGTTAACCTTTGGGGCGCTTTCACGGGCAAGCCCGCTCCCACGGGTGACCGGGTACATCGATCCAGCCGGCGCCGCAGGATTAATCGCAAATTCAAACCGGCAAACCTCTATGCTAGCGGGGAACTAGCCCGCGTAATCAGCAACCAAAGGCACAGACACGCCCCACCCTCTCATCAGGACACACACATGCAGGTAGAAAGCTTTTTCGAATGGTTGGGCCAGGCGCTCGGTTCCATCATCCGTTTTATCGTCGATGGGCTCAGCGGGCTGTTCGGTGCCCTGACCCACGCCGGCGGCAACTTCGTCGAAGGCCTGTCGCGCACCCTGGGTATGGACACCTCAATCGTCAGCATCATCACCCTGATCATCGGCCTGATGCTGCTGTACTCCGCCGTACGCGCTTTCATGCGGGCGTCGATCATCATGGGCATTATCTGGCTGATGCTGGGCCTGTGGCTGCTGAGCTGGGTCGTCCACTAATCCCCGAAACACCTCCATTACCCTGTGGGAGCGGGCTTGCCCGCGAAGGCGGTGGGTCAGTGACTGATGTGTTGACTGACACACCGCCTTCGCGAGCAAGCCCGCTCCCACATTGGATCTCCTCTGTTGCTGACGGCCAGTTACAATGCCGCCCCCAAAGGCCCCCCATGCTCACCCTGCTCACCGACTGGCGCCATCGCCCTACCCACCGCCGCGTTTGGGCCTTGGCCGCGCCCATGATCCTGTCCAACATCTCGGTGCCGCTGGTGGCCCTGGTCGACAGCATGGTCATCGGCCACCTGCCCCACGCCCATCAACTGGGCGCCGTGGCCGTGGGCGCCAGCCTTTACACCTTCCTCGCCTGGGCCATGGGTTTTCTGCGCATGGGCTCCACCGGTTTCGCCGCCCAGGCCGCCGGGCGCAATGACGGCGCTGCACTGCGGCAAATCCTGCTGCAAGGTTTGTTGCTGGCATTGGGGCTGGCAATGCTGCTCGGCACGGTCGGCATCCCCCTGAGCCATTTGGCGCTGGAATGGATGCAGCCCTCTCCCGAACTGAACCAACTGACCCAGGCATTTTTCCACACCCGATTGTTGGGCTTACCCGCCGCACTCGCCAGTTATGCCCTGGTCGGCTGGTTCCTGGGGACGCAAAACGCGCGCGCGCCATTGGCCATTTTGCTCACCACCAACCTGGTGAATATCGCCCTGAACCTGTGGTTTGTGCTTGGCCTGGATTGGGGCGTGGTCGGCTCGGCCCGTGCGTCGGTGGTCGCGGAATGGACCGGCGCGCTGCTCGGCCTGGCGCTCACGCAAAAAGCCCTGCGCGCCTACCCTGGCCGCATCGCCTGGGCCGCGTTGAAAGTGTGGGAAAGCTGGCGCCCGCTGCTGGCGGTCAACCGCGATATCTTCATCCGCAGCCTCGCCCTGCAATCGGTGTTTTTCATGATCACGGTGCAAGGCGCGCGCTTGGGCGACGCCACCGTGGCGGCCAACGCGCTGCTGCTCAACGGCTTGTTGCTGACCGCCCACGCGCTGGACGGCCTAGCCCATGCGGTCGAAGCCCTGTGCGGCCACGCCATCGGCGCCCATGACCGTCAATCGCTGCGCCGCTCATTAGTGGTGGCGGGCGGTTGGTCGCTGATCGCCAGTGTCGGCTTCGCCCTGCTGTTCTCCGTTGCCGGGCATTTGTTCATCGCCATGCAGACCGACATCCCCAGCGTGCGCGCAACCGCTGACCTCTACCTGCCTTATCTGGCAGTGCTGCCATTGATCGCGGTGTGGAGCTACCTGTTGGACGGCCTGTTCATCGGCGCCACCCGCGCGCGGGAAATGCGCAACGGCATGCTGTTGACCGTGCTGCTCACACTGCCGTTTGCCTGGGCGCTGCAAAGCCTGGGCAACCACGGCCTATGGCTGACCTTTCTGCTATTCATGGCCTTGCGCAGCCTCACGCTGTGGGCAATCGCCTGGCGGTTGAACAAAAAAGATCAGTGGCTGGGGTGATCCGACCTGTCAACTCTGACAGGTTACAACGGCGCATTTGCAGCGTTGAATAGAGGTCGGTCCTGAAGCGCTGCCCGTTTCAGGCGTACGACCTTCTCTCCACTCAGGGACGAGCCCACATGAGCGACACCACCTACATCATCATTGGCGCAGTGATCGTTGTTGCCTTGTTAGCCCTGGCCTTGTCCCGCAAGTCCAAGAAGAAAAAAACCGAGCCGCCAAGCGTGCCCGTTGTCACGCCTGCCGCCGAAGTACCGCAACCCACACCGGACATCGCCGAGTCGCCGTTCATACTGGAGCCATCAACAAGCCCGTTGGAGCCCGACAGTTCGACCAGCGTGGAGGTCTGGAATCAGACAGATTTCCAGGTAGTCGTGGCTCAACAAGACATGCGCATCACCCTGCCCGCTCAAGGCCGCGCGCACATGGACAGCCGCTTTCCGCTGACAGCCACGCCCAAGACAGCGGGCGACGCGTTGCACGGTGTATCGCTGCACGCCGGCGACACACCAGACCTCCTGATTATTCGGGCTAACCCCACCCCCTGAACAGCCTGGGCACCTGGGTTACCGAGCGGAATCAGTGGCCTGGATAAACGCGGTGACCCGGTCCAGCACCGGCGCGAGCCAGCGCAGCGGTTTGGCGATAGACGCCACCAGCGTCGCGTGGTTGGTCCGGTTGAAATAAAACTCCTCAACGGGTACGCCCGCAGCGCGTAACTTGTTCGCCAGCCCGCCGGTGTTGCGCGTGGGGTTGACCAGAGTGTCGTCCGTCGAAGCAATTAACAGGCTCGGCGGTGCAGCGGCGCTGACGTGATTGATGGGTTGGGAATCAGGCGGCGAATCCGGAAAGAAAAACACCGGTCGCACGTCCCGGTTTTCAATCGGCAGGAAGTCATACGGCCCGGCCAGGCCAATCCAGCCTTTGAAGAGTGAAGGCGACAAACCCACCTCGCGCAGCCAGCGCGGATCCAGCGCCAGCATCGACGCGTTGTAGGCGCCGGAACTGTGGCCCATCACGTACATCTGCGCGGGGTCAGCGCCGTATTCGGCGACGTGCTGGTGTGTCCAGGCCACTGCTTTGGCGCCGTCCTGCAGAAATGCGGGGTAACGCACTTGGGGGTACAGCCGGTAATCGGCGATCACCACCACAATGCCGCGCGAGGCCAGGGCTTCGCCGACAAAACCGTAGTCATCCTTGGAGCCACTGTTCCAGCTGCCGCCGTAGAAAAACACCACCACCGGGGCGTTGGATACCGCAGGGACGGGGCGGTAGATATCCAGCGTTTGCCGTGGGTCATCGCCGTAAGCGATGGCCGAGGTTTTGCTGAAGGTACTGGAAGGGGTGAGTGCGTTGAGCACTTTGATCGGGGAGCACGCCGCCAGAAGGGCAGCCATGGCCAGGGTGAACACTTGCAGGAGCTTTTTCGACATTATTCAGGCCCTATAAAAACTGCAGGACTTGCGGCGATCCAAATGTGGGAGCGGGCTTGCTCGCGAAGGCGGTGTATCAGTCCGAACATGTATTGACTGACGCACCGCCTTCGCGAGCAAGCCCGCTCCCACACTGTATCTTTGTCAGCCTGGGAGCGGTGTATTTACGAGGACAAGTAAGACGACCGCGTCAAACCAAGGCGCAACGCATCCAGGAACTGGGTACGCTCCGCCACGGTGATCTTCGCGCTCGCACACTTGTCACGGTAGTGCGTCATCAACTCTTCCGGCGACAAGTGCACATAGCGCAGCATGTCTTCGATGGTGTCGTGGGTCTCGATGCCGGCGCTGTACACCGAACCGTCGTCGCGCTGGTAGATGTTCACCGAGTCGGTGTCACCGAACAGGTTGTGCATGTCACCGAGGATTTCCTGGTAAGCGCCCACCAGGAAGATACCCAGCAGGTAGTCTTCGCCGTCTTTCAAGGCGTGCACCGGCAGGCTGGTCTCGATGCTCTGCTCGTCGACGTACTGCTTGATCTTGCCGTCGGAGTCGCAGGTCAAATCCTGCAGCACGGCACGGCGCAGCGGCTCTTCGTCGAGACGGTGCAGCGGCAAAATCGGCAGCACCTGGCCGATGGCCCAGGTGTCCGGCAGGCTCTGGAACACCGAGAAGTTGCAGATGTACTTGTCGGCCAGCTTGTCGTTGAGTTCGTCGAGCACTTGGCGGTGCGAACGCTGACGGGCTTTGAGCGAGTCGTGCAAACGACGGCATACCGCGAAGTAGCACTGCTCGGCCAGGGCTTTTTCGGCCAGGGTGATCTTGCCGTCGGCGTACTGGGTGGCCACGTCGCTCATGTAGTGCGTGGCGCGCCAGTAGGTTTCGGTGACCATTTCAATGTCGGTCGGGCCCAGCAGGTCCACCAGCCATTGCACGGTTTCCGGCAGGCTTTCCTTGTTTTCGATCTGCGGGATTTCGTCGTTGTGCTTCTCGACGTCAGTAACCTGCACCACCAGCATGGCGTGGTGGGCGGTCAGGGAACGGCCGCTTTCGGAGAAAATGTTCGGGTGCGGCAGGCTCTGCGCGTCGCAGAATTCCTTGAGCATGCCCACGACCACACCCGCGTAGTCGTCCATGTCGTAGTTGATCGAGCTGGCGTTACGCGAGTGCGTACCGTCGTAGTCCACGCCCAGGCCACCGCCGACGTCGATGTGGTCCACCGGCAGGCCGAGGTTGCGCAGTTCGCCGTAATAACGAATGGCTTCCTTGAACCCGTGCTGGTAGTCGGCCAGGTTGGCGATCTGCGAGCCCATGTGAAAGTGCAGCAGGCGAATGCCCTGGTCCAGGCCAGCATCGCGGAAGCGCTCAACCACCGACAGCAACTGCGCCGCCGACAAACCGAACTTGGATTTCTCGCCGCCGGTGTCCGCCCACTTGCTCGACGCCAGGGAGGACAAACGCACGCGCAAGCCGACCTGAGGCTTGACCTTGAGGTTGGCCGCCTCTTCGATCACCAGCGCCACTTCGGATTCTTTCTCGATCACGATGAACACGTTATGGCCAAGTTTCTGACCTATCAGCGCGAGGCGGATGAACTCACGGTCCTTGTAACCGTTGCAAACAATGGTGCCGCCCTTCGGCGCCAGGGCCAGCACGGCCAGCAGCTCAGGCTTGGAACCGGCCTCCAGGCCAATGGACACGTCCTGGGTGGCGATGATGTTCTCGATCACCGCTTCCTGCTGGTTCACCTTGATCGGGTACAGCGCGGTGTACTTGCTCTGGTATTCCAGGCGTTCGATGTTCGAATCGAAAGCGCCGGTCAGCTGGCGTACACGGTCTTGCAGAATATCGGGGAAGCGCACCAGCAACGGCAAGGACAGGCCGCTTTTGCGCAGCTCATCGACTTGCTCGAAGAGGTCGACAGGCGTGCTGTTCGGGCCGTTCGGACGGACTTCAACGCGACCGGCTTCATTGATCGCGAAATACCCGGCCCCCCAATGGCGGATCCCGTAAACACTGCGGCTGTCCGCAACTGTCCATTGGCTGCCATCGTCTTTGCGTGTGCGTCGTACGGACATCGAAGTCCCCTATAAATGAAGGCGAAGGCGCCGCCCCTATCAGAGGCTGGCGCAGTCTAAAGAATGAAAATGACGATTTGCCTGCAAGGGAGGTAGACCTCACTTGCAGGACAGAGTTTAGACACAGGTCTGGAAGAGGCTTTCAGCCGCCGGACTTCTTGGCCTTGTACCCGAGCCTGATCAGCTCGGCCAACAGCAATTCGACGTGCTCGCCCTGAATCTCGATGACCCCGTCTTTCAACGCGCCACCGGTGCCACAGCGCTTTTTCAGCGTGGTGGCCAGTTCCTTCAGGGCGTCCTCGGCCAGGGGCACGCCGGTGATGGTGGTCACCGTCTTGCCGCCACGGCCCTTGCTTTCGCGTCGCACGCGGGCAATACCGTCGCCTTCAGGGATCAGGGTGTTTTTACAGGTACACGCGTCCACGGGCTGACGACAGTCCGGGCAGTGTCGACCTGCATCGGTGGAAAATACCAGGCCACCAAGGGCGGCGAAGGATGCGGCTTTTTTGGCCACCGGCAATCCTCTTGGGAGGACAAAGACTGATCGGCACCCGGCTCTCGTAAAAGAAGGCGGGTTACCAACCGCGAAGCCCCACTCAGGCAGGGGCAGCGCTACCGAACCGCCAAGGGTGGTTCGGGTGAAAAGTCGCGCAGTGTAACGGCAAACAGCCGACTTGCTAAGGCCCAAATGGCGCCAATTTATGCAACTTTAGCGACGTGAGGCCAGATAGCGCCGCAAGCCCTCCTGAGCGTCCGGGCAGTAAGGCTTTTGTTCGGCTTCCTGCAGGACAACTTCAAGGGGTAAAAAGCGCGCTTCCATGACTTCTTCCGGCTGTAGGCGCAAGGGGCCGTCCCAGATTGCCGAGTAGGATTTGCACCACAGCTTGCTGTCGCCGTCTTCAAAGAAGAAATGGTCGTGTTCGGTCAGTTCCACGCCGGCCACGCCCAGCTCTTCTTCCAGCTCCCGGGCCGCTGATACGGCGTAGGACTCCCCCTCTGCCACCATCCCGCCCGCCGCCGTGTCCCAAAAACCCGGATACATGGCTTTGCTCAAGGTGCGGCGATGCACGCAGAGTTCACCGGCGGAGTTGAACAGGAAGATAAAGGTGCAACGGCCGATCAGGCCGCGCTGGCGAAGGTCGGACCTGACAAGGGCGCCGAGCAGGTTGTCCTGTTCGTCGACCCAGCAGATCAGTTCAGCGTCAGAGGCCGCGCGGTGCGCGGCCTCATTGTGAGTAGCGGCCATCATCAACCCTGGTTGAGGAGCTGACGCAGATCGATGACTGCAGCGTTGGCCCGGGAAATGTAATTGGCCATGACCAGCGAGTGGTTGGCAAGGATGCCAAAGCCGCTGCCATTCAGAATCATGGGGCTCCACACCGGTTCCTGCGAGGCTTCCAGCTCACGAATGATCTGGCGCACGCTCACGGTGGCGTTTTTCTTGGCCAGCACATCGGCAAAGTCGACTTCGATGGCGCGCAGCAGGTGGGACAAGGCCCAGGCCTGACCACGAGCCTCGTAGAACACGTTGTCGATCTGCATCCACGGGGTTTCGACGATTTCTTCGTCCAGCTGTGGCACTTCACCCGGCGCGAGGGCTTCGGTTTTCAGTGCGGTATTCAGCTTGACCCGGCCAACGCTGGCCGACAGGCGCTGCGACAACGAACCCAAACGAGTGGCGACATCACCCAGCCAGTTGTTCAGGTTGTCGGCACGCGCATAGAACAGCGCGCCGCGTTGATTAGGGTCGGAGAGACGCGCTTCGTAGCGGGTCAGGGAATTGATGCCTTCCTGATATTCCGACTCGCTGGACGGCAGCACCCAGCTCTTGTTGTCGAAGTTGAAGCGCGGCTCGGCCTTGGCCAAATCTGCGTCTTCCGCCGATTGCGACTGCGAACGGGCGAAATCCTTGCGCAGGGCGCGGGTCAGGTCACGCACCTGCACCAGCACGCCGTATTCCCAGCTCGGCATGTTGTCCATCCACAGGCCTGGCGGGAAACGGTCGTTGGAAATGTAACCGCCTGGCTTGCTGAGCAAGGTGCCAGCCACGGTTTTGAGGGTTTCTACGGTGGTGAAGCCCACCACCATCTGCTTGCCGTCCTTTTCAGCGGCCAGCTGGGCGTTTTGCTGAACCGGGAACAGTGCGGGCTCTTCGCTCCAGTACCAACCCAGGCCACCGGTGACCAACAGGTACAAGACCAGCACGCTGAGCACGGCTTTGCTCATCAGCAGGTTGCGAAAATAGCCGCGGTTGGCCGATTTGGGCTCAGGGGCGGGGCCTTTGGCAGCTCCTTCACGGTTTTTCCAGTCCAGCATGGCGATATCCTTTCAATCACTTGAGTTCATGCACGTCAATGGTCCGGGTGCGTTCAAACATTCCGACCACAACCCTACCCCATCGTGCCCATCGGTGCGGGGCTTTTCACGAAACTGGCGCGCGACACCGCATGGACTATAAAGGATGCACGCTATTTACGCTGCGCGACCATCAGGTCGAAAACTGAATAGCACCGAGCTGTACTTAATTGACGTATGACACTCATGGAGCGTGACAAGAGGTGCTAGCATAGAGCCATCAGTCGACCTCAGCATGCACCCTAACTAGTAGTCAGGATATGACCGAGCCAGAAGACCCCAACCGTGAGCGTCTCAAGCACCATTTTGCCCAGCGGGTAATTCATCAGGCACGTCAAATTCTTGAGATCTGGCAACGCCTGCAACGCAGCGAATGGTCGAACGCCGATTTTTCCGAACTCAGCGAAGCCAACCTGCGCCTGCTGCGCTTTGCCGAGCGCTTCGAACAGCCGGAGCACGGCCAGTTGGCGCGGCACATCGGCGAATCCCTCAAGGCCGTGGACGACAATCGCGGCCGCTTGAGCAGCCAACTGATCACTGAACTCAATCGCCTGATGCAGCGCCTGTCCCGCACGGGCCTGCGCCAGGGTGACAGGCTGGAACAGACCTTACTGCCGCCGATGCGCAAGCCGATCTACGTGATGCTGGCCGATCACGATCGCGCCGAGCGCCTGGCCAAGCAGCTGGAATTCTTTGGCATGAGCGCCCAATCCCTGGACAGCGTGGCAGCGTTTCAGTCCTCCATGGCCGAGCGCCTGCCGTCAGCCCTTGTGATGGACGTGGATTTCTGCGGCACCGGCCTGGGCCTCAAGCTCGCCGCCCAAGCTCAGGAAGGCCTGGAGCAAAAGCTGCCACTGTTGTTTTTCAGCCTGCATGAAACCGACACCCCGACTCGCCTCGCCGCCGTGCGCGCCGGTGGCCAGGAATTCCTCACCGGTACGCTGGAAGCCTCAAGCCTGCTGGAAAAGATCGAAGTGCTGACCTGCGTCGCCCAGTATGAGCCGTATAAAGTGCTGATCATCGACGACTCGCGGGCCCAGGCGTTGCACACCGAGCGCCTGCTCAACAGCGCCGGCATTGTCACGCGCACCTTGATCGAGCCGATACAGGCCATGGCCGAGCTGGCGGATTTTCAGCCCGACCTGATCATCCTCGACATGTACATGCCCGCTTGCACCGGCACCGAACTGGCCAAGGTAATTCGCCACAACGACCGCTATGTGAGTGTGCCGATCATCTACCTGTCGGCCGAAGACGACCTGGACAAACAGCTGGACGCCATGAGCGAAGGCGGCGACGACTTCCTCACCAAGCCCATCAAGCCGCGCCACTTGATCACCACCGTGCGCAACCGCGCGGCGCGTGCACGCCATTTGAAGGCGCGGATGGTGCGTGACAGCCTGACCGGTCTGTACAACCACACCCACATTCTGCAATTGCTCGAAGACTGTAGCTTCCGCGCGCGACGCGAGAACAAGCCGCTGAGCTTTGCGATGCTCGACATCGACCATTTCAAGCGCGTCAATGACAGCCACGGCCACCCCATGGGCGACCGCGTGATCAAGAGCCTGGCGCTGTTTCTCAAGCAGCGCTTGCGCAAGACCGACTACATCGGCCGCTACGGCGGTGAAGAATTCGCCATCGTGATGCCCGACACCGACCTGGATTCGGCCTGCAAGGTGCTCGACGAAATTCGCGGGCGCTTTGCCGAAATCCACTACCCCGCCCAACCCCAGGATTTGTGGTGCACGTTCAGCGCCGGGCTGGTGGAGCTGTGCGACGGCTCCGACAGTTTGATGATGGCGGCCCAGGCCGACGAAGCGCTGTACCGCGCCAAGCATGCGGGGCGCAACCGGGTGCTGGCCGCGCGCGCATCAAAGCAAAGTGCCATCTTTTCACCGGAATCTACTGATTCCGTCATAACTTTGTAACGGAAACGCAATAACTTCAGGCACTTACCTTTTGCTGTCGGTTGAAACCACGCATGCGCCTGAAGTTGCTGACCAATCTCAATACCTTCCTGCTGGTGGCCGTGTGCCTGGCACTTGGGGCCACGCTGTGGTGGTCGCAACAGGCGCTCGAACGTCCTTACCTGTTGATGGAACGTTACCTCGGGCTGTCCCAGAGCTTCCAGAATCAGGCCGCGCGCAATATCGACGACTACCTGGCCAGTGGCGATGCCTTGCGCTTGAGCAGTGCCAGCCAAAGCCTGGAAAACCTGCTGCAACACCTGGATGACCTGCCTGTCGACCTCGCGCAAAACCTGCGCCCCAGCCTGGTGGAGCTGGACGCCTTCAGCAAAACCGACCTGCTCGCCGCCGGCAAACTGGCGGGCGACCCGCAAGCGCTGCTGCTGCAAGCCGAGCGCGAATTGGGCGCGAACCTGGAGCAACTGAGTCAGTACGCCACGGGCGTCAATTCGCCCGAGGCGGCGCGGTACTTGCCGCCACTGCTGGCGGCGTCCCAGCACTTGGGCAAATTGTCCCTGGCCCGCGACAAGCTGGTGAGCAGCGGGCGCGCGGAATTGGCCGATGATGTGGAGCGCGAAATCGCCAGCATCCGCACTCAGGCCGAACTGTTGGCGCAGTTGCCCTTGCTCGGCGTAAAGGCCAGCAGTGAATCCGGCAGCGATGACTTTTCCGCGATGATGGGCCTGGAAAACAGCGAAAAAGCCGAAGTGCAGGACACCGGCGTCGACCTCAAGCGCGAACTCAACAGCCTGCTGACCCGCTACCCCGCCGAACTCAAGCGCACCCGCGAGCAAATTCAGAAACGCGCCGACCTCGCCACCAGTACCCACCTCAAGATCGCCGCCGTGCAACAGGCCATTGCCGGTCTGGAACCGGTGGTGCGCGCGCAACACGGCAAAATCCAGGGCGAAGTGCGCCTGATGCAGGGCGTGGTGATCGGCCTGATTTTGCTGATCGCTTTGTTGATCGACACCCTGCAACGGCGCCTGGCGCGGGTGCTGACAGACCTGGCACCGGCGTTGTCGAAATGGGCCGAGGGCGATTTCGGCCAGCCGATTGCCCTGGGCAAGACCAACCGCGAACTGCACGATATCGAAGCCTCGCTGAACCGCCTGCGCGCCTATCTGGTGGACCTGGTGGGGACTATTCGCGGCAATGCCGAAGAAGTCGCCGGCACCAGCCGTGCCCTCGCCGAACTGAGCAGCGGGCTGCATGACGGCGCCGAACGCCAGGCCGGGGATACCGCGCAGATACGCGACTCGTTGGGCGAACTGGAAGCGACTATCCAGCAAGTGGCCGGTGACGCCAGCCAGGCCGCCGGGGCGAGTCGCAGCGCGGGCCAGGCCGTGGAACAGGGCCAACGGGTCATCGGCCTGAGCCTCACCGGTTTGCATGCGCTGGTGGGTGAGGTGCAGCAAAACGCGCAGATGATCGAAAAACTCGCCGAAGAGTCCGCAACCATTGGCGGCGTGCTCACCGTGATTCGCTCGATTGCCGACCAGACCAACTTGCTGGCGCTCAACGCCGCTATCGAAGCGGCGCGCGCCGGTGAAGCCGGGCGTGGGTTTGCCGTGGTCGCCGACGAAGTGCGCTCGCTGGCCCAGCGCACTGCCGGCGCCACCGCCGAAATCCAGGGCCTGATCGCCAGCCTGCAAGCGGCCGCCCGCCAGTCGGTGGAAGGCATGCGTGCGCAGGTCGAGCACGCCGAAGCCACTGCCCAGCAGGCCCAGGCGGCGGATGGCGCGCTGGATGAGATCGTCGGCGCTATCCAGACCATCTCCGACACCGCCGTGCGCATCGCCGATGTGACGGCGCAGCAAAGTGGCGCGGTCAGTGAGATTCGCGATAACAGCGAACGGATTCACCAGCTGGGCGAGGATAATCTGCTGCGCATTGGCCAGGGGCGTCGTCAGGGTGAACACTTGTTGGTGCTGGGTGGGCAGCTCAATACGGCGGTGCAGGCGTTTCGCGTATGAGCCGATCTCTTGCGATATGAAGATCATCAGTCATGTGGAGATCGGAAATGTGGGAGCGGGCTTGCTCGCGAATGCGGTGCATCAGTCGACCCCTTCATTACTGACCCACCGCATTCGCGAGCAAGCCCGCTCCCACATTTGATCTGTTGCGCACTCGGAACGGTATTACCAATGACCAGATTTTGAACTCCGGTCACAAATTTTGCGCAATCCTCGCTAATCGTGCCGCCTACTGCATAGAACTGGACAGTCACAAAGGCTTTGCGGCATAGTCGCCGGGTTCTGCCGTACTCACATCAATAACAAGGAACAGCCGATGGCGACCTTTTTGGTTCTTCACGGACCCAACCTGAACCTGCTCGGCACCCGTGAACCGGGCGTCTACGGGGCAGTGACCCTGGATCAGATCAACCTCGATCTCGAACGCAGGGCACGTGAAGCCGGCC
The DNA here is from genome assembly GCF_041946035.1 of Pseudomonas sp. AMR01. Taxonomy (NCBI): domain Bacteria; kingdom Pseudomonadati; phylum Pseudomonadota; class Gammaproteobacteria; order Pseudomonadales; family Pseudomonadaceae; genus Pseudomonas; species Pseudomonas sp. AMR01. The sequence continues at coordinate 42,038 of NZ_JAUTYR010000017.1, forward strand.
ACCATCTGCTCTACCTGCAAAGCAACGCCGAGTACGAATTGATTGATCGCATCCATGCCGCGCGTGGCGAAGGCGTGGACTTTATCCTGATCAATCCCGCCGCTTTTACGCACACGAGTGTTGCATTACGTGACGCGCTGCTGGCGGTGAGCATCCCATTCATCGAAGTGCATTTGTCGAACGTGCACAAACGCGAAGCTTTCCGCCATCACTCCTACTTCTCCGATGTAGCAGTGGGTGTGATCTGCGGCCTCGGCGCCAGCGGGTACCGACTGGCCCTGGAGGCCGCCCTGGAACACATTGAACAACCGGCCAAGCGCCCCTGACCGACCCTTGGGAGTTGATGATTCATGGATATCCGTAAAGTTAAGAAACTGATCGAACTGCTGGAAGAATCCGGTATCGACGAGCTGGAAATCAAGGAAGGCGAAGAGTCCGTACGGATCAGCCGTCACAGCAAGACGCCAGCACAACAGTTCTACGCACCGCAGATGCAAGCACCGGCTCCGGCCGCTGCTGCTCCGGCCGCAGCACCTGCTGCCGCTGCCGCACCTGCTGCGCCAGCCGAACCTGCGCTGAACGGCTTCGTGGTCAAGTCGCCAATGGTCGGTACGTTCTACCGCACCCCGGCACCGACTTCGCCAGCCTTCGTTGAAGTCGGCAAAACCGTGAAAGTGGGCGACACCATCTGCATCGTTGAAGCGATGAAGATGATGAACCACATCACCGCTGAAAAAGCCGGCGTCATTGAATCCATCCTGGTAGAAAACGGTCAGCCGGTTGAGTACGACCAGCCGCTGTTCACCATCGTTTGAACCGCGGAGCGCCTTCGATGTTGAAACCTGCGAAGAAACTGCAAAAAGTCCTGATCGCCAACCGCGGCGAGATCGCGCTGCGTATCCTGCGCGCCTGTAAGGAAGAGGGCATCAAGACCGTCGCTGTTTACTCAACGGCCGATACCGAATTGATGCATGTGAAACTGGCGGACGAAAGCATCTGCATCGGCCCGCCACTGGCCACGAACTCGTACCTGAAAGTCTCGAACATCATCGCGGCCGCAGAAGTGACCGGCGCTGATGCGATTCACCCGGGTTACGGCTTCCTCGCGGAAAACGCCGACTTCGCCGAACAGGTGGAGAAATCCGGGTTTGCCTTCATCGGCCCGAAAGCCGAAACCATTCGCCTGATGGGCGACAAGGTTTCTGCCAAGGACGCCATGATCGCCGCTGGCGTGCCAACCGTTCCCGGCTCCGACGGCCCGCTGCCTGAAGACGAAGAAACCGCGCTGCGCATTGGTCGCGAAGTCGGCTACCCGGTGATCATCAAGGCCGCCGGTGGCGGTGGTGGTCGCGGCATGCGTGTGGTGCACAAGGAAGAAGACCTGATCGAAGCTGCCAAGCAGACTCGCTCCGAAGCGGGCGCCTGGTTCGGCAACCCGATGGTCTACCTGGAAAAGTACCTGACCAACCCACGCCACGTGGAAGTGCAAGTACTGTCCGACGGTCAAGGCCAGGCCATCCACCTGGGCGACCGCGATTGCTCGCTGCAACGTCGTCACCAGAAAGTCCTGGAAGAAGCTCCGGCTCCGGGCCTGGATGAAAAAGCGCGTCAGGAAGTTCTGGCTCGTTGCGTCAAGGCGTGCATCGACATCAACTACCGTGGCGCGGGGACGTTCGAGTTCCTGTACGAGGACGGCCGTTTCTACTTCATCGAGATGAACACTCGTGTGCAGGTAGAGCATCCGGTTTCGGAGATGGTCACGGGTATCGACATCGTCAAGGAGATGCTGAGCATCGCCGCTGGCAACGTGTTGTCGTACACCCAGGACGACGTGAAGATTCACGGCCACTCCCTGGAGTGCCGGATCAACGCCGAAGACCCGAAAACCTTTATCCCAAGCCCTGGTCTGGTCAAGCATTTCCATGCGCCGGGCGGCAACGGTGTACGGGTGGATTCGCACCTGTACAGCGGCTACAAGGTTCCGTCGAACTATGACTCGTTGATCGGCAAGCTGATCACTTGGGGTGCTACGCGTGACGAGGCCATGGCCCGTATGCGTAACGCGCTGGACGAGATCGTGGTGGATGGCATCAAGACCAACATTCCGCTGCATCGGGATCTGGTTCGTGATGAAGGCTTCTGCGAAGGTGGTGTGAACATTCACTACCTGGAACACAAGCTGGCCAATCAGTAAGTGCTCCACCAGACAAAGCCGCCTTCGGGCGGCTTTGTTGTTTCTGACCCCGGGATTTTGCTGGATGGATACATTCCCCTGTGGGAGCGGGCTTGCTCGCGAATGCGGTGCATCAGCCAAGATATTATTCACTGACCCACCGCATTCGCGAGCAAGCCCGCTCCCACATTTGTTATGTGTACACCCCTCCCGCCGCTCGCGTAAACTTGCGCGCTTTCGCGGCCCCCCGCTGCACATTCAATTTTTTCAAAGGTGCCCGCCATGCCTTGGCTGCAAGTCCGTCTCGCCATCAGCCCAGAACAAGCCGAAACCTACGAAGACGCTTTCCTCGAAGTCGGCGCCGTCTCGGTCACGTTCATGGACGCCGAAGACCAACCGATCTTCGAACCCGAACTCAATACCACGCCGCTGTGGTCCCACACCCACTTGCTGGCCCTGTTCGAAGACGGCACCGACGGCGCCGCCGTTCTGGCCCATATGGAACTGCTCACCGGCAGCCCACTGCCCGAGCACCACAGCGAAATCATCGAAGACCAGGACTGGGAACGCAGCTGGATGGACAACTTCCAGCCGATGCGTTTCGGTCAGCGCTTGTGGATCGTGCCAAGCTGGCACGCCGCGCCTGAGCCAGAGGCGGTCAACCTGCTGCTAGACCCCGGCTTGGCGTTCGGCACCGGCACCCACCCCACCACCGCGCTTTGCCTGGAGTGGCTTGACGGCCAGGACCTGACCGACTGCAACGTGCTCGACTTCGGCTGCGGCTCGGGGATTTTGGCGATTGCCGCCCTGCTGCTGGGCGCCAAGGAAGCCGTCGGCACCGACATCGACGTGCAGGCCCTTGAAGCCAGCCGCGATAACGCCGGGCGCAACAACATCCCTGAAGCGAAATTCCCGCTCTACCTGCCGGAGCAACTGCCCCAGGTACAGGCCGATGTGCTGGTCGCCAACATCCTCGCCGGGCCGCTGGTGTCGCTGGCGCCACAGCTGTCGAGTCTGGTCAAGCCGGGTGGCCGTCTGGCGCTGTCGGGCATCCTCGCCGAACAAGGTGAAGACGTCGCCGCCGCCTATGCCAGGGATTTCGAGCTGGATCCGATCGCTAACCGTGATGGCTGGGTACGCATCAGTGGTCGTCGGCGCTAGAATGAGCGCTTGCCTGAATCGGATGGCCGCATGACCGACAGTTTCGTCACCCAATGCCCGCATTGCCAAGCGCGCTTTCGCGTCAACCACGCCCAATTGAGCGTGGCCCGCGGCGTGGTTCGCTGCGGCTCGTGCCTGCAAGTGTTCAACGCAGCGCGCCAGTTGCTGGAGCAGCGCACTAAAGCGTCTGCACCGGAACCCGAGCTGCAGGTCGTCGTTGAGAAAGCGCTCGAGCCCGCTCCCGAGGCGCCACGGGCCATCAGCCAGAAACAGTGGACTGCCGAAGAGCTGGACCTGGACAACCTGGACCTGGACGAAGAACTGGCCAAGCTGGAACGCCGCGATATTCAGCACGCGCAGCCGCTGGGTGCGGAGCGCCGCCAGGCAAACACCGACCGTCGGCAGAAGGAAGACGCCCTCAGCGCCAGCCGTCACACCGTCAAGGCCGAAGAAGAAAAGTGGGCTGCCAGCCTGTTCAGTGAACCGCCTGAGGAGCGCTCCCCAACGCCCGAAGACGAACCCGCGCCAGCCAAGGCGCCGGCGACCCGGCAGCGCACCGAACCGTCGATGTCGTTTCACGTCGACGATGTCGATGAAGCGCCGCCGTTGCGCGCACACGATGACGATGATGATCTCGACCCGCCGTTCAGCCCCGTCCTGCACGATGTGGACGAGCCGGAACCCGCAGAGCGGCCGCAACCGCGTGGCAAGCGCCCGCGCCCGGTAACCAGCGCTCACGACGACGTACTCCAGGACCTGGAAGACGACCCGCTGCACCTTTATGGGCACAAACGCCCGTCAGGCTGGGGCCGTCGCCTGATCTGGATCATCCTGGTGCTGCTGGCCGCCGCCGGCCTGGCAGCCCAGTACGTCGCTTACCAATTCGACGACCTGGCCCGTCAGGACGCCTACCGCCCGTGGTTCCAGCAACTGTGCCCGACACTCGGCTGCACAGTGCCATCGCGGGTTGATATCGCCCACGTCAAGAGCAGCAACCTGGTGGTGCGCAGCAACCCGGAGTTCGCCGGGGCGCTGGTGGTGGATGCGATCATCTATAACCGTGCCACGTTCTCCCAGCCCTTCCCGCTGCTGGAGCTGCGCTTTGCCGACTTGAATGGCGGCCTGATTGCCAGTCGTCGCTTCAAGCCTGCCGAATACCTGAGCGGTGAACTGGCCGGGGTGAGCGAAATGCCATCACAGACACCGATCCATATCTCCCTCGACATCCTTGATCCGGGCAACAAAGCGGTGAATTACAGCCTGAGTTTCCATTCGCCCGAGTGAACAGGCGCATACACCGAGGTTTGACGGCGGATTCTTGACTGGTCCCCTCGCAACCAAACCGGTAGCGATAAAGAAATAACTGTTCAGATTTTATCCAATTCAGCCTTTATCCAGTCATCGAGAGCGGGTATCATGCCAACCCTTTTTCGAACTCTAATGATCCGGCCCCACAACAGGGAAGTCCTATGTCGGCGGTACGCATCGGCCCATACACATTGCCCAACGGCTTGATCCTCGCCCCGATGGCGGGCGTCACCGATCAGCCCTTTCGTCAGCTGTGCAAGCGTTTGGGCGCGGGTCTAGTAGTCTCGGAAATGGTCACCAGCGACATGAGCTTGTGGAACACCCGCAAATCGCGGATGCGCATGATCCACGAAGGTGATCCCGAGCCCCGCTCGGTACAGATCGCCGGTGGAGATGCACAGATGCTGGCGGATGCGGCCCGAGCCAACGTGGAGCTGGGCGCACAGATCATCGACATCAACATGGGCTGCCCGGCCAAGAAGGTCTGCAACAAGGCCGCCGGTTCCGCGTTGTTGAAAGATGAGCAATTGGTCGCCGAGATCCTGCAGGCCGTGGTGGCCGCAGTGGATGTACCGGTCACCCTGAAGATTCGTACCGGCTGGGACCGGGACAACAAGAACGGCCTGACGGTGGCGAAGATCGCCGAACAGGCAGGCATTACAGCGCTGGCGGTGCATGGCCGCACCCGCGCCGACCTTTACACCGGTGAAGCCGAGTACGACACGATCGCCGCAATCAAGCAGGCAGTGTCGATGCCGGTGTTTGCCAATGGCGACATCGACTCTGCCGAGAAAGCCCGTCGCGTGCTGCACGCTACCGGCGCCGATGGCTTGTTGATTGGCCGGGCTGCACAGGGGCGGCCGTGGATTTTTCGTGAGATCGAGCATTTTCTGCGTACTGGCGAAGTGTTGCCGGCACCGGAGTTGGTCGAGGTGGAACGTATTCTGCTAGAGCATTTGGCCGCCCTGCACGCCTTCTATGGAGACGTGATGGGAGTACGCATTGCTCGCAAGCATGTCGGCTGGTATCTCGCAACCTTGCCGGGCGCCAAGGAGTTTCGCGCCCGCTTCAATCGTTTGGATGGAACGCAAATACAGGTCGCCACCGTTCGAGAGTTTTTCAGCGAGCGCGAAAAGAGCCTGGGGACAGGGGACGCAAAAGGGGTGGCCGCATGACGATGATGACCGAGACTTTAGTGAGTGGAACAACACCCGTGAGCGACAACGTCAATTTGAAACAGCACCTCAACACGCCGAGCGAAGAAGGCCAGACCCTTCGCGGGAGTGTCGAGAAGGCGCTGCACAATTATTTCGCCCACCTTGAGGGCGCTTCCGTCACGGACGTGTACAACCTGGTGCTCTCCGAAGTGGAAGCGCCGTTGCTTGAGAGCGTGATGAACTACGTCAAGGGCAACCAGACCAAAGCCAGTGAGCTGCTGGGCCTGAACCGTGGGACCTTGCGCAAAAAGCTCAAGCAGTACGATTTGCTGTAAGCATTCAATCAAACCAGAAAGGCGCCCGCGTAAAAAACGGTCGCCTTTTTTGCTGACTCCTTTGCTTTTGATGGAAATTGAAATGACCGACCAGACCACCCGCCTGCCGATCCGCCGCGCCTTGATCAGTGTCTCCGACAAGACCGGGATCCTCGAATTTGCCCGGGAGCTGGAAGCCCTGGGTGTGGAAATCCTCTCCACGGGCGGGACCTTCAAACTGCTGCAGGACAACGGCGTGGCCGCAGTAGAAGTGGCGGACTACACCGGTTTCGCAGAAATGATGGACGGTCGGGTCAAGACCCTGCACCCGAAGATCCACGGCGGCATCCTCGGCCGTCGCGGCATCGACGACGCCATCATGACCGAGCACGGCATCAAGCCGATCGACCTGGTGGCCGTTAACCTGTACCCGTTCGAAGCCACCATCAACAAGCCAGGCTGCGACCTTCCTACCGCCATCGAAAACATCGATATCGGCGGCCCGACCATGGTTCGCTCCGCTGCCAAGAACCACAAAGACGTGGCCATCGTGGTTAACGCCAGCGATTACGCCAACGTGCTGGAAAGCCTGAAAGCCGGTGGCCTGACCTACGCCCAGCGTTTCGACCTGATGCTCAAGGCTTTCGAACACACCGCGGCCTACGACGGCATGATCGCCAACTACATGGGCACCGTGAACCAGGCGGCTGAAACCCTCAGCACCGAAGGTCGCAGCCAGTTCCCGCGCACCTTCAACAGCCAGTTCATCAAGGCCCAGGAAATGCGCTACGGCGAGAACCCGCACCAGAGCGCGGCGTTCTACGTGGAAGCCAAACCGGCCGAAGTCGGCATCGCCACTGCGACCCAGCTGCAAGGCAAAGAGCTGTCCTACAACAACGTGGCCGACACCGACGCCGCGCTGGAATGTGTGAAGAGCTTCGTCAAGCCGGCCTGTGTGATCGTCAAGCACGCCAACCCGTGCGGCGTGGCCGTCAGCCCCGACGCCGAAGGCGGTATCCGCCAGGCGTACGAACTGGCCTACGCCACCGACACTGAATCTGCGTTCGGCGGCATCATCGCCTTCAACCGCGAGCTGGATGCCGAGACCGCCAAGGCCATCGTCGAGCGCCAGTTCGTTGAAGTGATCATTGCTCCAAGCATCAGCGAAGAGGCCCGTGCCATCGTTGCAGCCAAAGCCAACGTGCGCCTGCTGGCCTGCGGCGAGTGGTCGGCAGACCGCGCCGCTGCCTGGGACTACAAGCGCGTCAATGGCGGCTTGCTGGTTCAGAGCCGCGACATCGGCATGATCGGCAGCGAAGACTTGAAAGTCGTGACCCAGCGCGCGCCGACCGAGCAAGAGATCAACGACCTGATCTTCGCCTGGAAAGTCGCCAAGTACGTTAAGTCCAACGCCATCGTCTACGCCAAGAATCGCCAGACCGTCGGCGTCGGCGCCGGCCAGATGAGCCGCGTGAACTCGGCGCGTATTGCCGCGATCAAGGCTGAGCATGCTGGTTTGCAGGTGCAGGGCTCGGTGATGGCGTCTGACGCGTTCTTCCCGTTCCGCGATGGTTTGGATAACGCTGCCAAGGCCGGTGTGACCGCCGTGATCCAGCCAGGCGGCTCGATGCGTGATGCTGAAGTGATTGCTGCTGCGGACGAAGCCGGCATCGCCATGGTCTTCACCGGCATGCGCCACTTCCGCCACTGATACAACTCGATCGAAATGTGGGAGCGGGCACTTTGTGGCAAGCGGGCTTGCCCCGCGTTGGGCTTCGCAGCAGCCCCAATCAAGCAGAACGCTCTGGATCAGGTAATCTGCGGTGTCTGGTTTTGGGGCCGCTTCGCAGCCCAACGCGGAGCAAGCCCGCTCGCCACGTGAGTTCGGCTCCACATTGAAGCGCGCCCTGAGCGCCTACAGAATTTGAGGTTTTTGAAATGAATGTTTTGATCATTGGCAGCGGTGGCCGTGAACACGCCCTGGCCTGGAAAGTTGCCCAGGACCCACGCGTCCAAAAGGTTTTCGTCGCCCCCGGCAACGCCGGTACCGCCATTGAAGCCAAGTGCGAAAACGTCGCCATCGACGTGCTTGCCCTTGAGCAGCTTGCCGATTTTGCCGAGAAAAACGTCTCCCTGACCATCGTCGGCCCCGAAGTGCCTTTGGTGGCAGGCGTCGTCGACCTGTTCCGCAGCCGTGGCCTGGATTGCTTCGGCCCAACCGCCGGCGCGGCCCAGCTGGAAGGCTCCAAAGCGTTCACCAAGGATTTCCTGGCACGCCACAAGATCCCGACTGCCGACTACCAGAACTTCACCGAGATCGAGCCGGCCCTGGCTTACCTGCGTGAAAAAGGTGCGCCAATCGTGATCAAGGCCGATGGCCTGGCCGCCGGTAAAGGCGTGATCGTGGCGATGACCCTGCAAGAAGCCGAAGACGCCGTACGCGACATGCTCGCCGGCAACGCATTTGGTGAAGCCGGTTCGCGCGTCGTCATCGAGGAATTCCTCGACGGCGAAGAAGCCAGCTTCATCGTGATGGTCGACGGCAAGAACGTACTGCCAATGGCCACCAGCCAGGACCACAAACGCGTCGGCGATGCCGACACTGGCCCGAACACCGGCGGCATGGGTGCTTACTCCCCAGCCCCGGTGGTCACCAGCGAAGTGCACCAGCGTGTGATGGACCTGGTGATCTGGCCGACCGTGCGCGGAATGGCCGACGAAGGCAATGTTTACACCGGTTTCCTGTACGCGGGCCTGATGATCGACAAAGCCGGTAACCCGAAAGTCATCGAGTTCAACTGCCGCTTCGGCGACCCGGAAACCCAGCCGATAATGCTGCGTCTGCAATCGAGCCTGGTGCTGCTGGTAGAAGCGGCCCTCGCCCAGGCGCTGGACAAAGTAGAAGCCCAGTGGGACCCGCGCCCAAGCGTTGGCATCGTACTGGCGGCTGGCGGCTACCCTGCCGACTACGCCAAGGGCGATGTGATTGAAGGTCTGGACGCGGCTGCTACGCTGGAAGGCAAGGTGTTCCATGCGGGCACCGCGCTCAAGGACGGCAAAGTTGTAACCGCCGGTGGCCGTGTATTGTGTGCCACCGCAATGGGTGCCAGTGTCGACGCCGCGCAACAACAGGCGTACAAGCTGGCGGCGAAAATCGACTGGAAAGGCCTGTTCTACCGCACAGACATCGGCTATCGCGCGATTGCCCGTGAACGCGGCGAGAACAGCTGAACAGCTACACTTGCGTAGCTATCCGTTCGGTTAGGCAAGGGCCTCTGGCTCTTGCCGTACCCATGTCGCCCCGCGCATAGTTAACCCGTGCATCAACCTACGAAGGGATTTCGCCGTGCGCTGGCTCAGGATCGCCATAGGTTTTACAGTCAGCCTGCTGACACTGCTCTGCTTGTTCCCGGCCCAAGCCGCCGCGCAAGGCAGTGGGTGGGCAGTATTGCTTGATGAACAGGCCGACCTGCAGCTGAGCGACATCCGTTCCTCCCGCTACACCAATCAATTCAGCCCCATCGAACTCGACCGGATTACCGCTGCGCAACCGGACGGCGCGTTGTGGGTACGCTTCAAGCTGCAACCCGGCAAGCACGAGCAAGTGCTGCGGGTGTTCGCCCCCGACCTCTCCCACTTGAGCCTCTATGTACTGGACGGCGACACGCTGGTGGAGCAACAAAGCACCGGCACCCGCCAGCCTCAGGCGGAACGCCCGCTGCCCAGCAGCGACTTCATGCTGCCGATGCCGCAAAGCCAGAAGCCGCTTGAGGTGTACCTGCGCCTGGTCTCGGAACACGAACTGCGCCCCTACATAACGCTGGAACCCGCAGTGCTCGCCGCTGCCGACCAGAACCAGACGCTGATCTACGGCCTGCTGTTCGGCTGCCTGGTGATGCTGATCCTGCACAACCTCACGCGCTTCGCCTATCACCGCTCACGCAGCAGTTTATGGCTGGCTGCCTGCGAAGTGCTGTTGATGCTGAGCCTTGCACTGCTGCTCAACCTGGTGGGGCCGTTGCTGCCAAACTGGCACGCCGTGCAGACTCCGGGCGCCTACCTCGCCCTGCTGCTGACTGCGCCGTGCGGGCTGATGTATGCCTACCGTTTCTTCATGCCACTGGGCCCGCACCCGCTGAACAAGCTGCTGATGGCCGACATTCTGCTGATCGTGTTGTGTGGCCTGCTGCTGTTGTTCGTCAACACCTTGCCGCTGAACATCATCACTTATGCATTGGTGGCCCTGGCCGGCTTGAGCATGCTGTTTGTCTCGGCGTATCACTGGCAAAAAGGCTACCGGCCCGCGCGTTTGTTCGTGGCGGCGATGGTGGTGTTCAACATCGGCACGCTGATCATCCTCCCGGCCCTGCTCGGCCTGACACTGGTAGCGCCGCAAGGCTTGATCGTGACCCTGCTCGGCTTTATCTGCCTCAGTGGCCTGCTGATGAGCCTGGCCCTGGGCGAGCGCCAGCGCGCAATCGTTGAGGCGCGCTTCAGCCTCAGCCGCGACCTGGCCGCCAGCAATGCCGAGATCGCCGCCAAAGCCGAGTTCCTGGCGAAGATCAGCCACGAAATCCGCACCCCCATGAACGGCGTGCTGGGCATGACCGAGTTGCTCCTGGGCACGCCGCTGTCGGTCAAGCAGCGCGACTACGTGCAAACCATCCACAGCGCCGGCAACGAACTGCTGACGCTGATCAACGAGATTCTCGACATCTCCAAGCTGGAGTCCGGGCAGATCGAGCTGGACGATGTGCAGTTCGACCTCAACGCGCTGATTGAAGACTGCCTGAGTATCTTCCGCGCCAAGGCCGAACAGCAGAACGTCGAACTGATCAGTTTTATCCAGCCGCAGGTGCCGCGCGTGATCAGCGGCGACCCGACGCGCCTGCGCCAGGCGATGTTGAGCTTGCTGGAAAACGCCCTGCAAAAAACCGACGAAGGTGAAGTGCTGATCGTCGTCGCCCTCGACGAGCGCAGCACCAAACCGCGCCTGCGCATTGCCGTGCAAGACAGCGGCCTGCCGATGGAAGCAGCCGAGCGCGACGCGTTGCTGCACAGCGAATTGCACAGCAAGAATTTCCTCTCGGCCACCCGTTTGAGCGGCCACCTCGGCTTGGTGATTGCCCGCCAGCTGATCCTGTTGATGAACGGCGAGTTCGGCATCAAGAGCGGCAGCCATCAAGGCAGCACGCTGTGGCTGACCTTGCCGCTGGACCCGGAGCGCCTGGAACACCCGACTTCCGACCTCGACGGCCCGCTCAAAGGCGCCCGCGTGTTGGTGGTGGACGACAACGACACCTGCCGCAAAGTGCTGGTGCAGCAATGCACGGCCTGGGGCCTGAACGTCAGCGCCGTGCCGTCGGGCAAGGAAGCCCTGGCGTTGCTGCGCACCAAGGCGCACTTGCGCGATTACTTCGACGTGGTGCTGCTGGACCAGAACATGCCCGGCATGACCGGCATGCAACTGGCGGCGAAGATCAAGGAAGACCCGAGCCTGAACCACGACATCCTGTTGATCATGCTCACTGGCATCAGCAATGCGCCGAGCAAGATCATCGCGCGCAACTGCGGGATCAAACGCATCCTCGCCAAACCGGTGGCCGGCTATACGCTGAAGACCACCTTGGCCGACGAGCTGACCCAACGCAGCAAGGGCGTCGTGCAACCGCGCCAAGCCCTCGCCGCGCCGGCGGCGGTGACCGTGCCAGGCGACTTCCGCATTTTGGTGGCCGAAGACAACAGCATCTCCACCAAAGTAATTCGCGGCATGCTCGGCAAGCTCAACCTCAACCCGGACACCGCCAGCAACGGCGAAGAAGCGCTGGAGGCGATGAAAGCCCAGCGATACGACCTGGTGCTGATGGACTGCGAAATGCCGATCCTCGATGGTTTCTCCGCCACCCAGCAACTGCGGGCGTGGGAAGTCAGTCACCAGCGCATCCGCACACCGGTGGTGGCGCTGACGGCGCACATTCTCTCGGAACACAAAGAGCGCGCCCGCCAGGCCGGGATGGACGGGCACATGGCCAAGCCGGTTGAGTTGTCGCAATTGCGCGAGCTGGTGGAGTTCTGGGTGGCGCAGCGTCAACAGCGCCCGGAACACGCCCCGTCCTGACCTGAAATTCAATCCCCTGTGGAAGCTGGCTTGTGTGGGAGCTGGCTTGCCTGCGATGCAGACACCTCGGTATCTCAGGCGGACCCGGTTGATGCCATCGCAGGCAAGCCAGCTCCCACATTTGATCTTTGTCGCCTGATAGACTCTGCACACTTTCCCCGCCCGCGAGCCGCCCCTCATGCTCCACGTGTTATTCAGCGTCTACCTGAAAATGCTGGTGCTCTACAGCCCGTTTTTCGTGCTGTCCTGCTTTATCAGCCTGACTCGTGGTTACTCCAGCAAGGAACGACGGCGCCTGGCCTGGAAAGTCGCGCTGGCGACCCTGGTGTCGAGCGTGTTGCTCTACCTGTTCGGTCGGGTGATTTTCAGCGTGTTCGGCATTACCGTGGATGCCTTCCGCATTGGCGCCGGCAGCGTGCTGTTCATTTCCGCGCTGGGCATGGCCCAGGGCAAGTCGGCGGTGCAAACCGACAACGTGCAGCAGGACGTCACCATCGTGCCGCTGACCATTCCCCTTACGGTCGGCCCCGGCACCATCGGCGCCCTGCTGGTGATGGGCGTCAGCCAGCCGCATTGGGATGACAAGATCATGGCGATTCTCAGCATCGCCCTGGCCAGCCTCACGGTGGGCGTGGTGCTGTACTTGTCCAACCGTATCGAACGGATTCTCGGCGACCAGGGCTTGCAGATTGTCAGTCGGTTGATGGGGTTGTTCGTGTGCGCCCTGGCCGCGCAAATTATCTTTACCGGGGTGCGCGGCTACCTGGTGCCCTAGATGCGGTACTTGGCGATTGCCAGTTGCACCTTGTCGCCCGCGCTTTCGCGCATCATCTGAAGGGTTTTCTGGTTGACCACCGAGGTATTCAGCACCAGGCACGTCTGCCCGCTGAAGGCCTCGAACGAGGCGCTGTCCCACTCCAAAAAGGGCAGCCCCAGTTGTTTGTTCACACCGCGGCTGCTGTAAGTCACCAGCACCATGGTGACTTCGCCATTGGTTTGGGCGCAGGACGCCAAACCAAAATCACCGCCCTCATGCACCGTGCAATTGCGCTTGAACAACTCGAACGACGCCGGTTGCCGCTTCAGCGCCTCCAGGGCATCAGCGGCCAGCTTGGGCAGCGCATTCAGCAGCGGCCCGGCCAACGACGTTGTCGCCAACATCGCCGCAATCATGTTCAGCGCGGCGCATTGCACGGTCAGCCCCTTGCCGACGCTTGAGACCCGCTCAAAGCTGCTGCGCACCGGTAGCCAGCCCAGGCTGACCATCACCGCAATAAATTCGTTGTACCACCCCTCGGTGCCGCGCTGGGCCTTCAGCACATCGCTCACATAGCTGCTGGCCAGCAGGTAGCTTTTGCGGATGTACTCGCGGTTCAACGCCGACATGCCCTCGACAAACGAGATCACCCCGTTGTTGACCACCGCCGCGTTGCTGTCATCTTCAGTGTCCATTGGCGCCAAACCCGGTGCGCCCGGCAGCTTATAAGCGGCAATCAACTTGCGCCGTTTCACGCGGTTGATTCGTCCGTGATATCGCTCCATTTTCAGTTCTCCACAAGCACCCCACATAGGGCGTGTGTCCACACTAGTCCAGGCACAGGCGAGCTTGCCAGACGACAAACAACGCTTGCCCACACCCTCGGAAAAACGCTGCCCAGCAACTGCGGGACTCGCGCAGCAGCCTTCCGGTTTTCGTCGGCAAAAAAAGAAAAAGCCCCGAGTCACAGAGGGTAATCACCCAGTGTCACTCGGAGCTTTCTGTCGGGCGCAGAGGCGTTTTCAGGAGGCGGGTTTTTCGCCATACCAGCGCGGCGTGTACACCCACTCCCCGCCACCCGCACGCGGGAACACGCAGGTGGTGGACGAACCGATCAACACCATGGTGCGCATGTCGACCTGCTCCGGCGTCAATTGCCCCAGCGTGGTGACGCGCAGCGTCTGGCCCGGGCGACCGATGTCGCGCCCCAGCACTACCGGCGTTTCTGGTGTGCGATGCACCGCGACGATTTCCAGCGCGCGCCCCAATTGCCAAGGCCGCGACCGCGAGATCGGGTTGTAGAACGCCAGCGCCAGGTCAGCCTGGGAAGCAAGGTCCAGGCGTTTTTCAATGATCGACCAGGGCTTGAGGTTGTCCGACAGCGACATCACGCAAAAATCATGGCCCAGTGGCGCGCCCGCTTGAGCGGCGGTCGCCAAAGAGGCTGAAACGCCCGGCAGGATTTCCAGGTCGACCTGATGCCAGGCCGGGTCGCTGGATTCGTGCAGCGCCTCGATCACCGCCGCTGCCATGGCAAACACGCCGGGGTCGCCGGACGACACCACCACCACCGAGCGGCCTTGCGCGGCCAGCTCGAACGCATGGCGCGCGCGTTGCATTTCTTCGCGGTTGTCGGTGCAGTGCTGCACTTGATCGTCACGGAACGGCCCGGCCATGCGCACGTAGGTTTCGTAGCCAAGCACGTCAGTGCAGCGTGCCAGTTCGGCCTTCACCGCCGGCACTATCAGCTCGGCGGCGCCGGGGCCCAGGCCAATTACGGCGAGTCGGCCACGGGCACGGCCGACACGCGACACGTCCAGCGGTTGCTCGGCGACGCTGATCAAGATATCGGCGTCTTGCGCCACCTGAGCAAAACGCAGCGGCACCGCCAACTCCAGCGCGGCTTGCTGCAACGAGGCTTGCGCCATTTGCGTGTCGCTGGCCAACAGGCACGCCAGGGATTGCACAGCAATGCCCGCCTCACGCAGCGCCGTTCGCACCCGCTCGGCCAGATGCTCACCCGGCTTGCAAGTGACGCACACCGTCTTCGGGTAAATCATCAGCTCATTGGCCGCTGGTTCACGCGCGGCGCTGCCCACATGAATGGCCAGGCGCGCGTGCTGATCCTGCGGCAGATTGGCCTGGTCCAACCACGGCGCGGCGCCTTCGATGCGCACACGCTCGCCGGCCAACAGGTCGGAAACGAAACGCTTGCCCAGCTCCAGGTCACCCAACTCATACCCCTTCGGCGGGTTAAGCAGGCAGGTGCCGAATCGCAACTCGCCACTGGTGGTAATCGCCGCCGCCACGCCCAATGCAGCGGCAATCTCGCGGGCCATGACGTTCACACCGCCCAGGCCACCGAGCAGCGGCACCACGGCGCTGCCGTCTTCGGCCACGGCCAGCACGGCAGGTTCTTCGCCTTTCTCCAGCAACAGCGGCGCCAGCGTGCGGATCACAATGCCGGCCGCACACAACGCAATCAGCGGCGTGCCTTGCGCGTACAGCTGGCGCAGGGTCGCGCCGAATTCGTCGTAAGCCCTGTCGGCCCCTTCAACACGCCCGAGCAAACCGTGAATCAAGGCGCCGGGATACACCTGCTGGACCTTGCGCGCCGTCGCCAGGCTGCCCTGGCCCAAAATAACAATCGCCGGATTCATCACCCTTGCCACCGTTCGCCGGGCACGATGATCAGCGAGAAGTACGGCGACGAAGCCGGGTCCACCTGATCCAGCGGTACGATTTTCTGGTTGGCCATGGTCGCGCGTTCCACATACAGCGCGCGCTCGGCCAGGCCGAGTTCTGCCAGCACCTGTCGCACTTTCGGGAAGTTGCGACCGAGCTTCATGATTACCGCCGCATCGGCATCCGCCAAACGACGCTTGAGGTCGTCATGCGGCAACACACCCGACAGCACCGACAAACTCTGGTTGCGATACACCAACGGCGCGCCGAGTACCGAAGCGCCGCCCAGCATCGAGCACACGCCGGGAATGACCTGGGCTTCGTAGCGTTCGGCCAGACGGTCGTGCAGGTACATGTAGGAGCCGTAGAAGAACGGGTCGCCTTCGCAGATCACCGCCACATCGCGGCCAGCGTCCAGATGCGCGGCCACATCGGCACTGGAGGCGTCGTAGAAATCGCTGATCACTTGTTCGTACGACATCGGCGCCGGCAGCGCTTCGGTGGTCACCGGGTACACCAGTGGCATCAGCGTCTGTTGTGGCACCAAGTGGTCTTCGATAATGCCGAAGGCGTTGCCCTTTTTGCCCTTGGCCACGAAGTACGCCACCACCGGCGATTCGCGCAGCAGGCGCAGGGCCTTGAGCGTGATCAGTTCCGGATCACCGGGGCCTACGCCCAGGCCAATCAAACGTCCGCGTGCCGGCATTATTCGACCTCCGTGGCCAGGGCGTTGACCGCAGCGGCAGCCATGGCGCTGCCACCCAGGCGCCCTTGCATGATCACGAACGGTACGCCACGGCTGTCCGCCGCCAGCATCGCCTTGGATTCGGCGGCGCCCACGAAACCCACCGGGAAGCCGAGGATCAACGCCGGTTTCGGCGCGCCGGCATCGAGCATTTCCAGCAGGTAGAACAAAGCCGTCGGCGCGTTGCCGATCACCACCACGCTGCCTTCCAGGTGCGGCCGCCACAGTTCCAGAGCGGCAGCGGAACGGGTGTTGCCCAGCTCCCGCGCCAGCTCTGGCACGCTGTCGTCGCGCAGGGTGCAGATCACCGGGTTGTTGGCTGGCAGGCGCGTGCGGGTCACGCCTTCGGAGACCATCCGCGCATCACACAGAATCGGCGCGCCGGCGGCCAACGCATCGCGCCCGGCCTTGCCGGCGCCTTCGGAAAACTGCAGGCCGTCGATGGCATCGACCATGCCGCACGCATGAATCACCCGCACCGCGAGTTTTTCCAGGTCGGCCGGGATGCGGTCCAGCTTGGCTTCCGCGCGAATAATGGCGAAGGAGTTGCGATAGATCTCCTGACCGTCGCGGATGTAATCAATCATCGGTGTTGCTCCGTGGGCGAGCGCGTAGCAGGGCGCCCGCCGCTTCAATGGAAAGGGTGCGCGCGTGCAGCCGGCCGAAACCTTTGTGGGCTGCGTCGCGAAAATAGAGGTCGTAGTGGCCCGGGCCGACGGCCAGCAAGGTGACCGGCGCCACGTGCGCGGCGGCGCAGCTACGTGAGCAGCCGGACAGGTGCACGGCGTGTCCCGGTTCCAGCGCGGCCAGTTGCACCGCGTCGGCCTTGGTGTCGGCCAGGCCTTTGCCGCAGCCGCTTGAGCCAGTGCAGGCGATCAGGCGCGCCAGCGGTTGGTCGGCTGAGCAGAGGAAACCCAGCTGTTGCAGGCCTTGAGTCACGGCGGCGTGATTTTTAACATCTGGCAGCAGCACGCCCTGCCACGGCGTGACGCGCAGTGTGCCGTCGCCCTGCTCGCGGGCCAGTTGCGCGGCGCCCTTCAGCATCGTCGAATCGAGGCGGCCCAACGGCGCAACGGCAGCCACGTAATACAGATTTTTTGTGTGCTGTGGATAACTGCCCAGGTGCAACAACGCGCCACTGGCCGGGCGTTTGAAGCCGTCGACCGGCAACAGCGGCAGGCGCAGATGGCTCAGCAAGTTATCCACAGGCAAATGACGCATGCGGGTTTGCTCGGGCGTGGCGAGGTCGAGAAACGCTTCGAGCACGGCCACTACCAGTGCGTGGCCCTGGTGCAGCGGCACCGCTGCCAGCGGCGCATCCAGCGCCGGGCAACCGGCCAGGCCGAACGCCAGCAACGTTTCGCCGTCGCGTTTAAACGCCGACAGCCACAGGTCGTGGTGATGTTCGAGCATGGCCAGGGCTTCCCCGCCATCGAGTTGCACGGCGAACTTGGCCGACAGCTCATGGAAACGCGGGTGGTTTTGCAGGGTCGCGAGGATCTGCCCGGCCAACGGGCGCGTGTCGAACAGCATCTGCGGGTCGATGCCGGCGCTGGGGCTGAGCATCAGGTTGCGCACGTCGTCACCGGCGGCGTTGTTCGGGCCGAGGCCTGCGGCCAGCAGCGTCGCGATCAAGGCATCGCTCTGGGCGCCGATCCCGCGAATCTGCAGATTGGCGCGGTTGGTCGCCTCGATCACCCCGCCCGCATAGGCCTGGGCCGCGTCAGCCACGGCAATCGCCTGGGCGGCAGTGATCGAACCACCGGCCAATTTGATCCGGCAAATACCACCGTCCAACGCCTGGACGATACGCAGCAACCCCGGGCAAGCCGAGGGGCGTAAGGTATTCGGGGCGGGCGTCTGGTTCACGGGGCTACCGGTTGACGGGTAAAGGCGCGGTATTATGCCTGCTTTGTCCGGCGGCATGAAAAGCCTGCCCGTCGGATGTCGTTCAAGGAATTGATATGTCGCCCTGGCTGACGGTAGTAGGCATCGGTGAAGACGGCTTCAAGGGCCTGGGCAAAAACGCCCGGCACGCCCTGTTGCGCGCCTCGCGGATTATAGGGGGCCAGCGCCAGTTGGACCTGCTGCCGGTGTGTATCCGGGGCGAGCGTCAGCTGTGGCCAAGCCCGTTTTCGCTGGAGCCGGTGCTGGCGCGGCGAGGTGAACCTGTCTGTGTGCTGGCCAGCGGCGATCCGATGTTTTATGGCGTGGGCGCCAGTTTGTCGCGGCAGGTGGCGGCTGAAGAACTGTTGATTTTGCCGGCGCCTTCGTCGGTGTCCCTGGCGGCGGCGCGGTTGGGCTGGCCGTTGCAGGACGTGGTGACGTTGTCTGTGGTGGCACGGCCGTTGGCGGCGCTGAACGCGCATCTGGCCAGTGGCGTGCGGTTGTTGGTATTGAGCAACGATGGCCGCAGCCCTGGGTTGATGGCCGCGTTATTGGCTGAGTCCGGGTTTGGGCAAAGCCGGTTAAGCGTGTTTGAGCACGTGGGCGGCCCAGATGAACAGCGCATCGACGGGCTGGCGCACGCGTGGGCACACGCCTCGGTTGCCGATTTGAACCTGGTCGCCATCGACTGCGTGGCGGACGCCACTGCACCGCGCCTGTCACGCCTGGCGGGTTTACCCGACTCGGCATTCAAGCACGACGGCCAATTGACCAAACGCGATGTGCGCGCCATGACCCTTGCCCGCCTCGCCCCGATGCCCGGTGAATTGCTGTGGGACGTGGGCGCGGGCAGCGGCTCTATCGGGATTGAGTGGATGCGTACCCACCCGAGCTGCCGCGCGTTGGCAATTGAGGCGGATGAAGGCCGCCAAGGATTGATCGAACATAACCGCGATGCCCTTGGCGTACCTGGCTTGCAGCTGATTCGCGGCAAGGCACCGGACGTGCTGCACGGGCTGGAAGCACCCGATGCGATCTTTATCGGCGGCGGCGTTACGCGTAACGGCGTGCTCGACACCTGCTGGCAACACCTGCGCCCCGGTGGTCGCTTGGTCGCCAACGCCGTGACCCTGCAAAGTGAAATGACCCTGATGAACTGGCGCGCGCAGCACGGCGGCGAACTGACGCGCATCCACGTCGCGCAGGCTCAGCCGCTGGGCGAATTCGATACGTGGCGCCAGGCGCTGCCGATCACCTTGCTGGACGTGGTCAAGCCACTATGAAGCGCATCTTGTTGTTGGGCGGCGTGACGGAAGCGCTGGCCATTGCCCGCACGCTGGGCCCGGAGCATGTCTACAGCCTGGCCGGTGTAGGTCGCGTGCCGACTGACCTGACCTGCCAGGTGCGTGTTGGCGGTTACGGTGGGGCTGAGGGCTTGGCGCGGTTTATTCAGGATGAGGGTATTAGCCTGATCCTCGACGCGACTCATCCGTATGCGGCGCAGATCAGCCAAAATGCCGCCCAGGCGGCGCGCCTGTGCGAGGTTCCGTGCTGGGCCCTGCGCCGCCCGGCGTGGCAGCCGCAGGTTGGGGATGACTGGCGCGAGGTCAGTGATTGGGCTGAGTTGATTGAAGCGTTGAAGCCTTTCAAGCGCCCGCTGTTCACGCTGGGCCGCGAGCCGTTGCAGCACCTGGATGAAATCCCGCCGGAGCAGTTCTGGACACTGCGCGCGCTGGAGGTGTATCCGGGAAATGAGCGCTGTGAAGTGATCTGCGCACGCGGGCCGTTTGTGATCGAGGATGAGCGCGCGTTGTTTGAGCGGCGACAGATTGATGTGCTGATCAGCAAGAACAGCGGCAGTACGGCGACCGAGCCGAAGCTGGAAGTGGCCAAGGAGCGCGGGGTGCCGGTGTTGGTGTTGAAGCGGCCAGCGCTGGCGGCTGTAGATCGAGAGTTCACCAGCGTGGCCGCGGTGCTGCAGGCAATCAACACCTTCTAAACGACGACTATCCCCTGTGGGAGCGGGCTTGCTCGCGAAGGCGGTGTATCAGTCACCTGATGTATTGGCTGACACTGCGCTTTCGCGAGCAAGCCCGCTCCCACATTTGACCTGTGTAGTTAGCTGCTGGCGGTGGTCGCCTGCACACGATCAGCCAGCAACTTCGCCAGCTCAATCAACTGCACGACGCCCAGCAACGCATCTCGCTTCGAACCATCCAGGTCAAATGCCAGGTCGCAGCTCAGCGCATTCGCCGAGGCGAGGGTTTCGCTGAGGTTGACCAACAGGTCTTCGGTGCTGATGCCATCGGCCACGGTGAATAGACGAATGGGGGGATTTGGGGTGGGTTTGATCATTGTGAAGTTCCTAAGGAAAAAATGGAGCTGCCACTGATCGCCGCGACGCGATGGGGGTGGCAGCTGTACGCAGGTTCGCGGACCGGTCCTCAGGAAACCCGGCATACCCGAAGGTATCCCGCGCACAGCCGCCATAGCGCTGCACAGTAGACGACAAAAAGGCATCAACTGAAAGCAGACAATGACGCTTAGCATCCATAGAAATCCAGGCCGCGACGCCCGACCGCTGAATGTTCAGCGGTGCCCGGAGACTAGAGATTGAGTGTCCTAGGGACAACCTTAAAGACTTGTCGGAAATTTCTGTTTGCTGCTTGCAGGCATTGCACCAGCAACCAACAGCCTCAAGCCAAACACAGCCCGCTCCCACAGTAGAAACTGCGCCGGCAGTTCGCAGTGCGGCCGTCCTGCATACGGTCTGCCAGCAAAGCAATTGCCTCTGTCGCTTCTTCCCTAAAAGCCGAAACCCCCTACAAACACTTCCGAACCAGCTGGCTGGTTCAACCAAAACCCCCGCCCTAACCTTCCCGTTCACGGTTTCGCACTGCTCATGCAGCGCGTCGCATCTTGCCAGCCCGTATCCCAAGGAATACGATCAGCGATGATTCATTTCAAAAAATCAAAGGAATTTCAGGAATGGCTCGTTTCATTACGCAGCAACGCTGCCCGCGCACGTGTGATTACACGGTTAGATAACGCAACATATGGAAATTTTGGAGACTGTGAGTCAGTCGGAAACGGCATATCAGAAATGCGCATCCATCATGGTCCTGGATACCGGATTTACTTCACGCGCAAGGGCGATGTGGTTTACCTGCTGTTGATAGGCGGCGACAAATCAACCCAGAAGCGTGACATCCAGCACGCAAAAAAAATCGCAGAAAACTTTGAAAAAGGGAGTACCCCATGACTGAATTTACAGATTTCGATGTCGCGGACTACCTCAAGACACCCGAGGACATGGCTGAGTATCTTAAAGCCTCGTTCGAAGAAGATTCCGGTGACGGGTTACTTATTCGTTCGGCACTTAACAATATCGCACGCGCCCAAGGCATGACCCAAATCGCCCGAGACGCTGGCCTTGGACGAGAAAGTTTATACAAAGCTCTCTCCGCCACTGGCAATCCCGAATTCGCAACTATCATGAAGGTTATGAAAGCTTTGGGCCTCAAGCTCCACGCCACCGCAATTTGATAGCACTGCGACACCAAACCACACCGCCCCTTTTTACTTATCCCCCTCGATCAGGCTAAATACCCACCTGATCGTTTAACCCTACGGATTGTCCGCCATGGCCCGTCAACGCTTCGCAATCGCCTGGATCGCCTGCCTTGCAGTGCTGTTCAACGCCTTTGCCATGCCGATGGCCAGTGCGATGCAGCAGTCGGATGACCCGGCTAAAAGACTGTTGTGGGGCAGCTTCTGTTCATCCAATGGCGCCAGCCTGAAAACCATTGCCCTGGGCACGCTGGAAATTCCGTCGCCGCAGCAGGACGATCACTCCAGCATGCAGCATTGCTGGTGCTGCTCGGGCTCGGCGCCGGTGGTGGCATTGCCGGGGCATGTGCCGCAGCTGTATGTCACCCGTTTTGATGCGGTGCCAGGCCTGTCGCCGCCTGCGTTGCAAGCCCCTACCCCGCGCCAGCAATGGCCGAGCCTCAACCCCCGCGCCTCTCCAACGGTCTGATGTGTTCGCAAGTGAACTGCGTTTAGAACCGTTCTGGAGAACTGCCATGCTTAAATCTTCCCTGCTTCTGGCTGCGTTGCTGTTGCCGGTGTTCAGTGCTGCCAATGCCGATGACTACAAGGCGGGCGACCTGCTGGTCAGCGACCCGTGGTCCCAGGCATTGCCGCCCAATGCGCCGACGGTTGCGGCGTACTTTGTGATTCATAACACCGGTGAAGCCCCGGACCGCTTGCTCAGCGTGGAAACGCCGGTGGCGGACAAGGCCGAGATGCATGAGAATGTGATGCAGGGCGACTTGATGAAAATGCAGCGCGTCACCAGCGTCGCCGTGCCGGCCAAGGGTGAGCTGACGTTCGCGCCGATGGCCTATCACGTAATGCTGCTGGGCCTCAAAGACCGCAGCCTGTTGGCTGACGGCAAGCAATTTCCGCTGACACTGACCTTTGAAAAAGCCGGCAAGGTAGACATCGAAGTCTCGGTGCAGAAAGTGCCGCCAGTGGCCACTCACGAGCATAAGCACGCCAGGTAGGCCAACCTCGATGGGCGCTCCTCGCGCCAGGTTTTCTCGACACGCCCGCGTAAGACGCGGCGGTTGGATCAGCCTGTTCGCAATGCTGATGATCTTTATCGGTCCGCTGATTTCCCAAGCGATGCCGATGGACCATCACGCCGGTATGTCGATGAGCATGTCCATGGACATGCCGATGGACCACGGTGACTCCCATCACCCAAAAGCCGCTGACGAACACCACGCCCTCTGGTCCAAGTGCGGCTATTGCGACTTGCTCTATAGCTGCCCGGCCCTGCCCGGCGGCAGTTCAACCTTCACCCTCAGCACCCCGCCACCGGCCAACGCCCTCACCCCCGCCACTCGCCTGGGCCACGCCCGGCAGAGCATTTTCCCCGGCGCCCGCAGCCGCGCACCGCCCGTCATCGCGTAAGCACTTCACAGCGTTACTTCACCCCGGCCGACGTTAGACAGACAGCCGCAGGCTGCTGGCCGTGTTGTTTACGATTGATTGATGGAATTTGTCATGTCCAGGTTTTCTGCTGACACCCGTTTGGGAAGCACCCCCGTGTTCGCCGTTCTGTGCGGCGCTTTGTTGGTTGCACAGGCCCACGCCGACGAACACGAACTGACCCCCACAGTGATCAAAGGCCCGCAAACTGTGCTCTGGGGCCCAGGCGCGTCGGCAGGCACCGTGTTGTTCGAACGCGAGCCGGAGCAGTTCGGCGAGCTGGGCACGCGGGTCAATGCCAGTGTGCTGGCCGGCAACGCCGGGTTCGGCTACCCGGCCAATGACCCGCAAGCCATCAAGGAACCGGGGCGAACGCTCTGGACCAAGGTGGACATGAGCTTCTAAACAGCATCGCAGGCAAGCCAGCTCCCACATTTGAATGTGTTCACACATCAAATGTGGGAGCGGGCTTGCTCGCGAAAGCGGCGTAACTGACAACGATTTTTAAAGCCTTGCGGAGCACCTGATGACCACTCAAAAAGTTTCCTTCTACAACCTCGCCTGGCGCTGGCACTTCTACGCCGGCCTCTTCGTCGCCCCCTTCATGGTGCTGCTGGCCCTGACCGGCATCATCTACCTGTTCAAACCCCAGCTCGACCCGCTGATGTACGGCCACCTGCTCACCGTGCCCGCCGCCGAACACGCCCTGAGCGCCGACGAGCAACTGCAACGGGCCAAAGCCGCCTACCCACAAGGCACGATCAGCAAATACCTGCCGCCTGCAGACGCCACCGGCAGCGCGCAATTTGTGATGCACAACGGCGGCCGCGAGGTGACGGTATTTGTCGACCCGTATCGCGGCACCGTACTCGGCGAGCAGGACGCGAAATACAACCTGCAAGCCATCGCCCGCGCGCTGCACGGTGAGCTGATGATCGGCACCGTGGGCGATCGCCTGGTGGAACTCGCCGCCGGTTGGGGTGTGATGCTGGTGGTGTCCGGCGTGTACCTGTGGTGGCCGCGCGGCAAGTCGTCGGCGGGCGTGTTGTGGCCTCGCTTCAACACCCGTGGCCGGGTGTTCTGGCGCGATATGCACGCGGTCGCCGGCTTCTGGGGCGCGGCTTTTTTGCTGGTGATGCTGCTCAGCGGCATGACCTGGACCGGCTTCTGGGGCAAGCAATACGCTGACCTGTGGAATACGTTTCCGGCGGCGATGTGGAACAACGTGCCGCAGTCCGACCAGCAGGCACGCACCCTCAACACCGCCAGCCAACAAACCGTGCCGTGGGCCATGGAAAACACGCCGATGCCGATGTCGGGCGAGCACGCCGAACACATGAACCACGGCGCCGCGCATGCAGGCCCGGCAGCGCCCACCGTGAGCCTGCAACAGGTGGTGGACCTGGCAAAGGCGCGCAACGTCGAGCCGGGTTACAGCATCACGCTCCCGACCACCGCTGAAGGCGTATTCACCGTGGCGGTGTTCGCCAACGACCCGCGCAATGACGCCACCCTGCATGTGGATCAGTACACCGGCAAGGTCCTCGCCGATGTGCGCTGGGCGCAGTACAACACCGTCGCACGCGCCACCGAGACCGGCGTGATGCTGCACGAAGGCAAGATGTTCGGCTGGATCAATCAACTGATCGTGCTGGTTATTTGCCTGATGATTCTGCTCAGCGCGGTGAGCGG
This sequence comes from Pseudomonas sp. AMR01, assembly GCF_041946035.1. Taxonomy (NCBI): domain Bacteria; kingdom Pseudomonadati; phylum Pseudomonadota; class Gammaproteobacteria; order Pseudomonadales; family Pseudomonadaceae; genus Pseudomonas; species Pseudomonas sp. AMR01. The sequence continues at coordinate 67,033 of NZ_JAUTYR010000017.1, forward strand.
CGTGGTGATCTGGTGGAAGCGTCGGCCGGTTGGCGGGCTGGGTGTTCCGCCGCTGCGCCATGACCTGCCGAAGTGGAAAACCGCGATGGTGATCATGCTCGGCCTGGCGATCATTTTCCCGTTGGTGGGCGCCTCGTTGATCGTAGTCTGGGCGCTGGATCGCCTGGTGCTGTCGCGCCTGTTTGGCAGACATGAATCTGCCTCAGGTTCCGCATGAGGCAGGCGAGATGCGCCACGACAGAGGCCTTCTGTAGCCTTGCGCGACTTTTGTCCCGCAGCCAATAAGTGTTAACTTATAACACTTTCTGCGTTATCGTTGCTCGCCGCGCCCTGCGGCGAGCAACCCTCCAAGAAGACTGATCGACCGATGAACAAGTACTTCGCGTCCGGCCTGTGCCTGCTCGCTTTGCACACCAGCGCCCAGGCCCTGACCCTGCCCGCCAGCCCCGTCACCGCACCTGCCGTCGATGAAGAACGCATCGACCTGGACACGCCGACGACGGCCGGCTCACGCCTGAACCTCACGGCGCGGCAGACACCGGGCAGTGTCGAAAGCCAGACCGGCGAGAAAATCCGCGAGCGCGGCGATGCCAGCGTGCAGGACGCCATTTCCCGTGCCACCGGCATCACCCGCACCGGCACGCCGGGCGACGGCGGCACCTCGTTGCAGGCGCGCGGCTTTACCGGGCAGGGTTCGGTGATGCAGCTCTACGACGGCAACCGCATGTACATGGGCATGGGCACCTCGACCTTCCCGGTGGACACCTGGGCGGTGGAGCGCGTGGACGTGCTGCGCGGCCCGGCGTCGGTGCTGTACGGCGAAGGCGCTACTGGAGCTGTGATCAACACCGTGCCGAAAAAGCCGTTCAGCGGCGAAATCGAAAACCACATTCGCCTGGGCTATGGCTCCTATGATCGTCAGCAGGAAGCCCTCGACAGCGGCGGCTCGCTGACCGATACCCTGAGCTACCGTTTAAACCTCAACCGCCTGCGCAGCAACGGCTTCATCGACCGCGGCGATTCAGCCAGTGACTTCGTCAGCGGCGCCCTGCGCTGGCAGGCGGCAGACAACCTGAGCGTTACCCTGGCCAGCGACTACGGCGACCAGCGCCCGCAGAATGACTTCGGTACGCCGCTGCTCAACGGCCACTTGTACAACAGCCTGCGCGACAAGAACTACAACGTCAGCAACAACACCCAGCACTACAACGACCAGTGGACGCGCCTGACCAGCGAGTGGCAGATCAACGAGAACATCAGCGCCACCAACGAGCTGTTCTACCTCAAGAACCAGCGTCGCTGGCAGAACGCCGAAAACTATAATTTCACCGATGGGCAGTTAACCCGCAGCGGCAACTTCAGCATCAAGCACAACCAGGAGCAGGTCGGTGATCGCCAGACCTTCACCTTCAAGCACACGCTGTTCGGCCTCGACAGCCAGACCGTGGCGGGCGTGGAGTACAACCGGATTCGCTTTCGCCTGGCGAGCAACTCGCCCTTTGACGACGTGTTGAGCAATGGCCAACCCATCGACATCAACTACCCGGCACCCGCGCCGTTTACCAGCCAGGACCCGTTCAAGCCGTTGTTCGCCACCACCACCAAAACCGTCGCCGGCTTCGCCGAAAACCGTCTGCAACTCACCGACAAGCTGGCGCTGGTCACCGGCATCCGCCGCGACTACGCCCACGTCGAGCGTGATGACTTGCGCGACGGCAGCCAGACCGACAAAACCCTCACCGGCAATAACTGGAAGGCCGGGCTGGTGTATGCGATCACGCCGGACACCACGGTTTACGGCCAGTACGCGACCAGCACCGACGGCGTCGGCGGCTTGATTTCCCTGAGCCCGAGCCAGCAGCAATTCGACCTGTCCAGCGCCAGGCAAACCGAAATAGGCCTCAAGCAATCCTTCTGGCACCAGCGCGGCGAATGGACCCTGGCGGCTTATCACATTGTGAAAAAGAAACTGCTGACCGATGTGCCGGGCAACCCCGACCTCAAGCAGCAAGTCGGCCAGCAATCCTCCAACGGCCTGGAAGCCAGCCTGGATCTGCAATTGCCACACGCCTGGCAACTGCAAGCCAACGCGGCGATCGTGCGGGCACAGTACGACGACTTCAAACAGGACGTCGGTGGTGTGCAGGTGTCGCGCGACGGCAACCGCCCGGTGGACGTGCCGCGCCGCACCGCCAACCTGTGGCTGAGCAAGGCGGTGACGGACGACATCCGCGCCGGCGCCGGCGTGCGCTACGTTGACGCACGCTATGCCGACATGGCCAACACCCGCGAAGTACCGAGCTACACCGTGGTCGACGCCAGCGTGTCATGGAAGGCGATGCGCAACACCACACTGGGCCTGCAATTGAATAACCTGTTCGACCGCACCTACGCCATCAGCCAGTACAACGACGGCCAACAGTGGATCCTCGGCGAACCGCGCTCGTTCTTCGTCACGGCGGACTACACCTTTTAACTGATACAACACCGACCAATGTGGGAGCGGGCTTGCTCGCGAAAGCGGTGGGTCAGTCGGCACATCTTTCACTGACGCACCGCTTTCGCGAGCAAGCCCGCTCCCACATTTCGACCGGCGTTACACCAGAGAACATTAATGACTTCACTCACCCTCACCCGCCTCACCTGGACACCTCAGGATCACGGCCACTGCCTTCACCAGTTTCACCTGTGTGACGCCAGCCTGCAGGTCGGTGCGGGGGAGTTTGTGGGGCTGATCGGGCCTAATGGCAGCGGCAAAACCAGCCTGCTGCGCTGCGCCTATCGGTTTACCAAACCCGATCAGGGCGACGTGTCGCTCGCCCACCAGAACGTGTGGAAGCAAAGCTCGAAATGGTGCGCGCAACGCATCGCCGTGGTCCTGCAGGAATTCCCGGATGCTTTCGGTTTGCGCGTGGATGAAGTGGTCGCCATGGGCCGCACGCCGCACAAAGGGCTGTTCGACAGTGACACACCCCACGACCGGCAGTTGATCAGGCAAGCGCTGCAATCGGTCGGTATGCAGGGCTTCGAAGACCACGCCTTCGCCACCCTTTCCGGCGGTGAAAAACAACGCGTGATCCTCGCCCGTGCCCTGGCCCAGCAACCCGAGTTGCTGGTGCTCGACGAGCCGACCAACCACCTCGACCCGCGTTACCAGCTTGAACTGCTGCGGCTGGTCAAGCGCCTGAACATCGGCACCTTGGCGAGCATCCACGACTTGAACCTGGCGGCCGCGTTCTGCGACCGCCTGTACGTGATCGACCACGGGCGCATCATCGCCAGCGGCACGCCCCATGCAGTACTGACCGTCGAATTGCTGCGCGACGTATTTGGCGTCGAGGCACTGATCGACACTCATCCCCTGTCCGGCTACCCCCGAATCACCTGGATAACCCAACCATGATCCCGCGCGCCTTTCTCGCTGTTGCCCTGCTGCTCTGTGCCTCCCACGCATTCGCCGAGGCCACCCATTACCCGGTCACCATCAAAAGCTGCAACCGCGACGTGACCTTTCAGGAAGCGCCAAAACACGCGGTCAGCCACGACATCAACATGACCCAAATGATGCTTGCCCTGGGCCTCAAGTCGCACATGGCCGGCTACAGCGGCGTGACCGGCTGGAAGTCAGTCACGCCACAAATGACCGCGATTCTCGACGGCCTGCCGGAGCTGGCGAGCAAGTACCCGTCGGTGGAAACCCTGCTCAATGCAGAGGTGGATTTCTTCTTCGCCGGCTGGGATTACGGCATGCGCGTGGGCGGCGACCTCACCCCACAAACCCTGCAACCGCTGGGCATCAATGTGTATGAGCTGACCGAGTCGTGCGCCTTTGTGATGAAACGCCCGGCGGCGACCCTGGACGACACCTATAACGACCTGCGCAACCTCGGCAAGATCTTCGACGTGCAAGACCGCGCCAACGTGCTGATCGCGCAGATGCAAGCGCAGGTTGCCGAGGTGCAAAAGGACCTGCCCGCCGACAAGCCGCGCGTGTTCCTGTATGACAGCGGTGAAGACCGCGCCATGACCTCGGGCCGCCTGGGCATGCCCGAAGCGCTGATCAACGCGGCCGGCGGGCGCAACATTCTCGATGACGTCGACGCCAGCTGGACCCGCGTCAACTGGGAAACCGTGGTGGAGCGCAACCCGCAGGTGATCGTCATCGTCGACTACAGCGAAATCACCGCCGAACAGAAGGAGCAATTCCTGCTCAACAATCCCGCGTTGCAAGCCGTCGACGCCATCCGCAATCAGCGCTTTATCGTGATCCCGTATGTGCAGGCCACGCCGGGCATCGATAACGTGCTGGCGGTTGAAACCCTGGCCAAGGGGTTTCACGGCGAATGATCACCCGTCGCTACGCCTTGTTGCTGGCCGCCCTCGGCGCGGTGCTGCTGGTCTCTTGCGTTATCTCGCTGGGCTTCGGCCCGGCGCGGGTGCCGGTGGAAGTGGTGTGGCGAATCGTGTTGTACAAGGCCTTCGGCTTGGGTGAGGTGAACTGGTCAGCCGGGCAGGAACATATCGTCTGGCTGATTCGTGTGCCGCGCATGTTGCTCGGTGCATTGGTGGGCGCCGGGCTGGCGCTGATTGGCGCGGTGTTGCAGGCGGTCACGCGCAACCCGCTGGCAGACCCGCACCTGCTGGGCGTGACGTCCGGCGCCACCCTCGGCGCGGTGATCGTGGTGCTGCATGTGGGTGAAATTATCGGCCTGCTGACGTTGCCCATCGCAGCGTTCATCGGCGCGCTGGTGAGTATGTTGGTGGTGCTGGCGGTGGCCAGTCGCAATGGGCGGCTGGAGAGTGATCGCCTGTTGCTGTGCGGCGTGGCAGTGTCGTTTGTGATGATGGCGGCGGCCAACCTGTTGCTGTTTATGGGCGACCACCGCGCGGCGTCGGCGGTGATGTTCTGGATGCTCGGCGGCCTGGGCCTGGCGCGCTGGGAACTGTTGGCCATTCCCGCCGCTACCGTGCTGCTGGGGTTGTTGGTGCTGGTGGGCATGGCGCGCCTGTTGAACGCATTGATGGCGGGCGAACAGACCGCCGTGACCCTCGGCCTGAACGCGCGCAACGTGCGGCTGAAAGTGTTTCTGGTGGCCTCGTTGATGACCGGCGTGCTGGTGTCCATCAGCGGCTCCATCGGCTTTGTCGGGCTGATGGTGCCGCACATTGCCCGGCGCCTCGTAGGCGCCGAGCATCGTCGGTTGCTGCCGGTGTGCGCATTGCTTGGCAGCCTGTTCCTGGTGTGGGTGGATGTGGCTGCGCGCACGCTGATCGCCCCCGAGGACTTGCCGATTGGCGTCGCCACGGCGGCGATTGGCGGGTTGTTTTTTATCGGGCTGATGCGCAAGCGCTGAGCCGCATCACTCAGAGTTCGTCCTTGTCCGGCCGCTGTGTCGAACGGGTTGGCAATTTCAGGTCTGCGCCGACCAGTGTGCGCACTGTCCAGAAGGCCCCTTTGCGCAGCACTCGCAACTGGCCAACACGTGCCAGTTCGGACAGCACCTGCGATGGCGCGGGTGCCAGCGGTGTATAGCCGCCCTCGGCGGTCCATCTGCCGGGGGCGGTCAACAACTCGGCTTCTTCCTGGCCGAACGTAGGGGTATAGCTCAGCAACGCACCGTCCCGGGCGGACAGGTAAAAACCCGTGATGGAAAACTTCTGTTTTTTTAACTCATACAGATAAAAACCCAGCTCGCGCCACGAGACGAAAAACTCGGCAAACAGGCGCTCACTGCCCACTTGCACCTGATCCCGCCCAGCGTGAAACACCACGTGGGCGGCGCTGACTTGATAACCTGTCGGCCACACCGCAGCGGCGGAAAACAGATGCGTACTGACGCTGGAAGGAAAACCCTCGTCAGGGGTTGCCAGCACCGGTAAGTAAGCGCTGGTCGCGGTTTTTTCCAGCAAGGCACTGATCGCCTGTTGGCCGGTGTAAGCGCCCGCGCGATCGTGAACGAAGCCTGCGGCGTCGTCACGGTGGGCATGCACCGGCCCCAGTTCCCAGCGCCGCTCATCAGCCGGCAGCACGCCCCGCGAACGCCCCGGCTGCCATTGCGCATCTACCACACCAACGCCCGGCCAGTTATCGCTGGGCACAAGGATGCGCAATTCACCGGCCGCCGCCATGCGACGGATGTAATCGCGTGGGCTGAGCAGGCGCAGTTTCAATTTCAGGTCGTCCTGATAATCGACGAAGCGATCATTGCGCACGGTGAACTTCAACAAAGCGCCATCGGCACACGACAAGTACAGAGGGAACGCTGCGCGGCTTGCGGTGGCGCTCACTTGGTACATCGCCTGTATCAACCGCGTGGGTGAGATCAACCCCCGATAAATCGAGTCCAGGCTGATTATTTGGCCAGCCGGTTGAATGTCACCCCATTGCAAGCCGCACAGGTACAGCCCCGCCATCTGATAACGATAGGGGAAGCCGGCATCGGCAAAAACCCGCCGGTGAGAGAGGTCCGAACCGCCATCGGTAACCGGCAGCGTGGCAACAAAGTGCCCGTTGCCGGTGGATTGGAGCACATAGCCAAACTGCGCCTCATCCCTGCGCCCGGCGTGTTCATGGGCATGGCGCGCGGCATCGTCCGCGCGGGTGTGCAGCGGGCTGCACGCAGGGTCGACAGTTGCCTCAAGGTAACGTCGACCGCGCAAGATCACGCTGGAAAACGGGCTCCACCCGGCAACTGGGCCTGGTGCGCCCCACAGGGTGCTGCCGACAACCACCTGCAGTTCAAACGTTTTACTCACACGGGTCACGTATTCTTCGGGGGCCAACTCACCGTTGCGTAGCTGCCGTTCAAGTGGCCCGCTCAGCCAATCGCGGCGATTGCGCGGCCGCATAATGAACGCTGAGGCCGGAATGGGCGGGTACTTCAACTCCGGTCGCGGTTTCAACCGAATCAACGCGCCGTCGGGCGCCAGCAAATAGTGGTAGTGAGGCGTCTGAGCAGTGGACAGCGCCTGGGCCAGCACACGTGTGGAAAACATGTTGCTGTACACCGCCGACTCGGCCGGCGAGAGCAGAAACGGCCATTGCGTGGCCGGCCTTGAGTGATAGCTGGCAACCACCTCCGTGCACTGCGGGTACAGCCCACGGGTGACCATTTCATCGGGAAAGATGCTTTTCATATCGAACACTTCGTCCGGCACCCGCACCGGCTTGGTGGCAACAAACCAGCCATCGTTACGACGCAGGATAATGCCGCCATAGGGCTGATCCAGGCTCGGCGAGACACGACGGCGGATGTACTGCGCAACGTCATCCATGGCCAGAAACGCCGGGCTGAGGCGACGCCGCTGCAGGTTTTCGTACGGCTTCCACTGCCCCGTCACATCGCCGGCAACGTCCCAGCAATGGCTGGTCTGAACCACCTGCAAGTGGCCGGAGGACGCTACGCGTCGCACAAACTGAAGCGTTTGCAGGGTGCCTGCATTCAGTTTGTTTTGTACCGTTTCAAACGAATCCGCCTCACTTTGCGCCTCGAACATGGCTTGAGTAGAGGGCGACTGATACCGCAACAAGGCACCTTCCGGCGTGGCGATGTACAGCGGGGCGCCGTGTGGCGGCATGATCGTCTGGATGCGCGCTTGGGCAATGCCCTCACTCAAGTCCTCGGGTTCGATAAACACACGCTTCAACCAGGCTGTCGCGCCATTCCCGACAAACTGGTTGGCGTAGTAGAGGCTGTGACAAGCAAAGCCGTCGGGCAGCGTGGGCCCATAGAGGCTGGCGAGGGACAGCAGCGGGGATTTCCCGGTGACGGGAATCAGCTCACTGGCCACATATTCTTCGAGGCTTTGGTGCCGGAGGATGAACGCAAAGTAGCGGTTGGCGAAGTGTTGCGCGTGGTCCTGAGGGTCGCGTCGGTATAGATCACGGGCAGCGTCGTCAGCATTGCCGAAAATCGGCCCGTGGCTCACCGTCGCCGGGCGCTGGAACTGCAGGGCTCGCACCCACGGGCCCCAATCCATTTCAACAAAGCCAGCCGGGCCCCACAGCGCGTTGCCGATGACCACCCGCAGCGTGCCGGACTCGGCGAGGGTCCTGACCACGTCAGCGGGTTTCATCACCGCGTCGGCCAGGCGTTTGGCAATCGCGCTGTCGCCCTTGGCGGCATCGCCCATCCACTGCAGGCGCCACTGCGGCGAGGTGGTGGACGGCCCCCACGCGATCACGCTGTCTTGAGAACCCGACAGATACCCCGTGACGCCCGCAGCAAGCAGGTCGGCCACATCGTCCGGGTGGAACATCTGGCCGCTCAATTCGGCTTCCTGGCGGGTCCATTTGAAACGGGCGACGTAGGCCGGGTCGGTCGTCGACAACGCAGGCCGCGTGCCGTAGCGGGCATGCAGGCGATGACCCGCATTGAGGATAATCGGCGTGTTCTGGCGATCCACCGGGTAGAGGCCATCGAAGGCAAAGGGCCGCGGCCCCGTGGCCACCGGTTGAGTCACCACGAAGCGACCGTCGGGTTGTTGCAGAATCATCCCGCCGAGTACCTGCTCGCGCCGCCCGCTGATGTTCCCGTGGATATAGCGAGCGGCGTCGTCGGCGGTCAAAAAGGCCGTGCTCAAGGAAGGCAGGGTGAAACGCGAATAGGGAGCCCACTGCGCATCGACAACGCCACTGCGGTCCCACAGGGCACTGGTTTTCTCCACGCTCAGTTCACCGGCGGCGGCCACTTTGCGCACGAAATCCCGGGTCAGCAGTGAACCGTTGGCTAGCGCGGCTTGCCAACCATTGTCGGTTACCTGGCCGTCTGCGGCCTGGGCAAACAGCTGGGATTCGAGCGCCGAGCCGGAGAAGCGATAGCGCAGTAATGCATCATCGCGCTGTCGAATGTAGAGCGACGACCCTCCCCGGGGCTGTGGGCTGTAACGCCGAAACTGCGCAATGTGCTTCGCCAACTCGAGTGGGGTAATGAAGTTCTTGTACAGCCACGATTCGAGTGTGGGGAATTGAACGGGCAAGGGACGGGCGTGAAAGTAGACGCCGTCCACATGAAAACCAGGCGGCAACCGAGCAAGCAGCCCCCCGCTCGGCCAGTCGGTGATGTCGGTCAAAAGCGGCTCGCAGGTGGTGTACTGCCCTTGCACGCCCTGAATAATCAACACGTGCTGATTGGTATTGGGGTTGCGCCTGATGCGCGTGGCTGCGTGATTAAGCGCCAAATCCCTTGAGGGAAACACCGGCCCGCAGGGCAATTGCATGAGTGGGGCCTTGAACGGCTTGTACGGTTCCCAATCACCCGGCACGTCCCCCACCGATCCACCCCATACAGGGCTGGACAACACAAATCGTATCGAGCCCACCGAAGCCAAAGCCTTGTAAGCGCCCTCCTCAGTTCCTTCAGCATCGTAGACAGAGGTCCATCCGCCCTCTCGATTAAGCCAATGCACCCGCTGGTCTTCGGCGCTGGAATAACTGGCTTGGTACCTGAGCAATTCTCCATTGGGACCGGACAAATAGGCGAACGGCATGGCCGCGCTAACCCGATGATTGACGATGATGTCATCGGTAGAGAAAAAGCCCAGGAAGGCCTTTACTTGCTGGGCTGACCACGTTGGGTTCTCACGCTGAGTTTCGTCAAAAAACCCGGGATGAGAATGCAGCCCCCCGATGAGTTGATAACCCTCAGGATTTATAAGCTGGCCAGTATTGCTGTCACGCTCGAGTATCAGGGTCAGATCAAAGTTTTTTGCCTGATCCAGAGCGGGTTCAGTGGCCACGTACAACTGGTCCGAGAGGCGTTGCATGATCACACTGCCGTACTCCGCATCGCGCTTGGCGCCGATGCGCTCATGAACATAACGCGCAGCGTCGTCGGCGCTGATAAAAGCCGGTGTCAGGCGGGGCAGTTTGGCGTGGCCAGGGGGAAGCGGTGCGCGCTTTTCGCGCAGGGGTTGCTCGTCCATGATGAATCCTCGGTACATGTTCGGATGTCCTGCCATCCTGAACACCCGCTGATTCAGAGGGGGCTACATAGTTAGTCAGGCCCTCGCACCAAGACAGTGCCCTGCCGCTGCCACCCTTTCCATCCGGCGCTTATTCAGTGCGTCGCCAACTAGAAGCGCCACCCGTTTGCCCTTGATTACGGCCGATTCCAAAGCAGGCACAGCCTTTGCAAAAGCCTTGGTATCTGTCCAATAACAACACTTGGGTTCTCGGAGATCGCACCATGAAGCGTCGCAGCTTGATCAAGGCTTTCACACTGTCGGCATCCATTGCCGCCATGGGCATGACCTGGACCATCCAGGCCGCCGAAACCATCAAGGTCGGCATCCTGCACTCGTTGTCCGGGACCATGGCCATCTCCGAAACGTCCCTCAAGGACATGGCGCTGATGACCATCGACGAGATCAACGCCAAGGGCGGCGTGAACGGCAAGATGCTTGAGCCGGTCGTAGTAGACCCTGCATCAAACTGGCCGTTGTTCGCCGAAAAAGGCCGTCAGCTGCTGACCCAGGACAAGGTCGCCGTGGTGTTCGGCTGCTGGACCTCGGTGTCGCGCAAATCCGTGTTGCCGGTGTTTGAAGAACTCAACGGCTTGCTGTTCTACCCGGTGCAATACGAAGGCGAAGAGATGTCGCCGAACGTGTTCTACACCGGTGCGGCGCCGAACCAACAGGCGATCCCGGCGGTGGAATACCTGATGAGCGAAGAAGGCGGCAGCGCCAAGCGCTTCTTCCTGCTGGGCACCGACTACGTGTACCCGCGCACCACCAACAAGATCCTGCGTTCGTTCCTGCACTCCAAAGGCGTGGCGGACAAAGATATCGAAGAGGTCTACACCCCGTTCGGCCACGCCGATTACCAGACCATCGTGGCCAACATCAAAAAATTCTCGGCCGGTGGCAAGACCGCTGTGATCTCCACTGTTAACGGCGATTCCAACGTGCCGTTCTACAAAGAGCTGGCCAACCAAGGCTTGAAGGCCACCGACGTACCGGTGGTGGCGTTCTCCGTGGGTGAAGAAGAATTGCGCGGCATCGACACCAAGCCGCTGGTGGGCAACCTTGCCGCCTGGAACTACTTCCAGTCGGTGGAGAACCCAGTGAACCAGAAGTTCGTCGCCGACTGGAAAGCCTACGCCAAGGCCCACAACCTGCCGGGCGCAGACAAAGCCGTGACCAACGACCCGATGGAAGCCACCTACGTGGGCATTCATATGTGGGCGCAGGCGGCGGAGAAAGCCAAGTCCACCGACGTCGACAAAGTGCGCGAAGCCATGGCCGGGCAAACCTTTGCCGCGCCGTCGGGCTTCACCCTGACCATGGACAAGACCAACCACCACTTGCACAAGCCGGTGATGATCGGCGAGATCCAGGCCGATGGGCAGTTCTCGGTGGTGTGGCAGACCAAGGAGCCGATTCGCGCCCAGCCATGGAGCCCGTACATTCCTGGCAATGACAAAAAGCCGGATTACGCCGTGAAAAGTAACTAAGCCCTAACACGGATCAAATGTGGGAGCGGGCTTGTGTGGGAGCGGGCTTGCTCGCGAAAGCGGTGTGTCAGGCGACACATCCCTCACTGGCCCACCGCATTCGCGAGCAAGCCCGCTCCCACAGTTTTGACCGCGCATGATCAGGACACTTTAGTTATGCCTACTGCCCTCCATCGCTATTTCCTGGCCTTGCTGCTGTTGCTGCCTTTCGCCGCACACGCCAGCGACGCCGAAGACTTTCTCGCCGCTAACCCGATGCAACAGGCCAAGCTCCTCCAGGACTGGGCCGCCACGCCTGACCCGGCGCGCATCGAGTTGGTGGACGCGCTGCAGCAAGGCCAGCTCACGGTCAACGGTGAAACCAAAACCGTACGCCTGAACAACCGCCTGCGCGGCCTGATCGATAACGTTCAAGCCAGCCAGCAACTACTCGCCGCCGACCCCAAGGTGCGGCTTGCGGCCGCGCAAACCCTGCAAAAAAGCGCACAACCTGCGCAGCTGAAATTTCTCGATCAACAAGTCGCCGCCGAGACAGACGAAGCCGTACACACCGCCCTCAGCCTGGCGCTCGCCAACCTGCAACTGGTCGACGCCGACCCGGTAGTGCGCCTCGCCGCTGTGCGTTTGCTCGGCGGCACCGGCGACCCACTGGCCCGCACACGCCTTGAAGCGTTGCTCGCCCCCGGCGTTGAAACCGATGCCGCCGTGCACACCGCCGCTGAAACCAGCCTGGCCCAGGTCAAACGCAAATTGATGTTCGGCGAGATCCTCGGGCAGGCCTTCAGCGGCATGTCCCTGGGGTCGATTCTGCTGTTGGCGGCCCTCGGCTTGGCGATCACCTTTGGCCTGCTCGGCGTGATCAACATGGCCCACGGCGAGATGCTGATGCTCGGCGCTTACTCCACCTACGTGGTGCAAATGCTGATGCAGCGCTACGTGCCCGCGGCCATCGAGTTCTACCCGCTGATCGCGTTGCCGGTGGCGTTTTTTGTGACCGCAACCATCGGCATGGCGCTGGAGCGCACAGTGATTCGTCACTTGTATGGCCGCCCGCTGGAAACCCTGCTCGCCACCTGGGGCATCAGCCTGATGCTGATTCAGTTGGTGCGTCTGGTGTTCGGTGCGCAGAACGTTGAAGTGTCCAACCCCGAATGGCTGTCCGGCGGTATTCAAGTGCTGCCCAACCTGGTGCTGCCGTACAACCGCATCGTGATCATCGGCTTCGCGCTGTGCGTGGTGGTGCTGACCTGGCTGCTGCTGAACAAAACCCGCCTGGGTCTCAACGTGCGCGCCGTCACCCAAAACCGCAACATGGCCGCCTGCTGTGGCGTGCCAACCGGGCGCGTGGACATGCTCGCCTTTGGCCTCGGTTCCGGCATCGCCGGGCTTGGTGGCGTAGCGCTGAGCCAAATCGGCAACGTCGGCCCGGACCTGGGCCAGAGCTACATCATCGACTCCTTCCTGGTGGTGGTGCTCGGCGGGGTCGGCCAGTTGGCCGGTAGCGTCATGGCGGCCTTCGGGCTGGGCATCGCCAACAAGATTCTTGAACCGCAGATCGGCGCCGTACTCGGCAAGATCCTGATCCTCGCGCTGATTATTCTGTTTATCCAGAAACGCCCGCAGGGACTCTTCGCACTGAAAGGACGGGTGATCGACTGATGAACCAGCCATTGATGCTTACGGCCACGCAAAAAGTCGGCCCCAAGGTCACGATTGCAGTCGGCGCGCTGACCCTCGTCGTGCTGCTGGCGCTGCCCTTGCTGTCGCTGTTGCCAGCGGATAACGCCTTTCATATCTCGGCCTACACCCTGACGCTGATGGGCAAGATTCTGTGCTACGCCATCGTCGCCCTCGCGCTGGACCTGGTCTGGGGTTACGCGGGCATGTTGTCGCTGGGCCACGGCTTGTTCTTCGCCTTGGGCGGTTATGCGATGGGCATGTACCTGATGCGCCAGGCGTCCGGGGATGAATTGCCGGCCTTCATGACCTTCCTGTCGTGGACCGAATTGCCGTGGTACTGGGTCGGCACCGAGCATTTTCTGTGGGCCATGTGCCTGGTGGTGCTGGCGCCGGGCTTACTGGCGCTGGTGTTCGGGTTCTTTGCCTTCCGTTCGCGGATCAAGGGCGTGTATTTCTCGATCATGACCCAGGCCCTGACCTTCGCCGGGATGCTGCTGTTCTTTCGCAACGAAACCGGGTTTGGCGGCAATAACGGCTTCACCAACTTTCGCAGCATCCTGGGTTTTGGCATTACTGAACCGGGCACGCGGGCGGTGCTGTTTTTCGCCACGGTGCTGTTGCTGGTTGCCAGTTTGTACACGGGTTGGCGGCTGGCGCAGAGCAAGTTCGGCCGGGTGTTGACCGCCCTGCGCGACGCCGAGAACCGCCTGATGTTCTGCGGCTACGACCCGCGCGGTTTCAAGCTGTTTGTGTGGGTGCTGAGCGCGGTGCTGTGTGGGTTGGCGGGCGCGTTGTATGTGCCGCAAGTGGGCATCATCAACCCCAGCGAAATGTCGCCGACCAACTCGATTGAGGCCGCCGTGTGGGTGGCGTTGGGCGGGCGTGGCACGCTGATCGGCCCGTTGCTGGGTGCTGGCGTGGTGAACGGCATGAAGAGCTGGTTCACCGTGGCGTTCCCGGAATACTGGCTGTTCTTCCTTGGGGCGTTGTTCATCATCGTCACCCTGTACCTGCCCAAGGGCGTTATCGGCCTGTTGAAGAAATGAGGAACGTCATGCTTGAACCTATTTTCGATGCAGGCAGCGGCCGTGACGCCATCGGCATTGGCCAGGCTGCCGGCCCCGGCCTTAACACCCGCCACGGCACCATCCTGACCCTGGAAGATATCAGCGTCAGCTTCGACGGTTTCAAGGCGCTCAACAACTTGAACCTCTACATCGGCGTCGGTGAATTGCGCTGCATTATCGGCCCCAACGGCGCGGGCAAAACCACGCTGATGGACGTGATCACCGGCAAGACCCGCCCCAGCCACGGCACCGCCTGGTTTGGCGAAAACCTCGACTTGACCGGCATGAGCGAAGTGCAGATTGCCCAGGCCGGTATCGGCCGTAAATTTCAAAAACCCACCGTGTTCGAAGCCCTGAGCGTGTTTGAAAACCTGGAGCTGGCGCAGAAAACCGACAAGTCCGTATGGGCCAGTTTGCGCGCGCGCCTGAGCGGTGAGCAGAAAGACCGTATCGACGAAGTGCTTGAGACCATCCGCCTCACCGCCTCGGCACAGCGCCCGGCCGGGTTGCTGTCACACGGCCAGAAGCAGTTCCTGGAAATCGGCATGCTGCTGATGCAAGACCCGCAACTGTTGCTGCTGGATGAACCCGTGGCGGGCATGACCGACGCCGAAACCGAATTCACCGCTGAACTGTTCAAGCGCCTGGCGGGCAAGCATTCACTGATGGTGGTGGAACACGACATGGGCTTTGTCGGCGCGATTGCCGACCACGTCACCGTGTTGCACCAGGGCAGTGTGTTGGCCGAAGGGTCGCTGGAGCAGGTGCAGGAAAACGAACGGGTGATTGAGGTCTACCTCGGTCGTTAATGCTGCTAAGGACTGCTTTATGTGGGAGCTGGCTTGCCTGCGATGGCGGTGTATCAGATACACCGCCATCGCAGGCAAGCCAGCTCCCACAGTTGATCCGGTTCCAATCAGGGAATTGAGGAGAATTTAAACATGCTGCAAGTCGACACGCTGCACCAGTACTACGGCGGTAGCCACATCCTGCGCGGGCTTTCATTCGACGTGAAAATAGGTGAAGTCACCTGCTTGCTCGGCCGTAACGGCGTGGGCAAGACCACCCTGCTAAAGTGCCTGATGGGCCTGCTGCCCGCCAAGGAAGGCGCAGTGAACTGGGAAGGCAAGGCGATCACCGGGCTCAAGCCGCACCAGCGTGTGCACGCCGGCATCGCCTATGTGCCGCAAGGCCGTGAGATTTTCGGGCGGCTGACCGTGGAAGAAAACCTGCTGATGGGCCTGTCGCGGTTTCCGGGTTCAGAGGCCAAGGAAGTGCCCGCGTTCATCTACGAACTGTTCCCGGTCTTGCTGCAAATGAAACACCGGCGTGGCGGCGACCTGTCTGGCGGCCAGCAGCAACAGCTGGCGATTGGTCGCGCCCTGGCCAGCCGTCCGCGCCTGTTGATCCTTGATGAACCCACCGAAGGCATTCAGCCGTCGGTGATCAAGGAGATCGGCGCAGTGATCAAAAAACTCGCCGCACGCGGCGACATGGCGATTTTGCTGGTGGAGCAGTTCTACGACTTTGCCGCCGAACTGGCCGACCACTACCTGGTGATGTCACGCGGCGAAATCGTGGCGCAGGGCCGTGGTGAAAATATGGAAGCAGAGGGTGTACGCGGGCTGGTAACCATCTAATCTCTAGCGTCCTGACGATAAGCACTGAACCATGAACCTGCCCGTTCCCACCGCCCTCTTCACTCCCAGCTGGCACGCCGAGCTGGAACTCGGCTACGCGCGTTTCGGCGACACCACACGCCCGGTGCTGCGTCGCCACCTCGGCCCGCTGCGGGTGCAAAAACACCTGTACGCCGAAGGCCCCGAGGTGTGCCAGCACATCATCGTGCACCCGCCCGGCGGGATTGCCGGCGGTGATCGCCTGGACATCAGCGCCCACGTTGGCGAAGGCGCCTGGGCGCAATTGACCAGCCCCGGCGCGGCCAAGTGGTATCGCGCCAGCGGCCCGGCGTTTCAGCAACTCGAACTGACCGTGCAAGCCGGTGCCACGCTGGAATGGCTGCCCCAGGAAACCATCGTATTCAGCGCGGCCCAGGCCGAGCTGACCACGCGCATCGAACTGAAGGGCGATGCCCGCTTGTTCTACTGGGACGTGGTGGCCCTCGGTCGCCCGGCCAGTGGCGAGCGTTTCGACCTCGGTCACTTTCAATCGCACCTGGATATTCGCCGCGACGGCCAGTTGCTCTGGCATGAGCGCCAGCGCATTGTGGGCGCCGACGGTTTGCTCGACTCGCCCATCGGGCTGGACGGGCAACCGGTGTTTGCCACGTTGCTGCTGACCGGTGACATCGAGCCGGAATTACTCGAACAGTGCCGCGCCCTGCCCCACACGGTGCGCGGTGACCTGACTCAATTGCCGGGCTTGCTGGTGGCGCGTTGTCTGGCCAGCGAGGCGTTGCATGCTCGGGGTTGGTTGATTGATTTATGGCGGCTTTTGCGACCGGCCGTACTGGGCCGAGAGGCCGTAGCACCAAGAATCTGGAGCACATGAAATCGGTTTATGTGGGAGCTGGCTTGCCTGCGATGCAGACGACTCGGTTAAACAGGACACTGAGTTGATGCCATCGCAGGCAAGCCAGCTCCCACATTGGATCTCTGGTGTATTTGAAAAATGTATTTATGAAGGATCTTGAACCATGGACCTGACCCCACGGGAAAAAGACAAGCTGCTGATCTTCACCGCAGGCTTGGTCGCCGAGCGCCGGCTGGCACGCGGTGTGAAGCTCAATTACCCGGAAACCATCGCCTACATCTCCGCGGCCTTGATGGAAGGCGCACGCGATGGCCGCACCGTGGCCGACCTGATGCACTTTGGCACCACCCTGCTCAGCCGCGAGCAGGTGATGGACGGCATCCCGGAAATGATCCCGGATATCCAGGTGGAAGCCACTTTCCCCGACGGCACCAAACTGGTCACTGTCCACCAGCCCATCGCGTGAGGTGCGAGCATGATTCGTGATGCAACCGAGCACGACCTGCCGGCAATCCGCGCGATCTATAACGACGCGGTGCTGAACACCACAGCAATCTGGAACGAGCAACCGGTGGACCTGGCCAACCGTCAGGCCTGGTTCAACGCGCGCCAGGCCCAGGCCTATCCGATCCTCGTGTCCATCGACAACGGTGAAGTCACCGGCTACGCCTCGTTTGGTGACTGGCGGCCCTTCGAGGGTTTTCGCTACAGCGTCGAACACTCGGTATACGTGCGCAACGACCAACGCGGCAAGGGCCTAGGCCCGCGCCTGATGGACGCCCTGATCGAGCGCGCCCGAACCTGCGGCAAGCACGTGATGGTCGCCGCCATCGAAAGCGGCAACGCGGCGTCGATCCGCCTGCATGAGCGCCTGGGTTTTATCACCACCGGGCAGATGCCCCAGGTGGGCATCAAGTTCGGCCGCTGGCTGGACCTGACCTTTATGCAACTGACATTGAATCCGGGCGCCGAACCGCCCAAGGAGTGAGGCCGATGAACGCCGCGCATTTGCGTCGAGTCAATGCTGAAAGCTTTGCCCACTACCGCCTGGGCCTGATCGAGCTGTTGCTGGACGCGGTCAAGCACGGTGCGTCGGTCGGCTTCATGGCTGATTTTGACGAGGCCCAGGCCCGCACCTACTTGAACGGTGTGCAGGCGAGCATTGAAGACGCGAGCCTGCTGCTGTGGGTGGTGGTGCGCGACGAGCAGGTGATCGCCAGCGTGCAATTGGCGCTGTGCCAGAAAGCCAACGGGCTGAACCGCGCCGAGGTGCAAAAGCTGTTGGTGCACAGCACTGCGCGGCGCCATGGCCTGGGTCAACAACTGATGAACACCCTGGAACTCGCCGCGCGCCAACACAAGCGCGGCCTGCTGTACCTCGACACCGAAGCCGGCTCCGGTGCCGAAGCGTTCTACCAGTCGCTGCGCTACACCAAAGTCGGTGAATTGCCCGACTACTGCCAAAGCCCGGACGGGCGCTACACCCCGACCGCCATCTACTTCAAGACCCTGGGGCAACCCTCATGATTCCTGGTGAATATCAGATCCAGCCTGGCGAGATCGAACTCAACGTCGGCCGCCGTACCGTTTTCCTCAGTGTGGCCAACAGTGGCGACCGGCCGATTCAGGTGGGCTCGCATTACCATTTTTTCGAGACCAATGACGCGCTGACGTTTGATCGCGCCGCAAGCCGTGGCATGCGTTTGAATATTCCAGCGGGCACGGCGGTGCGGTTTGAGCCGGGGCAGAGTCGTGAGGTGGAATTGGTGGATTTGAGCGGCGCAAGGCGCGTTTTCGGGTTTGCCGGGAAGATCATGGGCGACCTTTAAGGCCTCTTCGCGAGCAAGCCCGCTCCCACATTAGGAATGCGTTCCCCTGTGGGAGCGGGCTTGCTCGCGAAAGCGGACTCACACTCAACAAATATTTTTCAGGGCAACCACATGAAAATCAGCCGCCAAGCCTACGCCGACATGTACGGCCCCACCGTCGGTGACAAGGTCCGCCTGGCCGACACCGAATTGTTTGTCGAAGTCGAACAGGACTTCACTGTCTATGGCGAAGAAGTGAAATTCGGCGGCGGCAAGGTTATCCGTGACGGCCAGGGCCAGAGCCAGCTGCTCGCCCACGAAGTGGTCGACACGGTGATCACCAACGCGCTGATCATCGACCACTGGGGCATCGTCAAGGCCGACGTCGGCCTGAAAAACGGTCGCATCCACGCCATCGGCAAAGCCGGTAACCCGGACATCCAGCCCGGCGTGACCATGTCCATCGGCGCCAGCACCGAAGTAATCGCTGGCGAAGGCATGATCCTCACCGCTGGCGGCATCGACAGCCACGTGCACTTCATCTGCCCGCAGCAGATCGAAGAAGCGCTGACCAGCGGCGTCACCACCATGATCGGCGGCGGCACCGGGCCGGCCACCGGCACCAACGCCACCACCTGTACCTCCGGCCCGTGGCACCTGGCGCGCATGCTACAAGCCAGTGATTCGTTCCCGATGAACATCGGTTTCACCGGCAAGGGCAACGCCAGTTTGCCGGAACCGTTGATCGAACAGGTCAAGGCCGGCGCCATTGGCTTGAAGCTGCACGAAGACTGGGGCACTACCCCGGCCAGTATCAATAATTGCCTGAACGTTGCCGACGACTACGACGTGCAAGTGGCGATTCACAGCGACACGCTCAACGAGTCCGGCTTCGTCGAAACCACCCTGGCCGCACTCAAGGGCCGCACCATCCACACCTACCACACCGAGGGTGCCGGTGGCGGTCACGCGCCGGACATTATCAAGGCCTGCGGCTTCGCCAACGTGCTGCCCAGCTCCACCAACCCGACGCGGCCATTCACGCGCAACACCATCGACGAACACCTCGACATGCTGATGGTCTGCCATCACCTGGACCCCAGCATTGCTGAAGACGTGGCCTTCGCTGAAAGCCGCATCCGCCGCGAGACCATCGCCGCCGAAGACATCCTGCACGACCTTGGCGCGTTCTCGATGATCAGCTCCGACAGCCAGGCCATGGGCCGCGTCGGCGAAGTGATCACGCGCACCTGGCAGACCGCCGACAAGATGAAAAAACAGCGCGGCCCGTTGCCCGGCGATGGCCCTGGCAACGATAACTTCCGCGCCAAACGCTACATCGCCAAGTACACCATCAACCCGGCGATCACCCACGGCGTGAGCCATATTGTCGGCTCCATCGAAGTCGGCAAATGGGCCGACCTGGTGCTGTGGCGCCCGGCGTTTTTTGGCATCAAGCCGACCCTGATCCTCAAGGGCGGCGCGATTGCCTCAAGCCTGATGGGCGACGCCAACGCCTCGATCCCCACCCCGCAACCGGTGCATTACCGCCCGATGTTCGCAAGCTTCGGCAGCTCGCTGCACGCCACCAGCCTGACCTTTATCAGCCAGGCCGCCGAGGACGCCGGGTTGCCCGAAGCGCTGGGGTTGAAGAAGCAGATCGCCGTGGTCAAGGGTTGCCGCAACGTGCAGAAAACCGACTTGATCCACAACGATTACCTGCCGGACATCGAGGTTGACCCGCAGACCTATCAGGTCAAGGCCGACGGCGTGTTGCTGTGGTGTGAACCGGCCGAGGTGTTGCCGATGGCGCAGCGGTATTTCCTGTTCTGAGCGGGTTGCGCATGGCCGCCTCAGAGGCCCGCGCTGGCTAGTCAGCGCGGGCCTTTGTTTTCAGAAGTTTTCCCGTGGGTTGAACGCGGCCTTTTTCGCCAGTTCCTGCCACAGCGCGATGGTCTCGTCATCGGCCTGCTTGGGCATCACAGCCTTGAGCTGGATGTACAGGAAGCCGCGTTCACCGGCCTTGTTCAACAAACCATGGCCCTTGGCGCGCATGCGCTGGCCGTTCTGGCTGCCAGCGGGCACCTTGAGGTTGATTTTGCCGGTCAGCGTGGGCACGGCCACTTCAGCCCCCAGCGCCAGTTCCCACGGGGCCAACGGCAGGGTGATCACCAGGTTTTCGCCTTCGACTTCAAATCTGGAATGCCCCGCAAACTTGATGATCAGGTACAGGTCACCGTTGGGGCCGCCGCCAATGCCCGGCGCGCCCTGCCCCTTGAGGCGGATGCGCTCACCGTCGGCCACGCCAGCGGGAATCTTCACATTCAAGCTCTTGGTGGTGTTGCTGACATGCCGGCCCGAGCCGTCGTATTGCGGCACCTGGAAGCTGATCTGCTTGGACTCGGTGGACAGCGTTTCTTCGAGCGCCACGGTCAGCTGCATTTCCACGTCCTGGCCTTTACGCCCGGCAGGACGGCGCTGAGCGCCTTCAAAACCGCCGCCGCGCGAGCCGAAGATCGAGCTGAAAAAGTCCGAGAAGTCGCCCGTGTCCTGGCCGCCGCCGCCAAAGCCGCCACGGCTCTGCCAGCCCGGTGGCCCCTGGAACGGCTGGCCATGCTGGCCGTATTTGCGCAGCTCGTCGTATTCGGCGCGCTTGTCGGCGCTTTTAAGCGCCTCATAGGCTTCGGACGCGTCCTTGAATTTCTCTTCGGCGTCTTTTTCCTTGCTTACATCCGGATGATATTTGCGTGCGAGTTTGCGATAGGCGGCCTTGATCTCCTTGTCATCGGCGCTCGGCTCGACACCCAGTATCTTGTAGTAATCTTTGAAATCCATCGGCGGTTCACCTTCCTGAATCGAGATCGCACAGCCCGGGGCACAACGTGCGCTGCTTTGCACCTGTTGAGTGATGTGGCCTGGGGGGTGCGTCAAAGTGTTATCGGCACTTGCCGTATGCAGCAGATGTGGGGGCAAATCCCCAGGTTTCAAGCACGATTTAACGGATGGTCGGCCTACGCATCCGGCCTCGACTGGCATACACTGCGCGGCCGTTTTTCAACCGGAACCTGATTGTCATGGAAAACTCATCCCCAGCCCGTGCCTGCGGTATCGACTTCGGCACGTCCAACTCCACCGTCGGCTGGATTCGTCCCGGCATGGAAACGCTGATCGCGCTGGAGGACGACAAAATCACCCTGCCGTCGGTGGTGTTCTTCAACTTCGAGGAGCGCCGCCCGGTGTACGGCCGCCTGGCGCTGCACGAATACCTTGAAAACTACGAAGGCCGGCTGATGCGCTCGCTCAAGAGCCTGCTGGGTTCCAAGTTGATCAAGCACGACACCAGCGTGCTCGGCACCGCGATGCCCTTTACCGACCTGTTGGCGCTGTTTATCGGCCAACTCAAGAGCCGCGCTGAAGCCACCGCCGGCCGCGAGTTCGAAGAAGTGGTTTTGGGCCGCCCGGTGTTTTTCGTCGATGACGACCCGATGGCCGACCAGGAAGCCGAAAACACCCTGGTGGACGTGGCGCGCAAGATCGGCTTTAAAGACATCTCGTTCCAGTACGAGCCGATTGCGGCAGCCTTCGACTACGAGTCGACCATCCAGAAAGAAGAGCTGGTGCTGATTGTCGACATCGGCGGTGGTACGTCCGACTTCTCCCTGGTGCGCCTGTCCCCGGATCGTCGCCACAACGACAACCGCCAGGACGACATCCTCGCCACCGGCGGCGTGCACATCGGCGGTACCGACTTCGACAAACAGCTCAGCCTGCAAGGCATGATGCCGCTGTTCGGCTACGGCAGCCGCATGAAAAGCGGCGCCTACATGCCCACCAGCCACCACATGAACCTCGCTACCTGGCACACCATCAACTCGGTGTATTCGCAAAAATCTCAGCTGGCCCTGGGCAGCATGCGCTACGACATCGAAGACACCGGCGGCATCGACCGCCTGTTCAAATTGATTGAACAGCGCGCGGGCCACTGGCTGGCGATGGAAGTGGAAGAAACCAAGATCCAGCTGACCCACGAAGACAGCCGCCATGTGCTGCTCGATCGGGTTGAGCCGGGGCTGAGTGTTGAACTGAGCCGGGCGCTGTTTGAGTCAGCGATTGATGGGTTGCTCGAACGCATACGCGCCAGTGTTACGCAGTTGCTCAACGATGCAACGGTGAGTGTCGAGCAGGTAGACACGGTGTTCTTTACCGGCGGTTCCAGCGGGATTCCGGCACTGCGCCACAGCATCTCGGCGATGTTGCCGAACGCGCGGCATGTGGAAGGGAATATCTTTGGCAGTATTGGCAGCGGTCTCGCTATCGAAGCCAGCAAGCGGTACGGCTGCTGAGTTCTATCTAGAACCGCGCCGCGCCCTTCGCGAGCAAGCCCGCTCCCACATTCGACCGAGTTCCATCGATGGAATGCGGGCGAATGTGGGAGCGGGCTTGCTCGCGAAGGGGCCGGCCCAGTCAGTACAAGCCTTAAACCATCCCGCCGAGCTTCAGCTCGCTCTTGAGATACGCATAGTAAATCGGCCCGGCCACCACACCCGGCAGGCCGAATGCCGCCTCAAACACCAGCATTGCCAGCAGCAATTCCCACGACTTGGCACTGATCTGCCCGCCGACGATCCGCGCGTTGAGGAAGTACTCGACCTTGTGGATCACAATCAAATACCCCAACGCCGCCACTGCCACCCAGATCGACAGTGACAGCGCGACGATGGTGATCAGCGTGTTGGACATCAGGTTGCCGATCACCGGCAGCAGGCCGAGCAGGAAGGTCAGCACGATCAGGGTTTTGGTCAGCGGCAGGTGAATCCCGCACAGCGGCAGCACCACGGCCAGGAAGATCGCAGTAAAGGCGGTGTTGAGCGCGGCGATCTTGATCTGGGCGAAGACGATGTTGCGAAAGGCCTGGACCAGCAGGTGCAGGCGGTCGAACAAGGCGGCGGCCAACGGTTTGCGTTTGGTCAGGTCGGGCACGCGCTGCAAGGCGATGATCGCGCCGAGCACCATGCCGATCAGCAAGGTGACGAACATGTGCGCGGCGTCCTTGCCCACAAGCTGCAGTTCGCTCAGGTGCTTGCTCAGCCAGTCGCCGATGGCCACGCGGAATTCGGCGGCGCTGGCCGGCAGGTAGGCGTCGATGAACGGCGGCAGTTGCCCGCGCGCGCGGTCGACCACCCCCATGAATTTGTCGAGGGACGCTCCGGGATTTTCGGCTTCGTGAAGCAGAAAGCTGATGGCGCCGGCGAAGATCAGGGTCAGCACGCTGACGATCAAGGTGCCGAGCAAAGCCACCGCCAGCCAACGCGCACGCCGGCCTTCGATCAGGCGTTGCAACTGCGGGGTGAGCATATTGACCAGCTCATACACCAGCAGACCGGCCAACAGGCTAGGCAACAACTTGAGCGGCAGGACCAGCAGTAATCCACCGAAAATAATGATGCAACTGACCAGCAACAACACGTGACGCTGCGAAAACGTTGGCATACAGCCTCAAAACGAACGGCGTTAAAGGAAGGGCAGTCTGCCAGCCTTGAGGGAATCAAGCGAGAGTATCGGCTGCGAATGCAATCAATTGTGGCAGCTGGCTTGCCTGCTCCCACAATTGATCTCCGGCGTCAGCCACCTTTGAGGCAAGTGCTCATAAAGGTTTTACGCGCGTCGCCGGTCAGCGCCTGTGTTTTCGCCGAGGCATTGCAGTCTTTCATCTTCTGTTGCTGCGGGGGCAGGGTCTTGGCGTCGTTGGCCGCTGGTGCCGACAGGCAGGTTTTCATAAAGGCTTTACGGTCGTCGCCTTTGAGGGTCTTGGTGGTGGCTTCAGCGTTGCAGGTGGTCATTTTGTTTTGCTGGGCGGTGGCGGCAAACCCTTGGGAACATAACAGCAGGCCCATCATCAACAGCGGAATTCGCAGCATCTTCATGGAGTTTTCTCCCTGTTACCGTGCCGAAGGGGCACGGCCTACACGGCAGTGTAGTCAAAGGCTGTTACATCTCTAGCGGCTGCGAATATTCGACCGACGGTATTGCTCCGGGGTGCAGCCGGCGTGGCGCTGGCCGAATAATCCAGCGCCCCCCAGAAGTGCTGATGCGGCGTGCACTCGGTATCAGGGGCCAAATCGGAATAGCGGAAATACACGGGGCTTGGCAGCCTGAGGAAGTCCTCGAGGCGTATGGTGTGTCGGGGCATGTTATCTGGTTCGCAGTATGAGCTTCGATCCAGACAAGGGATAATCCTGGCTCAACACCCTATCTGGTTTCCTTCAATGCAATACGCGTATCCCCTGCTGGCCATTTTTATCTGGGCCGGCAACACCGTGGTCAACAAACTCGCCGTGGGCTCGATCTTCCCCGCCGAGATCGGCTTTTACCGCTGGGTGCTGGCGGCGCTGCTGTTCACCCCGTTCATGCTCAAACCGGTAATTGCCAATTGGCCGTTGATCCGCCCCAACCTGGGCAAAATCTTCATTCTCGGCGTGCTTGGCATGGCGGTTTACCAGAGCCTGGCCTACTACGCGGCGACGGTCACCACGGCGACCAACATGGGCATCATCCTGTCGCTGATGCCGTTGATGGCCCTGACGGCGGCGATCATCAGCCTCGGCCAGCGTCTGACCTTGGGTGCGCTGACCGGTGCAGTGCTGTCGTTTGCCGGCGTGGTGGTGGTGGTTTCAGCCGGTAGCCTCGGCGCCTTGCTGCAACATGGGGTCAACCTAGGCGACGGCATGATGTTGATCGCCACCCTGGCCTACGCGGTCTACAGCACCCTGCTGAAAAAATGGCAGCTGCGCCTGCCGCCGTTGGTGTTGCTGTATTTGCAGATACTGGTGGCGGTGGTGGTGCTGTTTCCGCTGTTCCTGTTTTCGGCGAAAGCGGGGTTGGGCTGGGCGAATATTCCGCTGATTCTGTACGCGTGTTTGCTGGCGTCGATGCTGGCGCCGCTGGCGTGGATGCACTCCATCAAAACCCTGGGGCCGAGTCGGACCACGCTGTTTTTTAATTTGCTGCCGCTGATCACCGCGCTGATTGCGGCGGTGGTGTTGAAGGAGGAATTGGCGCTGTATCACTTGGTCGGCGGGTTGCTGACGCTGGGTGGGGTGATTTTGTCGGAGCGCTGGACTACGCCGGTCAGGCAGAAGGTTAGCGTGGCCTGAACCACCGCCATCGCAGGCAAGCCAGCTCCCACATCTGATTGGGTTTCCACATCACCATGTGGGAGCTGGCTTGCCTGCGATGAACGATAACGCGGTCCCCGGCTAAACCCCGGCAGCCTTCAACCGCTGCGCATGCTCGACAAACAACCGAATCGGCTCCGCGCCCTTGCCCACCAGCCCCAGCGACTGGTTGACGATATCGAAGTGGTCCAGGGCGTAGTTATCGCCGATGACCGTGCCCAGATGAGAGCTGTAGCGCCCAACCATGCCGTCGCACTGCCCCTTCTCGCGCACAAAACTGCGCGCAAACAGCCGACAACTGCGATTCGTGCCATCCAGCAGGTTGCGTCCACGGTCGGTCTTGCCCGGCTGCAACGTGCCAGACCACGAGTAATAGCGCACGCCGTTGACCTCCTCCAGGCCTTGCCCGCCCCAGGTGTGCGGCAAGCCTTGGGGATATTGGCGGTTGAACAACGCCACGCCGGCGCTGGTCAGGGAATGATGCGAGGCCTGCAAATCCGCCTTGAAGCGCGGCCCGCGATAGCCGGTTTCGAGCAGGGCCATCACCCAGGCGACCCAATGAAACAGCGCGCTCATGATTCGGCCCTTCACGCTGTCTGCCGGGTGGTGGACGTGGATATGGTCCGCCAGCTCCGAGCCGTGATTGGGCCCGGCCACCGAGGTCACGGACGCCACCCATTCCGGGCGTTTGGCCGCCGCGTAACGTGCGGTCAAGGCACCCTGGCTGTGGCCGATCAGGTTGACTTTGTCGGCGCCTGTCTCTCGGCGAATCTGCTCAATCTGGATCAGCAATTGCTCGCCGCGCACTTCACTGGAGTCCAGCGGCGCCACCTGCACGGGATACACCTGCGCCCCGCCTGCGCGCAGGGCCGGCACGATGCCGTACCAGTAGGGAAAGAACCCGACGCGCACAAACCCGAGCATGCCAGGCACCAATACCAGCGGGTAACGTGTAGCTAACGGCTGCGACATGAAGCAAACGTCCGTGATCCAAAGGCGGTGAGATGAGGTTAGCCCAGCTGCGCGACTAGGTTGTGACACATCCGGGCAAATCCAATAAAACTTTTTGCCGCGCGCAGCACTCACAACTTGGAGCGATCACGCCAGCAGAGCGTGGCGTAAAACCGGATTAGCACCAGGAGATTGAGATGACTGAAGCACATTTGACTGACGTTGCGACCCTGCGCGAACGCGCCCGCCAGAACGTCGAAAACGGTGCCGTGACTGAAGGTTACGACGCTGACCGCGAAGAAATCATTCGCCTGCTCAACGCTTCGCTGGCCACTGAACTGGTCTGTGTATTGCGTTACAAGCGCCACTATTTCATGGCCTCCGGCGTGAAAGCGCATGTGGCGGCTGAGGAATTCCTTGAGCACGCGACCCAGGAAGCCGAGCACGCCGACAAGCTGGCCGAGCGCATCGTGCAACTGGGCGGCGAGCCGGAGTTCAACCCGGACCTGTTGTCGAAAAACTCCCACGCTCAATACGTGGCCGGCAACAACCTGAAGGAAATGGTCTACGAAGACCTGGTAGCCGAGCGCATCGCAGTGGACAGCTACCGCGAGATCATTCAGTACATCGGCGACAAGGACCCAACCAGCCGCCGCCTATTTGAAGAAATCCTCGCTCAGGAAGAAGAGCACGCCGACGACATGGCGGACATTCTCAGCAGCTTGTAATTGGCGGTACAAAAAGGGGGGCCTGATTTATCAGGCCCCACTTTTTTGTCTGCAACACCGCCAATCAAATGTGGGAGCGGGCTTGCTCGCGATAGCGGATTTTCAGTCACCGAAGATATCGACTGATCTACCGCCTTCGCGA
Organism: Pseudomonas sp. AMR01; assembly: GCF_041946035.1. Classification (NCBI taxonomy): domain Bacteria; kingdom Pseudomonadati; phylum Pseudomonadota; class Gammaproteobacteria; order Pseudomonadales; family Pseudomonadaceae; genus Pseudomonas; species Pseudomonas sp. AMR01. The sequence goes on from NZ_JAUTYR010000017.1 coordinate 94,530, forward strand.
GCAAGCCCGCTCCCACATTCGGTTACTGGTTTAGTCAGTTAGCCCTTCACTGTTTTCGGCGCCTTGCCTTCCTTCATCTGTTGCAGCAGCGGCGCGCATTCGTTCGGCTCTCCGCCGCTGGGGGCAACCAGTGCCAGCAGGCCAGCGGCCGGGCCGGCAATCACGCCCAGCGCCACCATGCCCGCGCCGCGCAATGCCAAAGGAATGGCTTTCACACCGGCATTGGGCTTGATGAACGGGCCGTTGACGTACAGCGGCGAGCGCAGAGAGAACAGGCGAAAGCCCTTGGATTCCGGCGTGATGGTGAGGTCAAGCTGCTCGCTGGCCATGTTCGCGGTGCCATCGATGTAGATGATCGCGTTCTCGGTATCGAACACAAACAGGCGAGTGGTCGCCAGGCCGGTCTTGATGCCGAAGTCTGCCGCTGCGCAGTTGATCTTCACTTCCTTGTCGCCGAACAGGCGGCCCACCACGTAGTTGCCCACGTTGAGCCCGGCAATTTCCATCAGGCCACGGCTGATGGCGCCGTCGTTGATGAGCATTTTCAGGTCACCGTTGGAGGTGCCCAACAGTGCGGCCACGGAGTTGCCACGCCCGGAAATATCCGCGTCACCGTTGAGTTCACCAAAGCTGGTTTTCATCGGTTCGAAGGTTGGGAACAACTGCTTGAGCTTGAAGTTGCGCGCGGTGAGTTTGGCGCGGCCTTCCATCGGCGTGGTGCGGCCATTCAGACGAATCTGCGCGTCCAGCTTGCCGCCCGCTACACCAAAGCGCAGGGGTTCCAGGCTCAGCGTGCCATCGTTGAGCACCAAGTGGGTGTAGAGGTCGGTGAAGGGCAGCTCGGCGCTGTGCACGATGCGCTTGCCGGTGAACTCCACGTCGGCGTCCATATCGCGCCAGCGCTCGGTACGGAACTCTTCCACCGGCAGCACTTTTGTCGCCGGTTGTTTGCTCTCGCCGCCACGGGCTTTTTGCTTGGCGTTGGAGTCGGCACCGATGAGGGGCGCAAGGTCAGCCATCAGCAGTTGGTTGGAGACCAGAGCGCCGGTGAGCTTCGGCCGTGGCTTGCTGGCGACGTAGCCCAAATCGCCATGGATATCGCTGTTGCCGATCTTGCCGTTGAAGTTTTCGTAGGTGAACGACGCGCCATTGGCGTCATGCAACTTGGCGATCAAGTGGCCATCGGTGGAGTACGCCGGGGAGTCCGGCAGGGTAACGCCCGTCAACGGGTAGAGGTTGCCCAGGCTTGCGCCCGCAAGTTTCAGGCGCAGGTCCAGGGCACCCAGGTTCAGTGGGTCGGTCAGGGTGCCGGCGATGGCGATGCTGGTGTCGGCAATCTTGACCTGGGCTTGCAGCGGGAACGGTTTGGCCGCGTCCTGCAGGGCAAGCAGGCCGCCAATTTTGCCGGTGCCGTCGAGTTTCTGGCCGTGGTACTGGCCTTTGACCTTGAGGGCAAACGCGTAGTCCTGAGGCGCCGAGCCTTTTTCCAGGGCTTTTTTGGCATCGGCGTCGCCGACGATTTCGCCGAAGGGAATCGGCTTGCCCAGCGGGTCGATGATCACATCGAGTTGGGTCTTGAGGGTTTGGTCGTCGAGGGTCACGTGGCCTTTGTCGAAGCCGATGGCGCCGATGTCCACCACCCAGCTGGAAGGCTCGGCGTTGGGGTCTTTGGGGTCGAATTTGAAGGTCCAGTTGGCGCGGCCATCGGCCAGGCGCTGCAGGTCGGCGCTCGGCTCGGTGAGGTCGATGCGCGGAATCACCACGCGCTGCAGCAGTAACGCCAGGGGCGAAATGCGCAATTCGACTTTTTTCAGCGTGACCATTTGCGGCTTTTTCGACCACTCGGGGTTGCCTAGGGTCAGGTCTTCAGCAATCACGTGGGGCCACGGCACCCAGGAACGCCAACCGCCTTCCTCGGGCTCGCGCGCCCACACCACCGCCAGGTTGCCATTGATGGCGAAAGGGCGATGCAGCTCTTCGGAAACCTTGGCATTGAGCGGCGGCTTGATGCGGTTCCAGTCAAAAAACACCAGCACCAACACCGCTAAGGCGATTAACAGAACGAAGCTGGCGCAGCTCCAGGCGACGATTTTACGAGTGCGCGTCATTGCACATGACTCCTGATTACGACTGAGGGTGCACGCTGCGGCGCACCTTGTGACTACAGCTTATAGGGCTACGACTGGCAAACGGCGCCGGGGTTTAGCCAGAAACCGAATTAACCGTAAAAAAAGCAATTTTTCCTACAGCCCTGATCGTCCGAACCCTGAACACTGCACCAGTGTTACCCACGAACGGGTCGAAAATACCCACCTTGGTGCAAAACCGCGGGCTTGAGAGGTCCGGCCTAGAGCCTCTGCCGAGAACAATCAATTCTGTTGATTATTACCATTGTGTTTATGAACTTTCATATCGACTTATCGAGAGTAGCATTAGCCCTGTACCCACTTTATCGCCCTCCCAAGGAGCAACCCATCATGAAACGCCAAGTACTCGCTGTCGCCCTGTTGTCTGTTCTCGCTTCCAGTGCCTTTGCCCTGCCAGCCGCTGAACAAGCTACCCCACAGAACAAGGCTCAAGCCGTTGAATCCAGCCAGACCCTGGCTCGCAGCGGTTCGCAAGAAGATGAAAACCGTGACTACGCCAAAGGCGCTGTTGCTGAAAATGGTTCGGAACATGCCAACAAACGTGCTTACACCGAAGGCGTTGCTGAAGGTGGCCGTGATCGCCTGGAACAGAAAGGTCTGGTAGAAGGCGGCGCTGAACAAGCCAACAAACGCGCTTACACCGACGGTGTTGCTGAAGGTGGTTCGGACCGTCTGCAAGAACTGCATCAAGCACAGAGCTAACCCGTGGTGGCCCAGAAAAAAGCCCGATCTGCCGATCGGGCTTTTGCTTTTTTATAAACCGCGTCACGCCTGAAGCCTGCCAAGTTCGACGCCGGCAAAGCTGTTTTGCTAGAGTGCGTCGCTGTACTTGCCGACAAAGCCCACCCGCCAATGCTGCCCCGCGCCGAACAGAAGCAACAGACCCGCCTCGCCTTGATGGACGCAGCCCGCCATCTGATGGAGTGTGGCCGAGGGTTTGGCAGCCTCAGCCTGCGCGAAGTGGCGAAGACCGCCGGCATCGTGCCGACAGGGTTCTATCGTCATTTTGACGACATGGACCAGCTGGGTTTGGTACTGGTGAGTGAAGTCGGCCAGACTTTCCGCGCCACGATTCGCCTGGTGCGCCATAACGAATTCGTGATGGGCGGCATCATTGATGCGTCCGTGCGTATCTTTCTGGATGTGGTTTCGGCCAACCGATCGCAATTCCTGTTCCTGGCCCGCGAGCAATATGGCGGCTGCCTGGCTGTGCGCCAAGCCATTGGAGCGCTGCGCGAAGACATCACCCGCGACCTCGCGGCAGACCTGACCTCCATGCCCAAGCTCCAGCATTTGGATGCCGAAGGCTTGCACGTGATGGCCGACCTGATCGTAAAAAGTGTGTTCGCCACCCTGCCCGACATCATCGACCCGCCGGCCGAGGCGCTGCCTCCCCACCTCACGCCTCAGGCGAAAATCACCCAGCAGTTGCGCTTTATCTTTATCGGTCTCAAGCACTGGCAAGGGTTGGGCAGCACTGAGTAAGCCAATCAGCCTGCGGTGTGAAAACGCTTGGCGGTGGTGTAGCTCTTCTTCCAGTAGCTGTTGCTCAACGAATCGATACGCACGCGTTTGCCGCTACTGGGTGAGTGGATGAACTTGCCCTGGCCTATATAAAGGCCCACATGGCTGACTTGACCGCGCCCATTACCCGAAAAGAACACGGCATCGCCAGGCTTGAGCGCACTGCGTTTGATGGTCGCTGCGGTTGAACGGTGCATGTCGGTGGTGGTACGGGGTAACTGGATATTGGCTTGGGTCTTGAACAGATAGACCAGAAAACTGCTGCAATCGAACCCGCGATCCGTTGAGCCCCCGCCCGCTTTATAAGGCGTGCCGAGCAACTCGTGGGCGCGGTCGATCACGTTGTCGATGGAGGTTACGCGCGGCTCGAACGTGGCCGACGCCGAGGGAATGGCGCAGGCCAGGCTGACAATGACTACACACAAAAAAGATTTGAACATGATGGACGTCGCAGTGAATTAAACACGGCGCAAATCCTAATCAAACAGCGCGTAATTTCTGGAAGGGGGAATCCTTGGTGTTCGTAGGACAAATCCGAAAGGAACAGATGAAAGACATTTGACGCCGCAAGTGGCGGATCTCAACGCAAAACGCCCCTATGCGGTGCCATACAATCAATCACGCACCAAATTGAAACACTCTCCGAATAGGCTGATGCCCCATCCGGTGGCGTGTCCGTGCCTGCCTACAGGCATTTCCTACTCGCCTCCAGGGTTGGCAAGCCCCTTGCTCTGGCTCTGTTATCGCTCATAGCTGGAAGCCTTCTGATGCTGGTGATCCACCGCCGAATCGCCCCCCAAGCCCTCTGGGCCGCCGAGTTGCTGCTGAACTTCGAGGCCCGCAGCAAGAGCCGTCTGCGCTGTTTCAGTGCCGACGGTGAAGACGTCGGCCTGTTTCTGGAGCGCGGCCAGCCGCCGCTGCACGATGGCGAATGCCTACAGGCCGAAGACGGACGCGTCGTACGCGTGCGTGCTCGCCCTGAACAACTGCTGCACGTCACCTGCACCAATGCGTTTGAACTGACCCGCGCCGCCTACCACCTCGGCAACCGCCATGTGGCCTTGCAGGTCGGCGACGGCTGGCTGCGCCTGCTCGATGACTACGTACTCAAAGCCATGCTGGATCAGTTGGGCGCCACCACTGAAACCATTGAAGCGCCGTTTCAGCCGGAACACGGCGCCTACGGCGGCGGCCACCACCATTCGCGCCATGGCGATGAAGACTTCAACTACCCGCCCAAACTGCATCAGTTCGGCGTACGCCTGTGAACAAGGCCTGGGCGCTGCTGCGTCTGGCCAGTCCGCAATTGCCGATTGGCGGCTACAGCTATTCCCAAGGCCTGGAAATGGCCGTGGAAGATGGCCGCGTCAACGATGCGGCCAGCGCTCGGCGCTGGATCAGTGATCAGCTGTCTCTCAACCTCGCCCGCTTTGAAGCCCCGTTGTTACTCGCCCACTGCCGCGCCGCGGCGGATGAGGATTGGTCACAGCTGGTGCAGCTATGTGAGGAGCATCGCGCCAGCCGCGAAACCCGTGAGCTGTACCAGGAAAGCCGGCAGATGGGTTATTCCCTGCAACAACTGCTCAACGGCCTGCCCGAACTGGACGATGCCGCGCGCAACTTTCTTGAACAACGCGCCGAACCCCACCTCGCTTTAGGCTGGGCGCTGGCCGCCCGCGCCTGGGCCATCAGCCCCGACGACGCCCTCGCCGCCTGGCTGTGGAGCTGGCTGGAAAACCAATTGGCCGTGCTGATGAAAACCCTGCCTCTGGGCCAGCAAGCCGCGCAACGCTTGACCAGTGAACTGCTGCCCTTGCTGCAACACGCCCAGCAGGACGCCGCCCGCATCGACCCCAACCACGTGGGCAGCGCCGCGTTTGGCCTGTCCCTGGCGTGCATGGCCCACGAGCGCCAGTACAGCCGCCTGTTCCGTTCCTAGGAGAATCAGATATGAACATACAACCCCTGCGCGTCGGCATCGGCGGCCCGGTGGGCTCCGGCAAAACCGCCCTGACCCTGGCCCTGTGCCTGGCGCTGCGCGATCGCTATAACCTGGCGGTGGTCACCAATGACATCTATACCCGCGAAGACGCCGACTTCCTGGTACGCAACCAGGCTTTGGCGCCGGAGCGCATCATCGGCGTGGAAACCGGCGGCTGCCCGCACACGGCGATTCGCGAAGACGCCTCGATCAACCTCGAAGCCGTCGACCAGCTCAACCGCCGCTTCCCCGGCCTGGACCTGATTCTGGTGGAGTCCGGCGGGGACAACTTGTCGGCCACTTTCAGCCCTGAACTGTCGGACCTGACGATCTATGTGATCGATGTGTCTGCCGGCGACAAGCTGCCGCGCAAAGGCGGGCCCGGTATTTGCAAATCCGACTTGCTGGTGATCAACAAGATCGACCTGGCGCCTCTGGTCGGCGCTTCTCTTGAGTTGATGAACAGCGACACCACGCGCATGCGCAACGGTAAACCCTTTGTGTTCAGCAACCAGAAAACCGGCGTCGGCCTGGAAGAAATCGTCGCCTTTATCGAACGTCAGGGCTTGCTGACTGCTGCCTGATTCCACCCTTCTAAGGAGCCTGCTCATGGGTCTCAACAAACTTCTCGCAACCGCCGCTTTGCTGCTGGCTCCCGCCCTCGCCTTTGCTCACCCCGGGCACGGCGATAATGGGTGGGTGGCCGGTGTCAGCCACCCGTTGGGCGGCATTGATCACTTATTGGCGATGGTCGCTGTCGGCTTGTGGGCGGCGCAGCAACAAGGCAATGCGCGTTGGGCGCTGCCGTGTGCGTTTGTCGGCACCATGTTGATTGGCGGCCTGCTCGGTTTTGAAGGGCTGCAATTGCCGGGGCTGGAGAGCGGGATTGCTGCTTCGGTGCTGGCACTGGGTTTGGCGGTGGCACTGGCGGTGCGGCCGCCGTTGTTTGTGGCGGTGGGTGCGACGGCGTTGTTTGCGCTGTTTCATGGTGTGGCGCATGGGTTGGAATTGCCGGACATGTCTAGCCCTTGGGCGTATGCGGCGGGGTTTGTCGCTGCTACGGCCGGTTTGCATGCGGCGGGGTATGCGGTGGTGCGCTTTCTGCCGGGGGCGGCGGCGCCGTTGGTGCGGGTGGCGGGGGCGGCTTCGGCGGCTACGGGGGTTTGGTTGTTGGCGGGGTGAGTTTTTTTGGGGGGCGTTTTTGCCGGGTTTGGGTACATATCCGTTAGCGTCGCAACGGCTTGGATGGGTTCCGCTCTTACAGCGGGTCACTTTTTGAAGAGCGCAAAAAGTAACCAAAAACGCTCCGCCCCACCACTCGGCAC
>NZ_JAUTYR010000099.1:0-793 GCF_041946035.1 Pseudomonas sp. AMR01
TTGAGAGCCGCATCTTGCGCTCCGATAGCACGCGCAGCGCAGGAGTGTAGGTGAAAAGTGGACGCCCGTAGCCGACTTGCGCTGCTTTAGCCGCGCAACGCGGGCAGCCCCACACCGGTCGCGTCGAACCCGCCGTCTGCGGCAAGCACTTGGCCGGTGATGAAACTTGCACGCTCACTGGCCAGAAAACAAATCGCTGCCGCAATTTCGCGTTCCGTACCATAGCGGTTGAGCGGCATCGCGTCGTGATAGGCAGCGCGGATTTCGGGCGAATGCACGGCAAGCGCCAGTTTCGTATCCACCGGGCCGGGGCAGACACAGTTCGCGCGAATGCCGAGTTCGCCCAGCTCAGCCGCCTGTTGTTTGGTCAGGTGGATCACGGCGGCTTTGGACGTGCCATAGGCGATCCGCAGGGTCGAAGCGCGCAGGCCGGAGATTGAGCCGATGTTGACGATGGCACCGCCCTGTTGCGACAAGAGCGACAGGCAGGCCTGCGACATGAGAAACACGCCATCAAGGTTCGTCTCCATCACGCGCCGCCAGCGGGTGAAATCTGTCTCTTCCAGTGGGCCGAAGTCCGCCACGCCAGCGTTGTTCACCAAAATATCGAGCCGACCAAAGGTCTGTTCAACTTCGGCCACCGCTTGGCTCACCTGTTGGGGGACCGACACATCGCAGGTAATTGCCAGTGCGCCGGGGAGAGTCGCGGCAGCGGTCTGAAGCGCGTCGCGATCGCGGTCGAGCAGCACGACACGGCGGCCTTCGCCATGCAGCAGGGTCGCGGTTGCGAGCC
>NZ_JAUTYR010000018.1:0-91671 GCF_041946035.1 Pseudomonas sp. AMR01
CCCGCGTTGGGTTGCGAAGCGACCCTAAAAAGGAAGAATGCGGTGAGTCAGATACTCCTCGGCCGCTGGTTTTGGGGTCGCTTCGCAACCCAACGCGGGGCAAGCCCGCTCGCCACAGGGATCGTGTTCGCCCTACCAGACAGATTTCCAAAGACCTTGAAAGGGCTGGCTGTAAGAGCGGAACCAATATCAGCCTTCACTCAGATAACGGATATGTACTCCGGCCCTAACCCTCTGCCGCCTGACTTATAGCCTTCGCGAGCAAGCCAGCTCCCACATTTGAATCCTCGGAAGCATCAGCAAGAGGGTGCGCGACTTGAAGGCCGGCCTGTACAACTGTGATCGCATTCAGCATCAAGACAGAAAATGTCAGTGTAACGCCCGTGATACAAGGGCTGCGCCCGTATTCTTGAGCGCTGCGCCAAGCCGGTGCTAACATGCCCGACCGCCTGTCATGGCAAGGAAGTTCCTGGTTTATGAGCACCATTCGCGAGCGCAACAAACAACTGATCCTGCGGGCGGCAAGCGAGGAGTTCGCCGACAAGGGCTTCGCCGCGACCAAAACCAGCGACATCGCCGCCAAGGCCGGGCTGCCCAAGCCCAACGTTTATTACTACTTCAAGTCCAAGGACAACCTCTACCGCGAGGTGCTCGAAAGTATTATCGAGCCGATTCTGGCCGCTTCCACGCCGTTCAACCCCCAGGGCGAGCCCAAGGAAGTGTTGAGCAACTACATCCGCTCGAAAATCCGTATTTCCCGCGACCTGCCGTTTGCCTCCAAAGTGTTCGCCAGCGAAATCATGCACGGCGCGCCGCACCTGACTGCCGAGCAAGTTGAACAGTTGAATGCCCAGGCCAAGCACAACATCGACTGCATCCAAAGCTGGGTAGATCGCGGGTTGATCGCGGCGATTGACCCTAACCATCTGATGTTCAGCATCTGGGCGGCGACGCAGACCTATGCGGATTTTGACTGGCAGATTTCAGCAGTGACCGGCAAGGCCAAGCTGGATGAGGCGGATTATGAAGCGGCGGCGGCGACGATTATTCGGTTGGTGTTGAAGGGGTGTGAGCCGGACTGATCGACCGCGGTGCCAGACACACATTGTATGAACACCGCAGAACCCATGTGGGAGCGGGCTTGCTCGCGAAAGCGCCCGCCCAGACACATCCTGCCAAAAGCCTGCCGATCAGCATCAGCCACAGAGATCTAGCCTCTCAGAACCCCATCTGAACAGAGGCCATGGAATGACTGATTTAGCCACATCACACCGCCTGCGCATCGGGCGATTCAGTGAGCCGAGCCGCACCTACCTGATCACCACCAACACCCATTAGCGTGTTCCATTATTCAATGACTTTCATCTGGGCCGCCTGGTGGTCTGGCAATTGCGACTTGCTCAGTATCAGGGGCTGGCGAACTCACTGGCCTGGGTAGTGATGCCAGACCATTTCCACTGGTTGATTGAACTGCAAAAGGGTTCGCTGGGGGATTTGATGTGCCAGGTGAAATCCAAAAGCACTCGAACAGTGAATGGGGCCACTGGCCGCAAGGGCCGGTTATGGCAAACCAGTTTTCATGACCGCGCGCTGCGCGAGGAGGAGGACTTGGTGAAGATGGCCAGGTATGTGGTGGCCAATCCATTGCGGGCCGGTCTTGTCGAGCGGATTGGCGACTATCCGTTGTGGGATGCGGTTTGGGTTTAGAGCTGAAACCGAGTTGCCGCCTTCGCGAGCAAGCCCGCTCCCACATTTGACTGCATTCCAAAGTTGAAACGCGATCAAATGTGGGAGCGGGCTTGCTCGCGAAGAGGCTAGTACAGTCACCTCACATCAAGCAGACACCCCCGCATCCGCCAACAATCCAACCCCCTCAATCGCCGTAATCGCACACTGCTCATCAATATCCGAGGTATCCCCGCTGATCCCGATTGCTCCCAGCACCGCGCCCTCACCATTGCGAATCAACACACCCCCCGGTGCCGGCACGACGCTGCCCTGCCCCAGGCTGTTCAATGCGGCGATAAACGCCGGGCGCTGTTGAGCGTCCAGTGCCAGCAAACGCGAGCCTTTGCCCAGGGCAATCGCGCCCCAGGCCTTGCCGATGGCGATTTGTGGGCGCAGCAGGCTGGCGCCGTCTTCGCGTTGCAAGGTGATCAGGTGGCCGCCGCTGTCGAGCACGGCGATGGTCAGCGGCGCGGCCGAAACCGTGCGCCCTGCGCTGAGAGCCTGGCTGGCCAGTTGGGTCGCGAGTTTCAAGGTTAAAGCGCTCATGGTGCCGTCCTTATCTTGTTATGGGTAAAGCGGTTGAGGTCTGCAGGATCAGATGTTCGACCAAACAAATAGAACACAATAACAAATGCTTTTGTATACAATATTTTCGGACAAAAGCCCCATACGTCGAAAAAAGTGCTTCCGGCGAACGCAAAGGCCCACGAATAAAATGGATTGACCTGCGCAGCTCACCGTGAATACACTTTGACCAGACACCACTTGTATACAATTACAAAACGCAAGGGGCAACAAAACTATGAGCAAAATGAGAGCAATCGAAGCCGCAGTCCTGGTGATGCGCCGTGAAGGGGTCGACACCGCCTTCGGTATCCCGGGCGCCGCGATCAACCCGCTGTATTCGGCCTTGCAGAAGGTCGGTGGCATCGATCACGTCCTTGCTCGCCACGTTGAAGGCGCCTCGCACATGGCCGAGGGCTACACCCGCACCAAGGCCGGCAATATCGGCGTGTGCATCGGCACTTCGGGCCCGGCGGGCACCGACATGGTCACCGGGCTGTACAGCGCCTGGGCCGACTCGATCCCGATTCTGTGCATCACCGGCCAGGCGCCGCGTGCACGGATGCACAAGGAAGACTTCCAGGCCGTCGACATCACCAGCATCGTCAAGCCGGTGACCAAGTGGGCGACCATGGTGATGGAGCCCGGCCAAGTGCCCTATGCGTTCCAGAAAGCCTTCTATGAAATGCGCTCCGGCCGCCCTGGCCCGGTGCTGATCGACCTGCCGTTCGACGTGCAGATGGCCGAGATCGAATTCGACATCGACGCCTACCAGCCGCTGCCGCTGGCCAAGCCCTTGGCCACCCGCATCCAGGTTGAAAAAGCCCTGACGCTGCTGGATCAGGCCGAACGCCCCCTGCTGGTAAGCGGTGGCGGCGTGATCAACGCCGACGCCAGTGAACTGCTGGTGGAATTCGCCGAACTGACCGGTATTCCGGTGATCCCGACCCTGATGGGTTGGGGCACGATCCCCGACGATCATCCGCAAATGGTCGGCATGGTTGGCCTGCAAACCTCCCACCGTTATGGCAACGCGACGCTGCTCAAGTCAGACGTGGTGCTGGGCATCGGCAACCGTTGGGCCAACCGCCACACGGGTTCGGTGGAGGTGTACACCGAAGGCCGAAAATTCATCCACGTCGACATCGAGCCGACGCAGATTGGCCGCGTGTTCACGCCGGACCTGGGCATCGTCTCCGACGCCGGTTCAGCACTGACGATGTTCATAGAAGTGGCCCGCGAGTGGAAAGCCGCCGGCAAGCTCAAGGACCGCAGCGCCTGGCTCAATGACTGCCAGCAGCGCAAGGCCACCCTGCACCGCAAGACCCACTTCGACAACGTGCCGGTCAAGCCGCAGCGTGTTTACGAAGAGATGAACCAGGTGTTCGGCAAAGACACCTGCTACGTCAGCACCATCGGCCTGTCGCAGATTGCCGGCGCGCAATTCCTGCACGTGTACAAGCCACGCCATTGGATCAACTGCGGGCAGGCGGGCCCCTTGGGCTGGACCATTCCGGCAGCACTCGGCGTGGTCAAGGCTGACCCGACGCGCAAAGTGGTGGCGCTGTCCGGCGACTACGACTTCCAGTTCATGATCGAAGAACTGGCGGTGGGCGCGCAGTTCAAGCTGCCGTACATCCACGTGGTGGTGAACAACTCCTACCTGGGATTGATCCGCCAGGCCCAGCGCGGTTTTGAAATGGATTACTGCGTGCAGTTGTCCTTCGACAACCTCAACGCGCCGGAGCTGAACGGCTATGGCGTGGACCACGTCGCGGTCGCCGAAGGCCTGGGTTGCAAGGCCCTGCGCGTGTTCGAACCGAACCAGATCCAGCCGGCGTTGCGCAAGGCGCAGGAGATGATCGAAGAATTCAAGGTTCCCGTGATCGTTGAGATTATTCTGGAGCGCGTGACCAATATTTCCATGGGCACCGAGATCAACGCCGTCAACGAATTCGAAGATCTGGCACTGGTCGGCAACGATGCACCGACTGCCATTTCCCTGCTCGATTAAGGAGAACCCTATGCCGCGCTTCGCTGCCAACCTGTCCATGCTGTTCACCGAACAGGATTTCCTTGCCCGCTTTAAAGCGGCCGCCGATGCGGGCTTCCAGGGTGTGGAATATCTGTTCCCGTACGAATTCAGCTCCGCCGACATCAAGGCACAGCTGGACGCCAACGGGCTGACCCAAGTGCTGTTCAACCTGCCGGCCGGTGACTGGGCCAAGGGCGAGCGCGGCCTGGCGTGCCACCCCGACCGGGTCGAGGAATTCCGCGCCGGGGTCAAGCTGGCCATCGCCTATGCCCAGGTGCTGGGCAACACCCAGATCAACTGCCTGGCGGGGATTCGTCCCGCCGGCGTGGATGACGAAACCGTGGAAAAAACCTTCGTCGCCAACCTCAAGTACGCCGCCGAGAAGTTGCAGGCGGCGGGCATCAAGCTGGTGATGGAGATGATCAACACCCGCGATATCCCGGGTTTCTACCTGAACAACACCGCACAGGCTTTGTCGATTCGCGAGCAGGTGGGCAGCGCCAACCTGTTCCTGCAATACGACATTTACCACATGCAAATCATGGAAGGCGACCTGGCCCGCACCATGGCCGCGCACCTGGGTGAAATCAATCACATCCAGCTGGCGGACAACCCGGGGCGCAACGAGCCGGGCACTGGCGAGATTAACTATCGCTTCCTGTTCGAACATCTGGACCGCATTGGGTATGCGGGTTGGGTCGGCTGTGAATACAAGCCGTTGACCACCACGCAAGCCGGGCTCGGCTGGCTCAAAACCCACAACGCGATCTAACAGACACAACACAAAACCCAATGTGGGAGGGGGCTTGCTCCCGATGGTCTGTCATTCAACATCTGTGTCGACTGATACACCGCTATCGGGAGCAAGCCCCCTCCCACATTTGGATCTCCTGTGTCTTGGCAGGCTGAGGCAGGCCTGCATACCTAATAAAAAGAGGATTTTAATCATGGCTAAAATCGGCTTTATCGGCACCGGCATCATGGGCGAACCCATGGCTTTGAACCTGCAAAAAGCAGGTCACCAACTGTTCCTTTCCGAACACCACGGCAAGGCCCCGCAGGCCCTGATCGACGCAGGTGCAGTGGCCCTGGCCAACCCGCAACACGTGGCGCAGGAAGCCGAGTTCATCATCGTGATGGTGCCGGACACCCCGCAGGTCGAAGACGTGCTGTTCCGCGCTGACGGCGTGGCCGCCGGCCTGTCGCCGAACAAGGTCGTGATCGACATGAGCTCGATCTCCCCCACCGCCACCAAAGCCTTCGCCGCGAAGATCAACGAGGCCGGCGCGCAGTACCTCGACGCGCCCGTGTCCGGTGGTGAAGTCGGTGCCAAGGCGGGCAGCTTGAGCATCATGATCGGTGGCGAGCCGCAAACCTTTGAGCGCGCCCTGCCGCTGTTCCAGAGCATGGGCAAGAACATCACCCTGGTGGGCGGCAATGGCGATGGCCAGACCGCCAAGGTCGCCAACCAGATCATCGTCGCGCTGAATATCCAGGCGGTGGCCGAAGCGCTGTTGTTCGCCTCGAAAAACGGCGCCGACCCGGCCAAGGTGCGTGAAGCGCTGATGGGTGGCTTTGCATCGTCAAAGATTCTGGAAGTGCACGGCGAGCGCATGATCATGGGCACCTTTGATCCGGGCTTCCGCATCAGCCTGCACCAGAAGGACTTGAACCTGGCGCTGGCCGGGGCAAAGGAGTTGGGGATCAACCTACCGAACACCGCCGGTACGCAGCAAGTGTTCAGCACCTGCGCCGCGCTTGGCGGCGGCAACTGGGACCACTCGGCGCTGATCAAGGGCCTGGAGCATATGGCGAATTTTTCGATTCGCGATAAGTAATCCAGATTTGAAATGCCGGCCAGTGTGGGAGCTGGCTTGCCTGCGATAGCGGTGTATCTGGACATAAATGTCTGACTGGAAGACCGCTATCGCAGGCAAGCCAGCTCCCACATTTTGGTCACCATTCCAAGCTTCAAATCTAATAACAAGAACCCCCCGGGAGCCCGCTTATGTCGGTCGATCCGCAACACCTGCTTCGCGAGCTGTTTGCCACTGCCATCGATGCCGCCCACCCCCGGCTTGTCCTCAAACCCTATCTGCCCGCCGACCGCAGCGGCCGCGTGATCGTCATCGGCGCGGGCAAAGCCGCGGCCGCCATGGCACTGGTCGTGGAAAACTGCTGGCAGGGCGAAGTCAGCGGCCTGGTGGTCACGCGCTACGGCCACGGCGCGCCGTGCAAGAAAATCGAAGTGGTCGAAGCCGCCCACCCGGTGCCCGACGCCGCAGGCCTCGCCGTGGCCAAGCGCGTGCTTGAGCTGATCAGCAACCTGGGCGAAGACGACCGCGTGATTTTCCTGCTCTCCGGCGGCGGCTCAGCCTTATTGGCCCTGCCCGCCGAAGGCATCACCCTGGCCGACAAACAAACCCTCAACAAAGCCCTGCTCAAATCCGGCGCGACCATTGGCGAGATGAACTGCGTGCGCAAGCACCTCTCGGCCATCAAGGGCGGCCGACTGGCGAAAGCGGCGTGGCCTGCCACCGTCTACACCTACGCCATTTCCGACGTGCCGGGCGACCTGGCCACAGTGATTGCCTCCGGCCCCACCGTCGGCGACCCGAGCACTTCGCAACAAGCGCTGGCGATCCTCAAGCGTTACAACATCGACGCCCCCGCCTCGGTGCGCAGTTGGTTGCAGAACCCGGCCTCGGAAACCGTCAAACCCGGCGACCCGATCCTCGCCCGCAGCCACTTCCAATTAATCGCCCGCCCGCAGCAATCCCTCGAAGCCGTGGCGGTGAAAGTGCGCCAGGCCGGGTTCAGCCCGCTGATCCTCGGCGACCTCGAAGGCGAAGCGCGGGACGTCGCCAAAGTCCACGCCGGTATCGCGCGGCAAATCGTGCAACACGGCCAGCCGCTAGCGGCGCCGTGCGTGATCCTCTCCGGTGGCGAAACCACCGTGACCGTGCGCGGCAATGGCCGTGGCGGGCGCAACGCCGAGTTCCTGCTCAGCCTCACCGACAGCCTCAAGGGCCTGCCCGGCGTATACGCGCTGGCCGGTGACACCGACGGCATCGACGGTTCCGAAGACAACGCCGGCGCAATCATGACCCCGTGCAGTTACGCCCGCGCCGAAGCCCTGGGCCTGTCGGCTAGTGATGAGCTCGACAACAACAATGGCTATGGCTACTTCGCCGCCCTCGACGGGCTGATCGTCACCGAGCCGACGCGCACCAACGTCAACGACTTGCGCGCCATTCTGATCCTTGAGAACACCCCCCATGACGCCTGACAAGAAAGTCAAAATACTCGCCACCCTCGGCCCGGCCACCGACGGCATGGCGCAGCGCGGGGATACGTTGGAGATTACGGCGGGGGTGCCATTTGGGCAGCCGGGGTCCACGAACTCGCTTCTTATCGAGACGTTGATTTAGCGCCTGTAAGGGCCTCTTCGCGAGCAAGCCCGCTCCCACATTCGACCGCGTTCAATGAGTTAAAACGCGGTCGAAAGTGGGAGCGGGCTTACTCGCGAAGGGGGCAACTCGGTCTACCTGACTTACCCAAATGCATAATCCAACTTGCCCCGACTGGGCCGAAGCCCTGCTCAACGGCTTCAGCCAAATTTTCCTGCAGCGCCATCCACTGTGTGGCCTGCTGTGCCTGCTGGCCATCCTGACGGGCGCCAAGGCTTTGCTCGGCGGCGCGCTGCTGGGTGGCGTCGCGGGTTTGCTCACGGCACAGCGCCGGGGTTATCCCAAGGCCGAGCGCCAGGCCGGGCTTTACAGCTACAACGGCGTGCTGCTGGGCCTGTTGATCAGCCAGCACTTCGCCTGGTCGGCGCTGTTGCCGCCGCTGACTCTCGCGTGCGGCGGCCTGAGTGCGATCCTCACGCGCCAATGGTTGAAACACGCCGCCCAGCCCGATGACTTGCCCGCCTACACCGCGCCTTTCGTGGGCCTCGGCTGGTTACTGATGGGGACTGTGCCCGAGAGCGCTTTTGTCCTGACCGAAACCGATACGCTGTCGCTCCTCACGGCGCCTTTTACCGGCCTCGCGCAAATCATGCTGATGGACCAGCCCGTGGCGGGCGCCTTGATTGCCTTGGGCCTGCTGCTCGCCAACCGTCGCGCCGCCTTATGGGCCTTGATCGGCGCCAGCGCTGGCGTGCTCGTTGCCCTGTTGCTGGACGAGCCCGCCAGCGCCCTCCTCGGCCTGCACAGCTATAACCCGGCGCTGGCGGCTTTGGCATTGAGCCAGTCACGTCGCCAGCCGTGGCTGCCCCTGCTCGGCATCCCGCTGGCGATCATCCTCACCCCCGGTTTTGCCGCCTTGCACCTGCCCGCGCTGACCGCGCCGTTTATCCTCGCCTGCTGGCTGGTGCGCGCCAGCGGGCGGATGTTCAAAGCCCGCGTGGACAGCCGGTTCGAATCCCCCTAGGCTCTCTCGACATTCGATTCGGGCGGGTTTTATGGACAGCAACAACGACTGGCGTCAGCGACTCTACGTCATGGTATTTCAGAGCGATACGGCGGCCGGGCGGCGCTTCGACGGCATTTTGTTGCTGATCATCCTCGCCAGCATTGTGATCGTGATGCTCGACAGCATCGACCAGATCCACCAGAACTACGCGAACCTGCTGGCCTATATCGAGTGGGGCTTCACGCTGATCTTTGCCATCGAGTACGGCTTGCGGCTGTATTGCTCGCCCAAGCCGTTGCGATATGCCTTCAGCTTTTATGGGTTGGTGGACTTGTTGGCGATCGTGCCCGGCATTCTCGCCCTGTATTACAGCGACGCGCAGTACCTGCTGATTATCCGCATCATCCGCATGCTGCGGATTTTCCGCGTGCTCAAGCTCAGCCCGTACCTCAAGCAAGCCAACTACCTGATGGCCGCGTTGCGCGGCAGCAAACAGAAGATCGTGGTGTTCCTGGTCAGCGTGTGCACGCTGGTGACGGTGTTTGGCACCTTGATGTACGTGATCGAAGGTCCGGAGCACGGCTTTACCAGTATTCCCAAGGGCATCTACTGGGCCATCGTGACCCTGACCACCGTGGGCTTCGGCGACATCGTGCCGAAGACGCCGCTGGGCCAGGTGATTTCGTCACTGGTGATGATCACCGGTTACTCGATCATCGCCGTGCCCACCGGGATTTTCACCGCCGAATTGGCGAGCGCCATGCGCGGTGAACAATTGCAGCACGACTGCCCGGTGTGCAAGAAGAACAACCATGAACCCAACGCGGCGTTTTGCTCGCGTTGTGGCAATAATCTTTTCCATAAACTGGAATAAGCACAGAGCGTTTTAATCTTTAAGCGTCTATTCAGTGCCCGCTATAGTCGCTGGCAAATTGCCCCCACTTAACCGATCACCTTCTCGAATATCAAGGAATGAGCAGTGAAAAAACTCGTTAGCGCCTCTCTCCTGGCCGCCGGCCTGGCCCTGGCCGGTGCAGCCCACGCCGCACCGGTCACTCTGCTCAACGTCTCCTACGACGTGATGCGCGATTTCTACAAGGACTACAACGCCGCCTTCCAGAAGCATTGGGAGGCCGAGCACCCGGACGACAAGCTGACCTTGCAGATGTCTTTCGGCGGCTCCAGCAAACAAGCGCGCTCGGTGATCGACGGCCTGCCGGCTGACGTGATCACCATGAACATGGCCACCGACATCAATGCTCTGGCAGACAACGGCAAACTGGTGCCCGAGAATTGGGTCACTCGCCTGCCGAACAACAGCGCGCCGTTCACCTCAGCCACTGTGTTTATCGTGCGCAAGGGCAACCCCAAGGCCCTGAAAGACTGGCCGGACCTGCTCAAAGACGGCGTGCAAGTGATTGTGCCCAACCCGAAAACCTCGGGTAACGGCCGCTACACCTACCTGTCGGCCTGGGGTTATGTGCTCAAGAATGGCGGTGATGAAGACAAGGCCAAGGCGTTTGTCGGCAAACTGTTCAAACAAGCGCCAGTGCTGGACACCGGTGGCCGCGCCGCAACAACCACTTTCATGACTAACCAGATTGGCGACGTGCTGGTGACCTTTGAAAACGAAGCGGAAATGATCGCCCGTGAATTCGGCCGTGATCAGTTCGAAGTGATCTACCCAAGCGTCTCGGCTGAAGCTGAGCCGCCGGTGTCGGTGGTGGACAAGGTAGTCGAGAAGAAAGGCACCCGAGCGGCTGCCGAGGATTACCTGAAGTACCTGTGGTCGCCGGAAGGTCAGGAAATTGCGGCCAACAACTACCTGCGTCCACGTGACCCGAAGGTGTTGGCCAAATACACCGACCGCTTCCCGAAAGTCGACTTTCTGTCGGTAGAGAAGACCTTTGGGGACTGGCGCACCGTGCAGAAAACCCACTTCAATGATGGCGGTGTGTTTGACCAAATCTACAGCGGGCAGTAACTGAACAAACGCGGTAAAAAAATGTGGGAGCGGGCTTGCTCGCGAAAGCGGTGGTTCAGTCGATTGATTCAGTGACTGACACTCCGCTTTCGCGAGCAAGCCCGCTCCCACATTTGTATTTGTGTTCAGCAGTTACATTGGCGGTGTTACGCCATCCTTGCCGGCCGAGATCGCCTGGGCCGTCACCGTCCCATCCGCTGCCTGCGCCGCGAACAACACCACTTTCGTCCCAACCTTGAGCAGGCTGCGATCGCCTGGCTCCAGGTTCACGATCGGCACATCATCCGGCACAACGATCTTCTGCTCGCCGCCCTTGTACTTGACGGTCAAGGTGCGCCCGTTGCTGACCACCAGGTCGCCGACGGTGCCGTTGGTCATGCTGCTGCCTTCCTTGAGGTCAAACGCGCGGTGCCCGTCGCCCGTGCCGGCCATGGCCGGTGGGAACACGTGGACTTCCAGCGCAGTCAGGGTGCCATCAGCATTCGGCATCGCCGCGGAGCCGATGTAGCTGCCGGGCTTGATCTCATCGATCTTGGCCAGCGTAACGGCGCGCACCTGGGTGTCTTTGGTCAGGTGCACGGTGACGTCTTCGCCACTGTTGACCTTGACGTGGATCGCATCGCCGTCGACCGCCGTGATGGCGCCGCGCACGCCCACACGCGGGGCTTCAGCGGCATTGGCCAAGCCTATTGCCATGGCGGCGGCGAGGGTTGAAGCCAGGATCATCTTGTTCAGCGAAATTTTCATGAAAGTGGATTTCCTGTTTCGGCAGTTGTGGCTGAATGTATCATTGCCGTTCGACCCGAACGTTAACGATTCAGTCATTAATTTTCGGCATGAGTGATATCACCGCCAACGCTCTACTCCGGCCACGGCATTGTCATTACTCTGCCTCGCCATCTTCCTTCGCTTTAACGAGAACGCCATGAATGCTATCCCACCCGCTACGAGTACCATGACCCGAGGCATGGTGATGCTGTTTGCGTTCTGTTGCGGCGCTATTGTGGCCAACATCTATTACGCCCAGCCGATCATCGAACTGATCGCGCCGGACATCGGCCTCACACCAGCGATGGCCAGCCTGATCGTGTCGCTGACCCAGATCGGTTATGCCCTCGGGCTGTTTTTCCTGGTGCCGCTGGGCGACCTGCTGGAAAACCGCAAGCTGATGATCACCACCACCGTGGTGGCCATCGCCAGCCTGCTGGGCGCGGCGTTTACCGAGCAGCCAAACCTGTTTCTGCTGGTGTCGTTGCTGATCGGTTTCAGTTCGGTGTCGGTACAAATCCTGATCCCGTTGGCCGCGCACCTGGCGCCGGCCGAATCCCGTGGCCGCGTGGTCGGCAGCATCATGGGTGGCCTGCTGCTGGGCATCCTGCTGGCACGGCCGGTGTCCAGCGTGGTGGCCGACCACTTCGGCTGGCGCGCGATGTTTATGGCCGCCGCCGCGCTGATGGCGTTTATCAGCGTGGTCCTGCTGCTGACCATCCCCAAGCGTCAGCCTGACCACAGCGCCAGCTACGGCCAGTTGCTGCGGTCCCTCGGCACCTTGCTGCGCAAGCAACCGATACTGCGCCAGCGCGCGTTCTATCAGGGCTGCATGTTCGCCACCTTCAGCCTGTTCTGGACCGCCGCCCCGCTGGAACTGGCGCGTAACCACGGCCTGAGCCAAAGCCAGATCGCGCTGTTTGCCCTCGTCGGAGCCCTGGGCGCCATTGCCGCGCCCATCGCTGGCCGCCTCGCCGATGCGGGCCACACGCACCGCGCTTCGCTACTGGCGATGCTGTTTGCCGCGTTGAGCTTTCTACCAGCCTTTGTGCACCCGCTGTACAGCGTGATCGGCCTGGCGGTGACGGGTGTGGTCCTGGATTTCTGCGTGCAAATGAACATGGTCCTCGGCCAACGCGCCATCTACGCCCTCGACGCCAACAGCCGCAGCCGCCTGAACGCGCTGTACATGACCAGCATCTTCATCGGCGGTGCCTTCGGTTCGGCGATTGCCAGCAGCGTGTATGAGCATGGCGGCTGGCTGGGCGTGATGCTGGTAGGCAGTGCGTTCCCGCTCGTCGCGTTGCTGCGTTTTCTGAGTGCTTCGCGCCAGGCAGCACCGGCAGTTGCCTAGAGGCATTACTGTGGGAGCTGGCTTGCCTGCGATGCAGGCACCTCGGTGATTCAGGTGTACCGCAGCGATTCTATCGCAGGCAAGCCAGCTCCCACATGGATCGAGTTACGAGCGCACCAACTTCTCCAACGCCGCGTCCGCCAGAAATGACGAGCGGCTTTTGACCTTGTGTTCCCGCACATAGCGGTCGATACGCTGGATGACATAACCAGGCAAGGTCACATTGACCTTCTCGGTCTTGCCCAGATAGGGCGAGATGTCCAGCTCCAGCATTCCCCAGCCCATGCCGGCGTAGTCTTCATGGGCGTGGTGATTGGCCACCGATGTTGGCATCGGAATCGGCCCACCTTCTGCCGCGATCTCTTGCAACAGGATGTGCGCCACTTCCACGGCGGCGTTGTACGCCTCTTCAAAACTGTCCCCGGCGGTGACTGCGCCCGGAATGTCAGGGATCTGAATACCGGTGGCGGTAAAGTCATCGCCCCATTCGATACACATTGGGTATTGCATGAATACTCTCCTTAAAACTCAAACAAACCGGCGCGCTTCTTGATGCTTCGAACGGTGCCCAACGGCAGGTCCTTCTTGGGGTGCGGCACCGGGATCGTGTACGGGCTGTAACGGTGAGTGAAAATATGATGACTGCCGGTAACTCGATCCAGCACCCAGCCCGCCTCTTGCAATTCCTTTATCAATAACCTGCTTTGCACCCCAGCCTCCTTGGCTTGGCCTGAATAAAAGTAACCCTAGAGTTATATTTACTCAAGCACAGAATGCGTCACCCTGATCGACGGTTGTTTTACCGGATGTTGGAAGCTGACGTTACGGCACCGCGTCAAAGCGCGGGATACGCCCGTTCAGTGATGGCCAATACCCAAAATTGGCAACACTGGCGAGCACCGATGGCTGCCGACGCAGCACCTCCAGAATGGCCTGCGCAGCAAGGTTCAAAGCCAGCGCCTGGCCTGGGCACTGATGATTTCCGGAGCCGAAACTGAAGACGCGCCGTTGCAGGCGCTCAAGCTGGAAATCATCAGGATCAGGGTTCGCATCGGGATCCCGGTTGGCAGCCGCCAACACCACCAGAATGGTATCGCCCGCCTCCACAATACGGCCCCCGACGGTGCAACGCGCCGCCACAAACCTGCGGGTGTTTTGCACCGGCGAATCGTAGCGCGCCACCTCCGCCACCAACGCGGTCGCCAGGGTCGGCGTGCGCTGAACCCGCTCAACCAGCTCAGGCCGCCGGGCGAGCATTACCAGTGTGTTACCAATCAGGCCTGCCGTCGCTTCGCAGGTTTGCGACAACAGCCCGATCAGGTTCGGATTCACTGCCCGCGCGTCCTCCCAACGAGTGTTGCGAATCCTTGCGAACAACACCGTTTCTTCCAGCACACCGCTGAACATCTGCTGCAACTGCGACGCTGCGAAATCAGCGTTACGCAGTTGCTTTTCGTTGCTCAGCGGCGACAGGCAAGCGACGAAATCCCGCGTCAGTGCAGCGGTGTTGTGCAACTGCTCATCGGGCACGCCCAACAGATGCGCAACCACCGAGACCGGCAACCTGAACATCCACTCATCCAGGCCTCCCATGCCGGCACTCAGTTGCGTCACCGCGTCTGCAACGTGCCGAGCATTCAACGCCGCCAGCGCAGGCTCGATTACCGCTCTGGGGCAGCGATGCGCGGCCCCCTCGTTCATGCGCATCAAGCGCGCAAACACCTGACCTGCCGCGCCCTGCGCAATCGCGCAAGGCACGGGCTCATGCAGGGGTCGCACGCGACACTCGGGATGGGCCAAAACCGCCTCGACTGTCTGCGCACGGCTGGCGAGCCACATGCCCAGGTCAGCATCGAAGTGCAACCCGTCAGCGCGTCGCAAACCGGCGTAATAGGCATAGGGGTCAGCATGGGTTGCAGCGTCCAGCGGAGTCATTCAGCACGTCCTGTTCTCATCAAGAACCGGTACTATCGGCGGCCTCACACGCAAACGCTTCGCTCAGGAACGAACTATGAACGGCCACGATGACGACGCCGCCCTCTCGCACATTGCGGGTGCAATCGCGGAGCCGGCGCGCACGAAAATGCTCTGCGCGCTGATGGACAGCCATGCGCGCACCAGCACCGAAATGGCAGTGATCGCCGAGGTCAGCGCGTCTACCGCCAGCGCCCACTTGGCCAGGCTCAAGGAAGACGGGCTGATTACAGTGCGCAACCAGGGCCGCCATCGTTACTACAGCCTCGCCGGCCCGCAGGTGGCTCAGGCCATTGAAGGTCTCATGGTGATCAGTCAAAACAGCGCCAAGGCCTTTGTGCCGAACACCCCCAGCCGCTTGCAGTTTGCGCGCACCTGCTACGACCACATGGCCGGCACGCTGGCGGTGCAGTTGCATGACCACTTTGTCGCGGCGGGATGGCTGGTCGGTGACAGCACTTACCAGCTCAGCGCGTCGGGTGAAACAGTGATGATTGAGCTCGGGCTTGATGTGGCCACACTGCGCGCGCAGCGACGGCACTTTGCCTGTTCGTGCCTGGACTGGAGCATGCGCCGCCCGCATCTGGCAGGTGCGCTGGGTGCTGCATTGCTGCAGAACGTTATCAGCCGTGAATGGATGACCCAGGACCTGGATAGCCGCGCGCTCGGGCTGACACCCAAAGGTCGCAAAGCACTCATGAGCCGTTTTGGCATACACACCTGAAACAACAAAGCTCAGAAGGTGGGAGATGGCTTGCCTGCGATGGCGGCGGGCCAGGGCACACGCGGGGCACACCGGGACTTGCCGCGCGTCGCCGGTGCCGAGCAGGGTCAGGTGCATGTCGAGTGCCCGTGGTTCAGGCAGCACAGCAGGCGCTCGACGGTGTGTTCCAGTGGGCCGGAGTTGTCCAGCACAAACAAGGCCGACCCCTTGTCGGCAATCATCTCGGCGGTAAAGCGTGCATTGCGCGCCAGGCGCTCGTCGATGTCGGCCAACGATTCACGTCCGCGCGCGACCAGACGCTGGCGCAGCACGGCTTGGTCCACCGTCAGCAGCAACACCAGCGAGGCCGGATAACGCTCGCGAGTCTGCGCCAGGTGCGCGCGGGAGCCGTTGACCAGCACGTCTTCCCCCGTCGCCAGCCAGTCGTCTATTTCGCGCGGGATGCCGTAGGCCAACCCGTTGGCATGCCAGCTGAGGGCAAACGCGCCCTCGGCCTCCATCGCGACAAACTGTTCCGGGCTCACGCCTTGCGCCGCCTCGCCCACCGCCTCCGCCGAGCGGGTGATGACGCGGCGCACAATCCGGCAACCGCGCTCGGCCAAACGTGGCCGCGCAGCATCCAGCAGGCTGTCCTTGCCCGAACCGGAAGGCCCGATGAGATAGATCAACCTGCCAGCCATCAAAACACCCTCTTCGCCTGTCGCCAGACGTGTTACACCACGGGAAGCCCTTCACAGCGGCAAGCCTGCACCAAATCCGCACGCAGCCCAATCGCAATCTCACCCTGATCATTCAGGCCCGCCGCTTGCGACAGGCTGGCCGGGTAGTAGTTGCTGGAAAGTATATCCAGCAATCCGGCGGCGGCCACATTACCCGAGTGCGACCCACCACGCACCACGTTCGGCGCGCCCAGCACGCGTTAATGCCCTGTGCCTGACAGCCCGCGCTTCAGGCAATCATTGGAGTTGGCCATTTTGTGGCGAGCGGGCTTGCCCCGCGTTGGGCTGCGCAGCAGCCCCATCAAGGCCACCGCGATCAGTCAGACAGGACGCGTCGTCAGGTTTTGGGGCTGCTGCGCAGCCCAACGCGGGGCAAGCCCGCTCGCCACAAAAAAGCCCGCCTTGCCACAGGGGTGGAGGCGTGGATTCAGCAGTTAGGATCTGCCCTACACAGATTTCGGGTTGCGTCCGGTCAACCTCGCCGCTAACCTTCGCGGGTCGCTGCAAAATCAGCGAACGGGTGTGGTAGCCCGGTTCCTTCATAGATCCCCAAAACGCTTAAGGGCGTTTTTTTGTGCGGGCTGCTTTGTGGCGGCTGTGCACGGGAGGCTTCGGCCTGCCGGGTTTCTATGACCGGTCTACCACCCCGTGTACAGTCGCCTCCTTACATCGTGTGGTAGCGAGATGGAGGTGCTCATTCATAGGAGCTTCACCATGAAAAAAGTCACGCCCAATCCCCCACCATCTACCCCGAATCAAACCCCACCCGACGTAATCTTCACCGTCCGCCCAGGCCTCAGTACTGAAGTTGCCTTGAGCAATGCCAGCGAGATGCTTGAGTCGGCGACTGTGTGCGCGTACGACTGCGCCGAGCATCTGGGTGGCTCAGGTCGCAAGCAGGTGCTGGCGGTGGTGCAGATGATTGAGATCGCACAGTTATTGGTGAATGAAGCGCTGAATCGGGAGTGTCCTGTGGCTTGATAGCACGGTGATCTACTGTGGGAGCGGGCTTGCTCGCGAAGGCGGTGTGTCAGTCAACTTAAAAGTGAATGACCCACCGCTTTCGCGAGCAAGCCCGCTCCCACATTTGATCTTCAGTGGTTGGGGGAACATATTTCAAGGCCATGAAAAAGGCGACCCGCAGGTCGCCTTTTTTCATTGTGCGTATTGCTTGCTCAAGCCGGGTGGTACGCCTTGCACGCTGGTTTCTTCCCACGGCCCGTTCGGGCTTGCCACAGGGGATAGGTATCGCTTCAGACAACTCAGGACCTTTCCTACAACCTCTGTCGGTTGCGATTGCTATAACCCATCGTTAGCCTCTCGCAGTCGCTGCTCATCAGCGATCGGGCTTGGTCGCCTGGGTTAGAATGGCGCACAGTGCCGCGCAAGCGGCATTATTGTGTTCGCGTTATGGCGAGCTGTGCGTGGGAGGGCTCAGGCCCTGCCGGGTTTCCATTCCCTGGTCGACCAACCTGCGTACAGCTCGCCACCCTTCTGCTTGGTCGCAGATGTGGTGAGCTCCAATTGAATGGAGATTTACTGCATGAAAAAAGTCACGCCCAATCCCCCTTCCTCCCCCTCGGATAAAACCCCACCCGACGTAATCTTCACCGTCCGCCCAGGCCTCAGTACTGAAGTTGCCTTGAGCAACGCCAGCGAGATGCTTGAGTCGGCGACTGTGTGCGCGTACGACTGCGCCGAGCATCTGGGTGGCTCTGGCCGCAAGCAGGTGCTGGCGGTGGTGCAGATGATTGAGATCGCGCAGTTGTTGGTGAATGAAGCGCTGAATCGGGAATGTCCTGTGGCCTGATGGCTGAGGAGATCTACTGTGGGAGCGGGCTTGCTCGCGAAGGCGGTGTGTCAGTCGACTTAAAAGTGAATGACCCACCGCCTTCGCGAGCAAGCCCACTCCCACATTTGATCGTCAGTGGTTGGGGGAACATATTTCAAGGCCATGAAAAAGGCGACCCGCAGGTCGCCTTTTTTCATTGTGCGTATTGCTTGCTCAAGCCCGGTGGTACGCCTTGCACGCTGGTTTCTTCCCACGGCCCGTTCGGGCTGATGGAGCGGCTCCAGCCGTTGCTCCAGCGGTAGTACGTGCGCTGGCGATAGAAGGTGTCGGGCTGTTCTTCCAGCACATACACCTGCATTTTTCCGTCCCAGTGGCTGGCGGCGCCCGGTGGTGGGGCGAAGGTTGGCGAGGAGCTTGGCGGCGCTTTTGGTGGCGTGACCGGGCCGGAGGGTTTGGTGCTTGGCTGGGTCGACGGGCCGGACGACGGGATGGTCGGGCCGGTGGGCCCGGGAGGTGGGCGGTGGACCGCACAGGCGCTCAAGCCGAGTACCAGGCTGAGCAGGGTGATGCGTGCAAATGCGGTCATGGGCGTTTTCCTCGATTTACTTGTCCGGACTGTCGATGGTCAGCTGCTGCAGGGCAGTGGTGGTGCTGGCCAACGGTTGGCTGCGGCCGATCCACTCGCCAGCTGTCGGAAGACCTGCCCGGGATATGCGCGCAACCAGTTGGACTTCGGGGAAGTTCGACAGTTTCAACTGCGGCATCATCGCGTCGGCATCGCCCAGTTCAACGGTGATCGGCAGCTCGGCGACGGTCACGCGCTTGGCGGCCAGCGGTGCCGGTGGGCCGTTCACGGCGCGGGCGAAGATGAACACGCTGTCGGTAGGTAAGGCCTTGGCCTTCACGTCAGCGCTCAGGTCCACACGCACTTTCATCGCGGATTTTTGAGGCGCGACGGTGCCGCCACTTTCTTTCAGCTTCTCGGCGGCGCGGTCGATGCCGCCTTGCAGCGCGGCGCGGGAATTGTCTTCAGGTGGCAGTTGAGCCAACAGGCGATTCCAGTAGTCGATCGCTTCCTGGTAACGCTGCCCTTCAAAAGCGGCGATACCCAGCAAGCCGAGGCTGGTGACTTCTTTCGGGTCCAGCTTCAACGCCTCGTCCGTCAGCGCCTGAACTTTGGGCGACCACTGTTTGTTGTCAGCAAAATACTGCGCCTGCGCCCACTGGCCGAGCAGTTCCGGCTGGCGACCGGCCAGGGCCACGGTGCGCTCGAAGATTTTCGCCGCATCGGCGGAACGGTCTTGGGCCATGTAGGCGCGACCGAGGAAGTACAGGCCTTCGGGCGAGTCCGGCTGCGCGGCGGCGGCGCGTTCCAGGCGGCGGGTCATGTCTTCCATGGACACCGGCGGCTGGGAGAATTCGCGGGTCAGTTCGACCTTGTCGCTGGCGCCGTAGTGCAGGTAAAGCGCAACGCCCAGTACCGGCACCAGAAACGCCGCCAACAATGGCAATGGCTTGCCCAGACGCGACTCGCGGGGCTTTTCCACACCTTCGGTGTCGGCGAGCAATTCGCGCGCGGCCTCGGCGCGGCCGGTGTCGAGTTGCGCATTATTCAGCACGCCTTCGTCCTGCTGAACTTGCAGCTCGGCGACGCGTTCTTGATAAAGCGCCACGTTCAGCGCGGTGCGATCCTCTTCACGCTGGGCGCGGCGGCCGCGCAACACAGGGATCAACAGGAAACTCAGGGCAATCAGGAGCAGCAACCCTGCTGCGAGCCAAAAATCAATCATCAGTCTTGGTGTCCAGCAATTGGTCGAGGCGTTTGCGCTCGTCAGGGGATAGCGCATCGGAACCATCAGTCGGCGCGGCGCGGCGGCGGCGCACGATCACGGCCATCACCACCACACCCGCCAGCAACAGCCCGGCGGGGCCGAACCAAAGCAGCGCGGTTTTGCCGGTGAGGGCCGGTTTGTAGCGCACGAAATCACCGTAGCGGTCGACCATGAAGTCGATGATCTGCTGGTTGTCCTTGCCCTCCTCCAGCATGCGGAAGATCTCTTTGCGCAGGTCGGCGGCGATGGGCGCGTTGGAATCGGCGATGTCCTGGTTCTGGCATTTGGGGCAGCGCAGTTCCTTGGTCAACTCGCGAAAACGTTCACGGTCACCCTCTTTGGCGAACTCGTAGGTATCGATGGCGGCGTGGGCCACACCGACCAGACCCAGCGCCAGCACCGCAGCGGCTAACAGACGCTTCATGGTTTGGCCTCGTCAACCAGGGCCTGGTATTTGGCGGCCAGTTGCTCGCGCCAGACCACTTCGTCGATCACGCCGACGTACTTGTCGCGGATCACGCCCTTGGCGTCGATGAAGAAGGTTTCCGGGGCGCCGTACACGCCGAGGTTCAGGCCGAGGTTGCCGTCTTCGTCGCGGATATCCAGCTGATACGGGTTGTGGAATTCCGCCAGCCATTTCAGCGCGGCGGCGTTGTCGTCCTTGTAGTTGATGCCGTAGATCACCACGCCTTTCTCGGCGAGCTTGTTCAGCACCGGGTGTTCCACGCGGCAGGAGATGCACCAGGTGCCCCACACGTTGACCAGTGCCGGTTTGCCCAGCAAGTCGGCTTGGGTCAGGGTTTTATCGCCCTGCACCGTCGGCAGGCTGAACGCCGGGAATGGCTTGCCGATCATTGCCGAGGGCAGCTCGGCCGGGTCCAGGTACAAGCCGCGATACAAGAACACCGCCACCACCAAAAACATCGCCAGCGGCACAACCATCAACCAACGCTTCATACCGCCGCTCCTTGCAGGCCGAGGGCTTCACGCACCCGGCTCTTGACCTTGACCCGATAACGCCGGTCCAGCGCGGCGAGCAAACCACCAAAGCCTGTGAGCAGCCCGCCAAACCAGATCCAGCGCACGAACGGTTTCACATGCACGCGCACGGCCCAGGCACCGTCGCCCAAGGGTTCACCCAGCGCCACATAGAGGTCGCGGGTGAAACCGGCGTCGATACCGGCTTCGGTCATCATTGAGCTTTGCACGGTGTACAGGCGTTTTTCCGGGTGCAGCACGGCAATTTCCTTGCCGTTGCGCACTACCCGTACGGTGCCTTTGTCCGACGTGAAGTTCGGCCCTTCGAAGTGCTTGGCGCCTTCGAAGATGAAGTGGTAACCGCCCAGGTCCATGGACTCGCCAGGCGCCAGGCGCAGGTCGCGCTCGGCGCTGTTCTGGCTGGACAGCACCACGCCGAGGGCGCACACGGCGATGCCGAGGTGCGCAATTTGCATGCCCCAGTAGCTGCGGGTCAGGCTTGGCAGGCCTTTGATCAGGCCTTTGTGGCGGGTCTTGTCGACTATGTCGCGCAGGCCGGCCAGCAATACCCAGGCGGCGAGCAGGAAGGTCGCGAGGACTGCCCAATTGAAATCGCCGTAAGCGAACCCGGCGATCACCGCCAGGGCCACGCTGCCGAGCAGCACCGGCATCAGCATGCCCGCCAGCCATTTCACCGGGGTGTCTTTCCAGCGCACCAGCATGCCGACCGCCATCACCACCATCAACAGGCCCATCAACGGGATAAACAACGCGTTGAAGTACGGCGGGCCGACGGACAGCTTGGCGCCGCTGAGGGCATCCAGCGCCAGCGGGTAAAGCGTGCCGAGCAGGATCATCGACGCAGCCACCACCAGCACCAGGTTATTGCCGAGCAACAGGGTTTCCCGCGACCACAGGTTGAAGCCGACCTGGCTCTTGACCACCGGCGCGCGCAACGCGAACAAGGTCAGGGAGCCACCGACAACAAACAGCAGGAAGATCAGAATAAATACGCCGCGCTCCGGGTCGGAGGCGAACGCGTGCACTGAAGTCAGTACGCCCGAGCGCACGAGGAACGTGCCGAGCAGGCTGAGGGAAAACGCCGCAATCGCCAGCAATACGGTCCAGCTTTTGAACACGCCGCGTTTTTCGGTGACGGCCAGCGAGTGAATCAGCGCCGTGCCCACCAGCCAGGGCATGAACGAGGCGTTTTCCACCGGGTCCCAGAACCACCAGCCGCCCCAGCCGAGTTCGTAGTAGGCCCACCACGAACCGAGGGTGATGCCGATGCCGAGGAAGGCCCAGGCGACGATGGTCCACGGCCGCGACCAGCGCGCCCAGGCGGCATCGAGACGCCCGCCGAGCAAGGCGGCGATGGCGAAGGCAAACGCCACCGAGAAACCGACGTACCCCATGTAGAGCATCGGCGGGTGCACGATCAGGCCGATGTCTTGCAGCAAGGGGTTGAGGTCGTGCCCGTCCACCGGGATCTGCGGCAGGATGCGGGTGAACGGGTTGGAGGTCATGATCAGGAACAGCAGAAAACCGATGCTGATCATGCCCATCACCGCCAGCACGCGGGCCAGCATCACTTGCGGCAATTGGCGCGAGAACACCGACACGGCGAAGGTCCAGCCGCCGAGGATCAAGGCCCACAGCAGCAACGAGCCTTCGTGGGCGCCCCACACGGCGCTGAATTTGTAGTACCACGGCAGCGCGCTGTTGGAGTTATTGGCGACATAGGCGACGGAAAAGTCGTCAGTCATAAAGGCGTAAGTCAGGCAACCGAATGCGAACACCAGAAACGCAAACTGGCCCCAGGCAGCCGGCTGCGCCAGGCTCATCCACAGGCGGTCACCGCGCCAGGCGCCGAGCAACGGGACCACGGCTTGAACGATGGCAAAGCACAGGGCGAGGATCATCGCCAACTGGCCCAGCTCGGGAATAAACAGTGCTGAGGTCATGACTTAGCCCTCCTTGGCTGGGGTTGGGGCAATTTGGCCGCTGTCTTTCAACGCCTTGGTGACTTCCGGCGGCATATATTTCTCGTCGTGCTTGGCCAGCACTTCGTCAGCGACGACTACGCCGTCGGCATTGAGCTTGCCCAGCGCAACGATGCCCTGCCCTTCGCGGAACAGGTCCGGGAGGATGCCGCGATAGGTGATGGTCACGGCCTTGCTGAAATCGGTCACGACGAAGGTGACGTCGAGGGAGTCGGAAGAGCGTTTCAGCGAGCCATTCTCCACCATGCCGCCAGCACGGATGCGCGTGCCCACCGGGGCTTCGCCGTTGGCAATTTGGGTCGGGGTGTAGAACAGGTTGATGTTCTCCCGCAGGGCGCTCATCGCCAGGGCCACGGCAATACTCACACCGGCCAGAATGGCCAGGATGATCAACAGACGCTTTCTACGCAGCGGATTCACTTATCGGTCTCCCGGCGCAAACGACGCGCCTCTTGTTGCAGGTAACGCTTGCGGGCCAGGATCGGCGCGGCGACGTTGACGGCCAGCACCGTCAGGCAGATGCCATAGGCCGTCCACACATACAGGCCGTGATGGCCCATGGCGAGAAAATCACTGAAAGACGCAAAATTCATCCACGGGCTCCCAGGCAAGCTTGCACTTGGGCCTTCACCCAACTGGTGCGGGCTTCGCGCTTGAGCACTTCAAGGCGCATGCGCATCAGCAGCACGGCTCCGAAGAAACAGTAGAACCCCAGCACCATCACCAGCAGCGGCGCCCACATTTCTACGGGCATCGCCGGTTTTTCGGTGAGGGTAAAGGTGGCGCCCTGGTGCAGGGTGCTCCACCACTCCACCGAGTATTTGATGATCGGAATGTTGATTACACCGACGATGGCCAGCACCGCGCAGGCCTTGGCGGCGCTGTCGCGGTTGCTGATGGCAGTGCCCAAGGCGATCAGGCCGAAATACAAAAACAGCAGGATCAGCATGGAGGTGAGGCGCGCGTCCCACACCCACCACGAACCCCAGGTCGGTTTGCCCCAGATGGCGCCGGTAACCAGCGCCACGGCGGTCATCCACGCGCCAATGGGCGCGGCGCATTGCAGGGCGACGTCGGCGATTTTCATCTTCCAGACCAGGCCGACGACGCCGCACACGGCCATCATCACGTAGCAGGACTGAGCCAGCATCGCGGTGGGCACGTGGATATAGATGATGCGAAAGCTGTTGCCTTGCTGGTAGTCCGGCGGCGCGAAGGCCAGGCCCCAGACCAGGCCGATGCCGATCAGCAAAATAGCGGCGATGCTCAGCCACGGCAGCAGCTTGCCGCTGATGCCGTAAAACCATTTGGGCGAGCCGAGCTTGTGAAACCAGGTCCAGTTCATTGCTGTTTCCATCACGGTTGCTGCTTGTCGTGGCAAGCAGCTCAGGGTCTTTACTGGTCAAGCGAACTCAACCAGACCTCATTATTCGCCGACGCTGATCTTCAGGCCGGCCGCTATAGCAAAGGGTGTCAGGGTTACCGCCAGGGCGGTCAGGCTGCCAAGCCACAAGAGGTAACCGGTGGCCGGCATGCCCATGAGCGCGGCTTGCAAGGCGCCGCTGCCCAAAATCAACACCGGGATATACAACGGCAGAATCAGCAGGGCCAGCAACAGGCCACCCCGCTTTAAACCGACGGTCAACGCTGCGCCCACCGCCCCCAACAGGCTGAGCACCGGCGTACCGAGCAACAAAGACAGCAGCAACACGGGCAGGCATTCAAACGGCAAGCCCAGCATCATTGCCAACAGCGGCGAGAGCAAGACCAGCGCCAAGCCGGAAAAAGCCCAGTGTGCCAGCACCTTGGCCAATACCAGAAGTGGCAACGGGTGCGACGAAAGGACCCACTGTTCGAGGGAACCGTCTTCGAAATCACTGCGAAACAGCCCGTCCAGCGAGAGCAGCACCGATAAAAGCGCGGCCACCCACACCAGTCCTGGGGACAAGGTTTGCAACAGTTTAGTCTCGGGGCCGACCGCCAGCGGGAACAGCGCGATGACGATGGCAAAAAATACCAACGGGTTGGCCAGTTCGGCCGGGCGACGGCACAACAGCCGCGCTTCGCGGGCGACCAACAGGGCGAAGACACTCATGCCGACCACCGCCCCAAATCCAGGTCGCGGTAACCTGCAGGCATGCGCGCCAGCGTGTGGTGTGTGGTGAGGACGACTGAACCGCCCTTCTCACAGTGACGAGCCAGGTGGTCTTCCAGCTGGGCGACGCCTTGTTTGTCGAGGGCGGTGAAAGGTTCGTCGAGAATCCACAGCGGCGGGCCGGGCAAGTACAAACGGGCCAGGGCCACGCGGCGCTGTTGGCCGGCGGACAGAGTGTGGCAGGGAACGTCTTCAAACCCCTTGAGGCCGACAGCGGCCAGGGCTTGCCAAATGGCGTCGCGCGTAGCCGGGTGATGCAGAGCGCTGAGCCAGCTGAGGTTTTCTTCAGGGGTGAGCACGTCCTTGATGCCGGCGGCGTGGCCGATCCAGATCAGGTTGCGCGCGAGTTCGGTGCGTTGTCCGGCCAGCGGCTTGCCGTTGAGTCGCACCTCACCGGCCGTCGGCTGCATCAAGCCGGCAAGCAGGCGCAGCAAGCTGGTTTTGCCGCTGCCGTTGGGGCCGCTGACTTGCACCATGTCGCCGCCCGTCAGCCGCAGTTCGAGGTGCTCGAACAACAGGCGCAGGTCGCGTTCACAGGAGAGCGCTACGGCTTCAAGAAGAGGGCTGGTCAAAAGATCGCGGGCCTTTACGGTTCAAGTCGGCGGTGCAGCGGCCGTTATAGGGAAAGCACAATAACGGCTTTGGCGACCGATTTTAGAGAGCTGGATCAAATAGTTGTGAGGTTTTTAGCGCTCTCTTTGCAGACCGGCGGCATTATACATGCGATGCCCTACTCTAAAGAGGGCAATTTCCCCCGAGACGGCGCGCACGATGACCGGTGAGATCAACCTTCCTACGCTTCCCCAAGCACCCGTGGCCGGGCCTGCCCCGCTGCCTGCGACCGGAGAGTTGCTCAAACTGCTGGAACCGCAGACGGGGCTGATCGACCCGGGGAAAACCGTAAACGCCGAGGTCATTGCGCTTAAACAGGGCGGTGATGCGTTTCAGTTGTTGCTCAAGCTGACTCTCGAAGGCGGTCGCCAGACGCTGGTCCAAGCCAGCAGCGCGCAGCCTTTGCCGCTGGGCAGCAACGTGGCGGTGAGCCAGACGCCGACTGGCAACCTGGCCGTCAGCTTGCAGCAAGCCCTGAGCGCCAATGTGGCCGCCCTCACCCGCATCGACACCACGCAAATGCCGGTGGGCACGCTGTTGCAAGCCAAGGTGCTGACCACCCAGGTGCTGCCCCAAGGCACCACGCAACCGGCGATTTACCGCTCGCTGGTGACCGTGCTGACTAACGCCCTGGCCGGTCAGACCCTCACCGTGGAAAGCCCGCAACCGCTGCGGGTCGGCAGCCTGCTCAGCGCCGTGGTGCAAAATGCGCAGACCCTGAATTTCGTGCCGTTGAGCGGGCGTCAGGACCAATTGGCAGTCAGCCAGCAGTTGGCCACCCAGCAAAGTCGCCAAGGCTCGCTGGACGTGGTGTTTACCGCTTTGCAAAGCCTGCCTGCTGACGACAGCACTTCCACCGACCTGCGCGCCGCCGCCGACCGCCTGCTCGCCGCCCTGCCCAACCTCGCCCAGGTGAGCAATCCCAAAGTGCTGGCGCAAGTGATCCAGAACAGCGGCGCCTTTCTAGAAGCCAAATTGCTCGCCGGGCAGAACCCGCAGGTACCGCCGTTGGACATGAAAGGCGCATTGCTGCGCCTGGTCGCGGACTTGCTGCCTGCCCTGCCCACCGGCACCAACCTGAATGCCATTCTTGCGGCTAACACCCTCGCTCAGGTAATGCCTAACTTTGTGCGTAACCCGCTGGGCACCCTCAGCCAGATCGGCGCCCGCCAGGCACCCGCGAGCTTTCCGCTGCCGGACCGGATGATGCAGCGCCTGGAGGGCGAAGGCGACCTGGAAAACCTGTTGCGCCTGGCCGCCGGCGCGATTGCACGGCTGCAAAGCCACCAGCTGTCGAGCCTGGAACAAACCGGCACCACCGCCGATGGTCGCCTGCAAACCACTTGGCAGCTGGAAATCCCCATGCGCACCTTGCAGGACATCGTGCCGCTGCAGGTCAAGTTCCAGCGCGAAGAACCGCCGCCCGATAAAGACCAACCCGAACGTAAAATCCAGAAAGACCCCAAGCAGATGCTCTGGCGCGTCGAGCTGGCGTTCGACATGGAGCCGCTGGGGCCGTTGCAGGTTCAGGCGCAACTGACCCAGGGCAAACTGTCCAGCCAGTTATGGGCAACGCGGCCGTTCACCGCCAGCTTGATCGAAAGCCACCTGGGCAGCCTGCGCGAGCGGCTGGTGACCTCGGGCATCAACGTGGGCGACCTGGATTGCCACCTCGGCACCCCGCCACGCGGGCCGCGAACCGGGCTGGAACAACGTTGGGTGGATGAAACCGCATGAAGAACGAAACGCCACCGCGCCAGGCGATTGCCCTCAAGTACGACGGCCAGCAAGCGCCAACCCTGACCGCCAAGGGCGACGATGCCCTGGCCGAAGCCATCTTGAAGCTGGCGCGGGAAAACGAAGTACCGATTTATGAAAACGCGGAGTTGGTGAAGCTGCTGGCGCGCATGGAATTGGGCGACAGTATTCCAGAGGAGCTGTACCGCACGGTGGCGGAGATTATAGCGTTTGCCTGGACGCTCAAGGGCAAGTTCCCGGCGGGGTACGACCCGGATGCGCAGCCGGTGGAGCGGGATGTGACGGAGCGTGGAGACGATTACTGAGCGTTATCAGATGCACATTTAGAGCCATCCCTTTCAAGGTCTTTGGAAAGCGGCCATATCTGACTGATACAAGTCCGTAAGGGCGAATACTGCCTCTGTGGCGAGCGGGCTTGCCCCGCGTTGGGTTGCGAAGCGACCCCAGAAAGAAGAATGCGGTGGGTCAGGCATTCTTCGGGCGCTGGTTTTGGGGCTGCTTCGCAGCCCAACGCGGGGCAAGCCCGCTCGCCACAGGGATAGTGTTCGCCCTTTCAGACAGATTCCCAAAGACCTTGAAAGGGCTGACATTTAGAGTGTGATCAGTTCAGGACTTCACTCAGCGGGATGAAATTGACTCGGTCGCCAATCGCCAGCGTCGTCCCTTCCAGCACCTCCACAAACCCTTCCGCCCACGCCGCGCTGCGCAGCACGCCGGAGCTTTGGTTGCGGTAGATGATCGCCTTGCCCTGCTCGAGCCGCCCGCGCAGGTACTCGCGGCGGTTGCCCGGTTTGGGCCATACAAACCCTACCGGCACCTCGAAGCGCAACGGTTCCACATCCGCCACACCTTGGCGGCGCAGCAGATAAGCCCGGGCCAGCAGCGCAAAGGTCACCAGTGTCGACGCCGGATTGCCGGGCAGGCCGATCACCGGCACGCCGCGAAAGTGACCGAAGGTCAGCGGTTTGCCGGGTTTGATCGCCAGCTTCCACAGGGCCAGTTCGCCCTCTTCGCGCAGGGCGATGCCAAGGAAGTCCGCCTCGCCCACCGACACACCGCCGGTGGACAGGATCAGGTCAACGTCACCCAAATCCGCCAGCCGCGTGCGGGTTTTTTCCAGGTCATCCGGCAGGATGCCGGCGTCGATCACTTCACAGCCCATGCGTGCCAGCCAGGAACACAGCACACGGCGGTTGCTGTTGTAGATTTGCCCCGGACCGAGCGGCAGGCCGGGTTCGATCAACTCATCGCCCGTCGACAGCACGCCCACACGCACGCGGCGCACCACGCTCAGGCGGTCATGGCCCAGCGAGGCGGCAAGGCCCAGTTCGATTGGCCCCAGGCGGGTGCCGGCGTTCAATACCAATTCGCCGACGGTGGTTTCCTGGCCCTGGGGGCGAATATTCTGGCCCGCCTGCATCGGCTCGGTAAAACTCACGCGCTCTTCAGCGTGAACCACAGCGTTTTCCTGCATTTCAACGCAGTCCGCGCCTTCGGGCACCGGAGCGCCGGTAAAGATGCGCGCGCAGGTGCCAGCGGCCAAAGGCTGCGGTGCCTGGCCGGCGAAAATCCGCTGACTGACGGCCAACGGCTCGCCGGACCAGTCGGCCAGGCGTAGCGCATAACCGTCCATGGCACTGTTGGGCCAGGGCGGCAGGTCGAGCGTGGAAACCAGATCCTGCGCCAACACGCGGCCGTCGCAGTCGGCCAGCGCCAGGCTTTCATGCTCGCGGATCGGTGCGGCGTCAGCCATGTCCAGCAATTGCTTGAGCGCGTGTTCGACCGGCATCAAGGCGCCGGTTTTGCCGGGCTTATCCACGGGATTCGCAGGGCTCGGCCTGCTTCAAATGGGGCACGAAATTGCACGGGCGGTGACGGTTGTCGAGCTGTTCGGCGAGGATGCCGTCCCAACCGGTGCGCACGGCATTGGTGGAACCCGGCAGGCAACACACCAGCGTGCCATTGGCCAGACCGGCCAGTGCGCGGGATTGCACGGTGGAGGTGCCGATATCGGCCACGGAAATCTGGCGGAACAGTTCGCCAAAACCATCGACATGCTTGTCGAGCAGGCAGCTCACCGCTTCGGGCGTGCTGTCGCGGCCGGTGAAGCCGGTGCCGCCGGTGATCAGCACCACTTGCACCACGTCTTCGGCGATCCAGTGGGCCACTTTGGCGCGGATTTTATACAGGTCGTCCTTGAGCAGCACGCGCTCGGCCAGGTGGTGGCCGGCGGCGGTGAGGCGGTCGACGAAGACCTGGCCCGAGGTGTCGGTGTCGAGGGTGCGGGTGTCGCTGACGGTCAATACAGCAATATTCAGGGGTACGAAGGGCGCATCTGCCTTGGCGGTCATGGCACGGTCCGGTTGTCGAAGGAACAGCCCGATGTTATATCACAGGGCCCTATTTACCTGCCGCAGCGGAACCACCATGTCTCTCGATTCTTCGCCTTTGCCGTGTTCGATTTTGCTGCTGGCCGGTGGTCGAGGCCAACGCATGGGTGGCCGGGATAAAGGCCTGCTGCCCTGGCACGGCGAGCCTTTGATCGCGCATTTGCACCGCCTGACCCGGCCACTGACAGATGACTTGATCATCTCGTGCAACCGCAACCGTGACATCTACGCGCCCTATGCCGACCAGTTGGTGAGCGATGACAGCGCGGATTTTCCCGGCCCGTTGGCGGGCATCCGCGCCGGGCTGGCTGCAGCACGTCATGAACACTTACTGATCTTGCCGTGCGATGTGCCGCACATTGACGCGCACCTGTTAGCCGAGCTGCGGGCGACGGCGCAGCGCAACCCGCGGGTGCCCCTGATGGTGCGCCACGGTGAATTCTGGGAACCCTTGATTTGCATCATCCCTACCGGCCTGCGAAACGCGGTAGAACGTGCATGGGAAACAGGCGAACGCAGCCCGCGCAAACTCTTCATGCAACTGGGCGGCGTGGGCCTGGAATGCCCGGCAAATGACCCACGCTTTGCCAACCTGAACACACCCGAGCTTTTGCACCCGGGCTTGGGCGTGTCAGAATGAACCTCGCACAAGGAACTTTGTCGGCGCCTCGTGCGTCACAGAGTCAGCAATTTAAAAGAATTCTCTCGGAGACAAACTCATGACTCAACGGACCATCGCCGCTCTCATGCTTGCACTGGGCCTGGCTACTCTTGCCGGTTGCGCTTCGCCTACAGTGATCACCCTGAATGACGGTCGCGAAATCCAGGCCGTCGACACGCCTAAATTCGACAAGGCTTCGGGCTTCTACGAGTTCGAACAACTTGACGGCAAGCAGACTCGCATCAACAAGGATCAGGTTCGCACCGTTAAAGACCTGTAAGTCTTAACGCTGAACCCACAAGGCCCGCCTCGCGCGGGCCTTGTCGTTTCCGGGGTTACCAGTGGAGGGTAATCGCGCTGCGAAAACTGCGTTCTTCACCGGTAACCGGGTCGATAAACCGCACGCCCTGGGCCAGCAGCTTGAGCGGGTTGGCGTAATCGTCTTCGGCGTCCTTGATCACATCCGGGTAGAACGGGTCATTGCAGATACTCGCCCCCAGCGCGGTCATGTGCACGCGCAACTGATGCTTCTTGCCGGTCACCGGGAACAGGCCGTAGCGCCACAAATCGCCGTTTTTTTCGCGCACTTCCACGGCCGTTTCGGTGTTGCTGGCGCCCGACCCTTCCATCATGCGGAAGAACGGTTCGCCATCGACCAGGCGGCTTTTATGCACCCTGGGAAACGTCAGTTGTGGCAACGCTGGGGCGATGGCTTCGTAGAATTTGTCGATACGCCGCGTGGGAAAAAGCTGTTGGTACGCAGAGCGGGTTGCCGGGTTGGCTGAGAATAGCACCAGGCCTGCGGTGTGCCGGTCGATACGGTGCAGAGGCACCAGCGAGGGATTGTCCAGGCGGCGAATCAGACGGCGCAACAGGGTCTGCTCGACATATTCGCCGGCAGGCGTCACCGGCAGAAAATGCGGTTTGTCCGCCACCACCAACTGCTCGTCGGCGTACAGGATGGTTTCCTGAACCGGGATCACCTTTTCGTTCGGCACTTCACGAAAGTAATAGATGCACAGGCCTTCCTTGTACGCCAGGTGCGCGCCTATCGGGTTGCCGTTGATATCCAGCACGCGGCCACGGGCTATGCGGTCCAGCCACTGGTCACGGCTGATGGCCGGAAAGTGCTCGCACAGGCAATCCAGCACCGTCGCCCAAGGGCCAGGGGGCAAATACAGAGTGCTGGCTTGGTGCTGGGACGCGGAAAAACCGGATGTGGACATGAAATGCTCGAGGCCTGGAAAAACACGCGGGCATTATCCCGCATGACGCGGGACGGAGCCTAGGGCGGATGTCAGGCCTTGGCCAAACCGGCGCGCAGGATCGGCGAAGCGCTGGCAGCGTCGGTGAACTCTTTGAGCCAACGCAGCACGTCCACCGCCTCCCAACGGCCCGGGTCGTAAAGTGCGTACAACAAGCCCTGATACCCCACCACATCCAGCTGCTTGTGGTAACCGGCGCGCTGGAACAATGCCTCGATTTCGGCAAAGCAGGTGTTGAAATGCACCTTGTTAAACGGCGTCTTGCCTTCCGTGACCAAGCCATCGAGGCGCAGCTCGTTCACCGCGTCGCGCACGACGTCGGCGGACATGCGATTGACGCTGCTTTTCAATTGTTCAACATTCACCACGGGCGTTCCCTCTATTCAATCGCTGTACAAACATACAGTAACGTAATATTTGGAAACCCGCTATCGGATAACGCCTAGAGAAGGAAGGCGACAACCTGTCCGGTGTCGAATGGCCAATCCAGCTCCGCCCCGGTATCTACCCGGCGAAGTACCGGAATCCTTAGCCCATAGGCTTCAGTCAGGTCCTGGGGATCAGCAATATCCACCAGTTCGACAAGCAGCCCGTGTTCGACGAGCGGCATGATTTCAGCCTCAGCAATTTCACACAAATGGCAACCCAGGGTGCCGAACAACTGGCATTCAGGAAGCATGGCTAATAGACCGGTTCAAACAGTAGGCATTTATTCTATGCCCGCCCACTGCCGGTGGCGAGCCGGTAAACCTTGACTCAGGTCAGCATGACCTATAACTGGTTCAGCGATTCTCGCGACTTTTTGTCCGTACGACCTGCAAGGGAGCTGCTCGTGTTCGCCAACCTGCTGATCATTCTGGCGTCATCCCTGGTGGTGATTGCGCTGTTTCGCCGGCTGCAACTGCCGCCCGTGCTCGGCTATCTGTGCGTCGGGCTGGCTGTGGGACCTACCGCACTGGGCTGGGTGAATGACAGCGAAGACCTGCCTGACCTTGCCGAATTGGGCGTGGTGTTCCTGCTGTTCTCGCTGGGGCTAGAGTTTTCCCTGACCAAGATGCATGCCCTGCGCAGCTTAGTTTTTGGCCTGGGCAGCTTGCAGGTGCTCAGTTGCGCACTGCTGTTGGGCGTATTGCTGCTGAGCCTGGGTGTGGCGCCGGGAATCGCCTTGCTGTTGGGGGCGGGATTGGCGCTGTCATCCACCGCCATCGTCAGCAAGGAGCTGACCAGCCTCGGGGAAATCTTCAGCAGCCATGGCCAGAATGCGATTGGCGTGTTGCTGTTTCAGGACGTAGTGGCCGTGTTGCTACTGACGCTGGTGCCAGTGTTTGCGGGAAGCGGCGCCCAAGCGTGGTATTGGGCGGTGCCGCTGACGTTGGGCAAAACCGTGGTTTTGTTCGTCGGCCTGCTGTGTGCCAGCCGCTGGTTGTTACCGCGCTTGTTCCATGAAGTCGCCGCCGCCCACTCCGCTGAGCTGTTTGTGCTGCTGGCGCTGGTCATCGTGCTGCTCACCGCCTGGCTCACCCATTTGCTCGGCCTCTCACCTGCCCTCGGCGCATTTCTGGCCGGCATGTTGCTCGGTGAAAGCCATTATCGTCATCAGATCGAAGCCGACATCCGGCCGTTTCGCGACATTTTGCTGGGGCTGTTTTTCGTCAGCATCGGCATGCTGATCGACCTGCAGCTGTTCGTCAGCCACAGCCTGCTGATTCTCGGCCTGACCCTCGCACTGATGCTGATTAAAGGCTGCATCGTCGCGGCGCTGGTGAAATTGCGCGGCAGCGACGGTGAAACCGCCTGGCGCAGCGGCTTGGCCCTGGCCCAGGGCGGCGAGTTTTGCTTTGCGCTCATGGCGCAGATGCAGCAGAGCCGCTTGCTACCGGACGAGCTCAACGGTTTGCTGCTCGCGGCCAC
Organism: Pseudomonas sp. AMR01; assembly: GCF_041946035.1. Lineage (NCBI taxonomy): Bacteria > Pseudomonadati > Pseudomonadota > Gammaproteobacteria > Pseudomonadales > Pseudomonadaceae > Pseudomonas > Pseudomonas sp. AMR01. The sequence goes on from NZ_JAUTYR010000018.1 coordinate 33,624, forward strand.
CTTCTGCTCTATGCTGCTGACCCCGCTGCTGCTGCGCGCAGCCCCGGCGATCGCTCTGCGCCTGCACCGCAAGCCCAACCAGCAGGTGCAACTTGAAGAAATCACCGCACTCAATGCTGAGTTAAGCGGCCATGCGCTGATTTGCGGGTATGGCCGAGTCGGGCAATCCATCGCACGTTTTCTGCGCCGGGAACAGCAAGCGTTCATCGCGTTGGATGACAACCCGGAACGCGTGCAAGAAGCCGCCACTGAGGACAGCAGCGTGCATTACGGCGACTGCCGTCGTGGCGCGTTGCTCAGTGCGGTCGGCCTGGAGCGCGCGCGACTGGTGGTGATCGCTGTGGACAACAGCGACGTCGCCTTGACTGTGTTGAAAGAGGCACGGCGCATCAATGCCGACGTGCCGATTCTGGTGCGCACTCGCGATGACAGCCAACTGGCTGAACTGAAAGCTGCGGGCGCCACCGAAGTGGTGCCCGAACTCTTGGAGTCGAGCCTGATGCTCGCTTCCCACGCCTTGATCATGCTGGGCCTGCCGGACCAACACGTACAGGCGCGGGTCGATGAAGTGCGCCAAAGCCGCTACCGCCTGCTGCACGGTTTCTACCCGCAGGCCGAAGAGGCGCCGATCAATCCTGACTGACCGCGCCAATTTTGTGAATCGACAGGTCCGCGCCACTCAGGATAAAAAGGGTATTGGAGCTATGGACGAAGGTGTCCACCGCGCTTTGCCAATTTTCCATGGAGGTTGGCAGGCTTGCATTAACGGCAAATAGCACCAAAGTGGTTCAAGCCAGCGCGCCGCGCACTAAAGGGGTGTCGGCGACCTCGCCCCTCTTAAGGAGCGTGAACCGCTTCAGCGCAGCTGATCAACTCAACAAGCCTTTTTCTACAGGGTTTTTCCGCGAGTTTCAGTTATTTAGGGTAAGGTTTTTCAAGGTTTTAGCTTCGACCGCCCATTTTCAGCGCAAGCCCCGGGACTTGCGCACCAAGGCAAAGCAAAAGCTGTAACGCACAATTGCACTGAACCTTCACCGAAGCCGGTGACTCGAAACCACACCTACACGCACACGTAAAGATCAGCCAATCACGGAGATAACCATGGCCAGAAGAACTGCAAAGACCGCTCAAGAAATTCTGTTGGCGGATTTTCAAACCCTGGTGAGTGACACCGAAAAGCTGTTGGACGACACCGCCGTGCTGGCCGGTGACCAGGCAGACGAACTGCGCACCAAGATCCATGACAGCCTGCTCAAGGCCCGTGAAACCCTGCAACTGACCGAAGACTCGCTGCGCGAGCGCGGCCAGGCGGCAGTCACCGCTACCGAAGATTACGTGCAGGCCAACCCTTGGCAGTCCGTCGGTATCGCTGCCGGTGTGGGCTTTTTGATCGGTCTGCTGGCAACAAGGCGCTAACATCATGTCTATCGGCGAAACCGGCTCGTCATCGGGCACAAGTTCTACCTCCCGGCGCCTGGGCGCAGCCGTTCTGGGCTTGCTCCATAGCCACGTCGAGTTGTTTGGCATCGAATTGCAGGAGCAAAAGTCGCGCACCGTGAGCCTGCTGCTGTTTGCAGGCCTGGCGCTGGTATTCGCCCTGCTGCTGCTGGTGGGGTTGTCGGGGCTGGTGATGATTCTGGTGTGGGACACCTATCGCCTTACCGGGATCATCAGCCTCTGCGTGTTTTACATCCTGGCCGCAGGGTTCTGCGGGTTGCGCTTGAAAGCGGCGATATTCGATGAGTCCACGCCGTTCCATGCCACCCTCGAAGAGCTGGCCAACGACCGGGAGCGCCTGCTGCCATGAACCTGACAGAAGTTCCAAAAACCACGTCCCGGCGGGAAATGCGCAAAGCGTTGATTCGCCTGCGCATGGAAATGCACCGCCAGGAAATCCGTCACGAGTCCCAGCAGCTGATGGCGCCCCTGCACAAAGTGCGCAACATGGGCACTAACTGGCAGGACAGCCTGGGCATCAAGCACGCGCCGCTGTGGGGCGTGGCGGCGGTGACGCTGATGGGTTTCTTCACCGGTAAAGGTGCCAAAGGCGGCGGTATCAGCGGCGTGACGCGCCTGGTGCGGCTGGGCGCCGGTTTGATCCCGCTGATCAAATTGGCCATGGCCGGACGCAAGCGCTAAGCGCTACTGGCTGCATTCTTGCAAACAGAATCGGCCCGGCCCTCGTTATCGAGGGCCGGGCCTTTTTTTCGCCAGTTCAATTAAGGAGGCCCCGTGATCGACGGGCAACCGCTCGCCTGCTTTCAGCCGTTCATCGACACTGCCACCGGGCGCATTGCTGGCGTCGAGGCCTTGGGCCGACTGCGCCAGGCCGATGGCCGCTTGCACTCCGTGGGCCCGCTGTTCGCCGACCCACGCACACCGGGCGTGGCGCTGCGCACTCTCGACCGGCAAATACGCGACAATGCCTTGAGCCGTCTGCATGAAGCTCCGGAAGACTGGTTCATGAGCCTGAACATTTCCCCGCGCTGGATCAACCGCCTGCGCCAAGGCCAGGCACTGCCCAGCCTGAAACAGGTGCACGCCCACGGCGTTGACCCGCGACGCATCGTGTTTGAAATCACCGAACTGGGCGGCAATATCCAGCGTCTGGCCGACGTGGTGGCGCGCTACCGTGAGGCCGGCGCACGTATTGCCATCGACGATTTCGGCGCCGGTTACTCCCAGCTCGACCGGGTACTGGCCTTGCAGCCGGATATCCTCAAGCTGGACATGCGCCTGTTCCAGGAAGCCGCTCGCGGCGGGCCGAGCAGCGAGGTGGTGCGCGCCCTGGCGCAAATGGCCGAGAAGACCGGCTGCTGGATTATCGCCGAAGGGGTCGAAACCGAGGCGCAATTGAGCTTCGCCCTGGAATGCGGCGCGCGTTATGTGCAGGGTTATCTGTTTGCCCAGGCTCAGCTGGATTGGTTCGCCACAGATGCTTTCGTGCCGCGCTTTGCCCAGTTGCGCTCCGTTTACGTCCAGCAAAAACTCGCAGAGCGCGGGCGCATCATGCAATTGCGCCTGCAATTGGTCGAGTTGATGAAGATTCTGCAAACCTGGGCCCAGGGTCAGGAACCACTCAACCAATTGCCACAACTGCCGGATTTTCCGTGGCTGCTGCGCTTCTATCAGTGCGACCGCCACGGTACCCAACTGACGCCCAACTTCGAATGGCGCCAGGACGCGTGGCAGGCCGACAGCCGCTACCTGGGGCATAACTGGTCGTGGCGGCCGTACTTCTATCACCTGCTCGCCGAAGGCTGGGACGAACGGCGGCTGATCCTGTCTTCTACCTACCGCGATGCCACCACCAATCAGTATTGCCTGACCGCAGGACAATTCTTTGATAACGGTCAGCGTTTGCTGTTAATCGATATCGACGCAGCCGGTCTGTAGATTTTCGCTTGCCCCGCCAAGGCGGAACCGGGAAGCTGGGCGCTGTCATTTACCGCTCGGAGAGTACCCGCCTTGGATTGGCCCACCCTGCTGACTCGCGAACGTCTTGGTAAACCCCTGCACAGCCCGGAAGAATTGGGCCGCAGCCCGTTTCACAAAGACCACGACCGCATTATTTTCTCCGGCGCGTTCCGCCGCCTGGGGCGCAAGACCCAAGTGCACCCGGTCTCCAGCAACGATCATATTCACACCCGCTTGACCCATTCCCTGGAAGTCAGTTGCGTCGGCCGCTCACTGGGCATGCGCGTGGGCGAAACCTTGCGCAGCGCCCTGCCCGACTGGTGTGACCCCAGCGACCTGGGCATGGTGGTGCAATCGGCCTGCCTGGCCCATGACATCGGCAACCCACCGTTCGGGCACTCCGGCGAAGATGCCATTCGCCATTGGTTTCAGCAGGCTGCCGGGCGCGGCTGGCTGGATGATATGAGCAGCGCCGAACGCAATGACTTCCTCAATTTCGAAGGCAATGCCCAAGGCTTTCGCGTGCTCACCCAGCTTGAGTACCACCAGTTCGACGGCGGCACCAGGCTGACCTACGCCACACTGGGCACCTACCTGAAATACCCGTGGACCGCGCGCCACGCAGACTCGCTGGGCTACAAGAAACACAAGTTCGGCTGCTACCAGAGCGAGTTGCCGATTCTTGAGCAGGTCGCCCGCCGGCTCGGCCTGCCACAGCTTGAAGAACAACGCTGGGCGCGCCACCCGCTGGTGTACCTGATGGAGGCGGCGGACGATATCTGCTACGCCTTGATCGACCTTGAAGACGGCCTGGAAATGGACCTGCTGGAGTACGCCGAGGTCGAGTCTTTGCTGCTTGATCTGGTGGGCGACGACCTGCCCCAGACCTATCGGCAACTGGGCGCGCAGGACTCGCGTCGGCGCAAGCTGGCGATCCTGCGTGGCAAAGCCATCGAGCACCTGACCAACGCGGCGGCGCGCGCGTTTGTCGAGCAACAGGACGCCTTGCTCGCCGGCACGCTGCCCGGCGATCTGGTGGAACACATGCATGGCCCGGCCAAACGCTGCGTGCTGGATGCCAAGGACATGGCGCGCAAGAAAATCTTCCAGGACAAGCGCAAGACCCTGCATGAAATTGGTGCCTACACGACCCTGGAAATCCTGCTGAACGCCTTTTGCGGTGCAGCCCTGGAGCAGCATGGCGGGCGCACGCCGTCGTTCAAGAACCGGCGCATTCTCGACTTGCTGGGCAATAGCGCGCCCGACCCGGCGTGGTCGCTGCACGCGTCGTTCCTGCGCATGATCGACTTTATCGCCGGCATGACGGACAGCTACGCCACCGAGATGGCACGGGAGATGACCGGGCGTTCCAGCCCACAATAACGATGCCGGTCACGCCGCCTGTCTCCCGAACAGAATCTGCCTACGATGGGAACAGAGCGGCCTGATCGAATTCGCACGACCATTCGAAGAATAATCACGCACGCTTCCGGGGGACCTGGCGAGCTATTCCTACACTCCACCCCATCGACGCTTGACTGACCCGTGTGCCCTCTATGCCCAAACCCCCTCTTCGAATCCTGTTGGTGGAGGATCACCCCTTTCAGCTCCTGGCCACCGAGTGCCTGCTTAAAAGCTTCGGCTTCGACCAGTTGACCCTCGCAGAAAACGCCGAACAGGCTATTTGCTCGATGTCCCGGGCCCAGGCGCCTTTTGACCTGATGTTGTGCGATCAATGCCTGCCGGATCTGCCAGGCCTGGAACTGGTGGAAATTGCCAGTCGCCGACACTTTATAATCGGCGCCATTTTGTTAAGTGGGCTTCCCGACTCGGAACTGTCCAACTTGATGGCCCAAGCCATGACGCGCGGTCTGCCATTGCTGGGCTATCTATCCAAGCCCCTGAACAAAGACGAATTGGCACGCTTGATCGCCCTCTGACGCCAAGTGTGCATGTAGGACTTTAAACACTGTGCGCCTGCGAAAGTTAACCCAAAGGCTGCTGTGAGATTCCAGGCACGCCGCCATGATGGGTTCAATGCAAAATCCTCTTACAACGGGGGTTACAAAGCCTTAACGACTGGTAGGCAATTACCTTTTCTAACGTAGGAATTCTCCTGTTTTATAGCTACTCCCTCCATGACTCATGCGCCTCGCTCAATTTCTGGGCTAATGTGCCCGCTTAATTTGCACTTGCATGGAATGTGATTATGAACACAGTTTTTATCATTGATGACCATCCTGTTATCAGGCTGGCCATTCGTATGTTGCTGGAGCATGAAGGATATAAAGTCGTCGGTGAAACAGATAATGGCTGTGACGCGATACAAATGGTCCGTGAATGCCTTCCAGACCTGATCATTCTGGATATCAGCATCCCCAAACTGGACGGCCTTGAAGTGCTCTGCCGGTTCAACGCCATGAACACGCCGATGAAAACACTCATCCTCACCGCACAATGCCCAACGCTGTTCGCTACCCGCTGCATGCGCTCCGGCGCGGATGGCTACGTGTGTAAGGAAGGTGATCTAAGTGAACTTCTGAGTGCCATTCGCGCGGTATTATCCGGCTACAACTATTTCCCGAGCCAGGCATTGAATGGCAACGGTGCAGACAGCAACTCGCTGGAACTTGAACTGTTCAAGACCGTCAATGACCGCGAGCTAATGGTATTGCAACTATTTGCACAGGGCCGTACCAATAAGGAAATTGCCAAAGGTATGTTTCTAAGTAATAAAACTGTCAGCACCTACAAAAAGAGGCTTATGCAAAAACTCAAAGCCAAATCCTTGGTAGAACTTATCGAGATGGCAAAACGAAACGCGCTAGTGTGAGAAAGCGGATGCCCAGGCGTATAAAGGACTATTTAATTATATTGATTGCCGGTATGTGCATCAGCACTGCCGCGCCCGCGGACCCTCAAACCGGCCCGCAACACCTCACGTTACTGAGCCGTACGAGTGCCGTTCAACTCGATATTCAACTGGATAAGGCTCAGCGCCAGTGGTTGCAGCACAAACGCGCGCTGATACTCGGCACCGCAGCACCCGACTATCCTCCCTTCGATTTGACGTCCAGTGGTCGTGACTACGAGGGGCTCACTGCTGACTACGCTGGGTTGTTGGCAAAGGCGCTGGCCTTGCCGATTCAGGTACTGCGCTACCCCACCCGTGAGGCGGCGATTCACGCCCTCGAAACCGGTGAGATTGACTTGCTGGGTTCTTCCAACGGTTTTGAGGCCGCTAACCCGAACATCACGCTGTCAGAGCCCTACGCCGTGGACCAACCGGTACTGGTCACCCGCGAAGGTGAAACACGCAGCCTCAGCGATGGTTTGGCCGGGCTACGCGTCAGTCTTGTCTACCATTACCTGCCACTCAATGAAGTGGAAAAGCTGTACCCCCATGCGATCATCCGCGCCTACCCGTCTTATCAGAATGCGTTGAATGCGGTCGCGTTCGACCAAGCGGATGTCTTTCTGGGCGACACCATTTCCACGCATTACATGATCAACAAGGGCTACCTGAAAAACATCCGCATGGCCAATTTCGGCAAGCATGAAGCCTATGGTTTCAGTTTTGCACTGCGCCAGGACCAGCGGATTCTCTTGAGTATCGTCAACGAAATCCTGGGCGTCGTCCCCACCAATAATCGCGACAGCATTGCCAAACGCTGGAGTGCGGGAAGCGACATCCTGCTGACCGACCAGAAGCTGCAACTGACGCAGCGCGAAGAACGCTGGCTGCAAGACCACCCGGTGGTGAAGGTGATGGTCAACGAAACCTTTGCACCCCTGACTTTTTTCGACTCTGACGGCACCTTTCGCGGCATCACTGCAGACTTGCTGGAGTTGATTCGCCTGCGCACCGGGATGCGCTTCGAGATCCAGCGCAGCCGTGATGTCCATGCAATGATTGAACAGGTCGACAGCGGCAAGGCCGATATCATCGGCGCGATCATTCCCAGCGTCGAACGGGAAGCGCAACTGAGTTTCAGCCGCCCTTATCTTGAAAACTCTTACGTACTGCTGACGCGCAAGGAGCCCGGCGCGCCCTTGAGCCTGGAGCAAATGGCTGGCAAACGCCTGGCGATCACTCAAGGCAACCCGCTGGAACAAACCCTGCGCGAGGGTTTCCCACAGATCCAACTGGTCGAGACCAGCGACACGTTCAAGGCATCGGAATTGCTGGCTCAAGGGCAGGTGGACGGCGCCGTGAATTCGCTGGTGATCGCCAACTACTTCCTGTCGTCGCAGGTGTTCCAGGACAAACTGCAGATCAGCTCCAGCGTCGGTACCCAGCCGGCCACCTTCGCCCTGGCGACGTCACGGCGGGCAACCGAACTGAGCTCGATCCTCGACAAAGCCTTGCTCAGCATTGCCCCGGACGAGCTGGGCATCATCAATAGCCGGTGGCGCGGCTACACGGCCGCCTCCGACAGCTACTGGCGCAATTACCACGAATTGATCGCGCAAATCGTCATCGGTACCGGGCTGTTATTGCTGATATCCCTGACCTGGAATGCCTACATGCGCCGCCAGATCAAGCACCGAAAAATGGCCGAGCGCGCCCTCAACGATCAATTCGAGTTCATGCGCGCGCTGGTCAATGAGACGCCGCACCCGATCTATGTGCGAGACCGCAAGGGCTTGCTGAAAACCTGCAACGACAGTTACCTGCAAGTGTTCGACGTCAAGCGCGAAGACGTGATCGGAAAAAGCGTCATCCAGATGAACATGGCCCTCGAAGCTGAGGCCGCGCAATACCACTCAGACTACCAGCGAGTGGTGGCAGAAGGCATTCCGCTGATCCTCGATCGGACCCTGCATACGCCTGGAAAAAAACTGACGATCTACCACTGGATTCTGCCTTACCGTGACTCCGACGGCGAAGTCCAGGGCGTCATCGGGGGCTGGATCGATATCAGTGAGCGGCGCCAGTTGTTCGATGAATTGCGCGCCGCCAAGGAGCGCGCCGATGAAGCCAACCGCGCCAAAAGCACCTTCCTCGCCACCATGAGCCATGAAATCCGCACGCCGATGAATGCGGTGATCGGCATGTTGGAATTAACCCTCAAGCGGGCAGACCAGGGGCATCTCGACCGTCCGGCCATTGAAGTGGCCTACAACTCGGCCAAGGACCTGCTGGAGCTGATTGGCGACATTCTGGACATTGCGCGCATTGAGTCCGGCCGTTTGAGCCTTGCGCCGGAGCGCGTAAACCTGCGGGAAGTCATCGAGTCGGTGGTACGTGTGTTCGATGGTCTGGCACGCCAGAAAACCCTCAGTTTGGTGTTGGAGTTCACACCCGAACTCGACGACACCGATGTGCTGATCGACCCCTTGCGCTTCAAGCAGGTGCTGTCGAACCTGGTGAGCAATGCGATCAAATTCACCGAGCGCGGCCAGGTCAAAATCAAAGTGGATGTGCACACGTCTGATCTGCCGCAGCAGGTTGAAATGAAACTGGCGGTGGAAGACACCGGCATCGGCATCAGCCGCGAGGACCAGCTGCGTCTGTTCGAGCCTTTTGCACAAGCCGACAACTCCGGGCAACTGGCCAGGAGCGGTGCGGGCCTGGGGCTGGTGATTTGCCGCAGCCTGTGCGCGATGATGGGTGGGCAGTTGAGCCTGAGCAGCGTGCCCATGGTGGGCACACAAGTGCATATGAGCTTGAAAATGCCGCGCCTGCAGCCGGTTCAGCCGGTGGAAGAACTCAAGCCAGCGGCCCCTGCGCCTGCGCCGGTGCTCAATGTATTGGTGGTGGACGACCACCCGGCCAATCGCCTGCTGATGTGCCAGCAATTGGGCTACCTGGGCCACCAGTTCACTGCGGCCCAGCACGGTGCGGCAGGCTTCCAGGCCTGGCGCCAGGAGCGCTTCGACTTGGTCATCGCCGACTGCAACATGCCCGTCATGAACGGCTACGAGCTAAGCCGCTCGATTCGTGAATATGAACAGCGAGAGCACCTTGCGCCCTGTGTCGTACTGGGTTTCACCGCCAATGCCCAGCCGGAAGAGAAGCTACGGTGCGCCGAAGCGGGGATGAACGACTGCTTGTTCAAACCGATCAGCCTCACGGCGCTGGAGCGCCAATTGGCGCAGATAGGGCCGCAATCGTGCGGTGCACAGTTGGATATCAGCAGCCTGGATGCGCTGACGGGAGGCGACCTGCAGTTGAGTCGTCGCTTGCTTGAGGAGCTGTTGAGCAGCAGCTGTCATGACCGCCAGGAATTGGTTGCGCTGTTGGCTCGGCAGGCACCGCCCCAGGACATCATTGACCAGGCGCACAAAATCAAGGGCGCCGCGCGCATCGTGCAGGCGACAGCGTTAGCCGACCAATGCGAAGCGCTGGAACAGCTGTGCGCGCGGGGTGAAGATCAGCCGGCGATCGAAACAGGCATCAAGACGCTGGAGAAATGCATGCTTGAATTGGAGCGGATGCTGCAAATGCGCCTGAATGGTTTGGACGCCCCGGTGTAGGCGGGAGCGAATATGGCCATTCGCTCCCGCAACAACCCGTCAGCAGTCGGTCAAGCGCAGAAAAATCGCCGCCAGTTGCTCGATACCCACCTGGTCTTGCTCGGTAAAGCGGGCCAGTGATGGGCTGTCCAGGTCAAGCACGCCAATCAGTTGGCCATCCTTGACCAGCGGCACCACCAACTCGCTGTTCGAGGCGCTGTCACAGGCGATATGCCCGGGGAAGGCGTGCACATCTTCCACCCGTTGGGTTTGCCGAGAGGCCGCCGCCGCGCCACACACGCCACGACCGAACGGGATGCGCACACAGGCGATCTGGCCCTGGAACGGGCCCAGCACCAACTCTTCGTTGCGGTTGAGATAAAAACCGGCCCAGTTAAGGTCATCCAGCTGGTTGAACAAAAACGCAGAGAATTGCGCGCTGTTGGCGATGAAATCACGCTCATCGGCCAACAGCGATTCCAGCTGCGCACACAACATGGCATAGCCGTCCAGGCCGGTACCGGCCTGCTGTAAATCAATCATGCTTGACGCTCCAACAATTTGAGACCCACCCAATAGCGGGCGAATTGATACGCGCAACGACCGTTGCGGTTGCCGCGCCCGGTGGACCAGCGAACCGCCAGGATGTCGAGTTCTTCATCGCGCTGCCACTGCAAGCCGGACTTGGTCGCCAGCTCGCCGATCCAGTGCTCCACCACATTCAGGAAATGTTCCTGGGTGAACGGGTAGAACGACAGCCACAAGCCAAAACGGTCGGACAAGGCGATCTTGTCTTCCACCGCTTCGCTTGGGTGCAGTTCGCCGTCCACGCGCTTCCAGTTGTCATTGTCACTCTGGTTTTCCGGCACCAGGTGGCGACGGTTGGAGGTGGCGTACAACAGCACGTTTTCCGGCGCCTGTTCAAGGGAGCCGTCCAGCACGCTCTTAAGCACGCGGTAATCGCCCTCGCCCGCCTCGAACGACAGGTCGTCGCAAAACAAAATGAACCGCTGCGGCAACTTGATCAGTTGCTCGACCACCCGTGGCAGGTCGGCCAGGTGGTCGCGCTCGATCTCGATCAGGCGCAAGCCTGCCTCTGCATGCTGGGCGAGCAAGGCACGCACCATCGATGATTTGCCGGTGCCGCGCGAGCCCCACAGCAGCGCGTGGTTGGCGGGCAGGCCATCGAGAAATTGCTGGGTGTTGCGGGCCAGCGTTTCAAGTTGCTTGTCGACGCCGATCAGGTCGGACAGGCGCATGTCCAGGCTCACTTCCAGGGGTAGCAAAAAACCGCTGCGGCCTTCACGCTGCCAGCGGGCGGCCAGACACGTGTTCCAGTCGATGGCTTGGCGCGGCGCGGGCAGCAAGGGTTCCAGGCGGGCGAGTACGGCGTCGGCACGCTCAAGAAAGGCATTCAATCGAGAATCCACGATTATTCCTCTGGCAAGTTCTTGCAAAAGATGGCGTATTGGCAACCCTGCGGCAGACCGCACGAGGCTGCGTAAAAAATCGATTCATGCCGGGCAAGCCAGGGCCTGTGGATGTTCAGCTATGCTTGCCGGGCGAAGGGAAACGTGAAGTGGTTCAACACCCAATGGATATCAAGTTCGCCCACCGCTTGTCTTATAAACAAGCCAGATTGACTGTGCTGGTCGGTTTCGTCTTGGGAACCCTGCTCAGTCTGATCCAAATCGGCATCGATTATGCCAGTGAAGATGCATCCATCAACCGTGAAATCCGCTCGCTGATCGAAATCAGCCATAACCCGGCCTCACGGATCGCCTACAACATTGATGCAGAACTTGCCCAGGAGCTGACCCTCGGCCTGCTGCACTCCCCGGCGATTACCCGCGCGCAACTGGTCGATAACAATGGCGTGGTGCTGGCCGACGTCAATCGCCCGCGCAAGGAAAGTACTTACCGGCCCATCAGTGACTTCCTGTTTGGCGCCAACCGGCAGTTTGAGGACCGCCTGTTCCTCAACCACATGCCCAACGACGCCCTCGGCGTGCTGCGTCTGGATGTCGACACCTACGCCTTCGGCAGCCGTTTCCTGCACCGGGCCGAGATCACCTTGCTCAATGGCTTTACCCGCAGCTTGTTGCTGACCGGGATCTTGCTGGGCCTGTTCTACGTGATGTTGACGCAACCACTGGTGCGCATTATTCGGGCGCTGAGCACCAGCAAGCAGGCCCGTCTGGACTGCCCGCCCGGGCATGAACACGATGAAATCGGCGTGCTGGTCAGCGTCGCCAACCAGCAGTTCGAAAACATGCAAACCGAAATCCAGCAGCGGCGTAACGCCGAAGACCGCCTCACCGAATACCTGGGGCAACTGGAGGATATCGTCTCCGCGCGCACCCTTGAGCTGAAGGCCAGCAACCAGCGCTTGAGCCAATCCAACGATGAACTGGAAGCCGCGAAGAAGACCGCCGTGGGCATGGCCCAGGCGCGAGCGGCGTTCCTGGCCAACATGAGCCATGAAATCCGCACGCCGCTCAATGGCCTGCTGGGGATGATCGCGCTATCGCTGGACAGCCCGCTGAATGCCGAGCAACGCCAGCAACTGTCGATCGCCCATGATTCGGGCAAAGTGCTGGTGGAGTTGCTCAACGACATCCTCGACCTGTCTAAATTCGACGCCGGGCAGCTGGAGCTGGAACGCATTCCGTTCGACCTCGGCTCCTTGGTGGAAGACACCGCCAACCTGCTGTCGCAGAACGCCGCGCCAAGTGTCGAACTGACCTGCCTGATTGACCCGCTGTTTCCCGCCCAGGTGATCGGCGACCCGACCCGCGTGCGGCAAATCGTCAGCAACCTGCTTTCCAATGCGCTGAAGTTCACCCGTTTCGGCCGCGTCGACGTGCGCCTCAGCGCCAGCGACGATCGGGTGAGGATTGAAGTGTGTGACACCGGCATTGGCATCGCCATGGACGCGCAGGTGAAGATCTTTCAGCCCTTTACCCAGGCGGGCGCGGGCATCACCCGCCAGTTTGGCGGCACAGGGCTGGGCCTGGCGCTGACGCATAACCTGTGTGAAGCGATGAAGGGCCGCCTGAGTATCAGTTCGGAAGTGGGGTTTGGCAGCCAGTTCTGCGCCGACCTGCCGCTGCCGAGCCATTTGCCGTCTACCCGGCAACTGCCGCTGAAAGGTGACGTGATGGTCATCACCCATGCCGGTAGCGGGCTGACCGAGTTGCTCACGTCCCTGCTGCCGCATTGGGGGCTGGCTCCACGCTTTTACTCGCTCGATGACGACTTGAACGGGCAAGCCCCCAACCTGTTGATCACGGATTGCCCGGAATGCCTGTTCCGCCTGCGCCCGGGCATTACTGCGCCGATTCTGCTGGTCACCGCCTATGGCAACTTCATGCCCAGCGAAGAGGTCGCAGCCCTCGGGCCGCTGCAGCAACAGGCGCGCCCCTTGAGCCGCAATGCGCTGTACCAGATTCTGCAACGCAACCTGCGCAGCGACGGGGAGTTGATTCTCGAGCCAGTTCAAACGGACGCCGCGCCCCTCCTGCACCGGGCGCGCATCCTGCTGGTGGAGGACAACCCGGTCAATCAACTGGTGGCCAAGGGCATGCTCAGCAAGCTGGGGTGCGAAGTGATCGTCGCGGCCCATGGTGGCGAGGCGCTCAAGCTGCTTGAGGAACAACGCTTCGACATGGTGTTGATGGACTGCAATATGCCGGTGATGGACGGCTACGAGGCCAGCCGGCAGATTCGACGCAGCGGGCGCTGGCCGGACCTGCCCATCGTCGCCTTGACCGCCAACGCATTGTCGGAAGAACGCGAGCGTTGCCGCGCGGCCGGGATGGATGATTACCTGGCCAAGCCATTTCGCCGCGAAGAACTCAAAACCCTGCTGGACGTGTGGGTGCCTAAGACGACAAGCCTTTGAGCTGCGCCAGCAATTGATCAAGGCCATCGCGCAGAGCGTCGGCGCTGTTAAGGTCGACGCCACTGTCACAGAGCAACCGGGTTTTCAGGCGGTGTGCGTCGTCGCGCAGCTGCACGCCCGCCTCGCTCAGCCCCAAGTGCATTTCACGCTCATCTCGCGCACTGCGCTGACGCCTCACGAGCCCAAGCTGCTCAAGGCGCTTGAGCAAGGGCGTCAGCGTGCCCGAGTCGAGCATCAGCCGCTCACCCAGGGCCTTGACCGTGGGTTGCGCAGGCGCGGCGCCATGCCACTCCCACAACACCAGCATTGCCAGGTATTGCGGGTAAGTCAGGCCCAACTGATCGAGCATTGGCTTGTAGGCACGGGTCACCGCCCGCGAGGCGGCGTAGAGTTTGAAACACAGCTGATCGTCCAGAGACAGGGACACGAGAGGAGCGTCGGTCATTTGAGCAGGGCTTCAATCTCTTGGGTCAGGTCCTGGGGTTTGGTGGTCGGGGCAAAACGCTTGACCACCTGCCCATCGCGGCCGATCAGGAACTTGGTGAAATTCCACTTGATGCCTTTGGAGCCCAGCAGGCCCGGGGCCTGTTTTTTCAGCTGCACGAACAAGGGGTGGGCATCGCTGCCATTTACGTCGATCTTTTTGAACAGCGGGAAGCTGACGCCGAAGTTCAGCTCGCAAAATTCGGAAATCGCGCCCTCGTCACCGGGTTCCTGCTTGCCGAACTGGTTGCAAGGGAAGCCCAGCACCACCAGGCCTTGATCCTTGTATTGTTGCCAGAGTTGCTCCAAGCCTTTGTACTGCGGGGTGAAGCCGCACTTGCTGGCGGTGTTGACCACCAAAATGGCCTTGCCGGCGAAGTCGGCCAGAGTCTTTTGCTCGCCCTTGAGGGTGGTGCACGGGATGCTCAGCAGGGTGTTGCTCATGGCAGTGCCTCGAATAAGGGGTAAGAACCGAAACGATAGTAGGCAATTCAATTGCGTGCAATTTAATTGACCGCAATGATGGCGCGTTATAGACCTATACCCATTCTTCCCGTCTTACTCGATTTAACTGTGGGAGCGGGCTTGCTCGCGAAGGCGGTGTGTCAGTCTCCGAATAAATTGACTGATACACCGCCTTCGCGAGCAAGCCCGCTCCCACAGCTGGAGGGTGCTGGTTGCCCTAGCGCGGCACGAGGTCCAGGCACACCGAGTTGATGCAGTACCGCAAACCCGTCGGCGGTGGGCCGTCAGGGAACACGTGCCCTAGGTGCGCGTCGCACTTGGCGCAGGTGACTTCGGTGCGGATCATGCCGTGGCTGACGTCACGGATCTCAATCATCGCGCTGTCGGCAATCGGCGCGTAGAAGCTCGGCCAGCCGCAGCCCGAATCGAACTTGGTGGTCGAATCGAACAACGCCTCGTTACAACAGATGCAGTGGTACACGCCGTCGGTCTTGGTGGCATTGTACTTGCCTGAAAACGGGCGCTCGGTGCCTTTGAGGCGGCACACGTTGTACTGCTCGGGGTCGAGCATCTCCTTCCATTCTTCAACGGTTTTCTGCAACTTATCCATCGGTACACCTCGGCAACTGAAAAACCCTGATCTGTGTCTTTTCCATGGATCAGGCGGCACGTATGATTGCGCCTCTTCAAAACGCCAGTCTGGCACCCGCGCTACCGGCATTCAAACGTATTTATGGGGGCGGCCCTGCGGGATTCACAGTACGGTAGTCTCCACACCGTCTGGATCGTTCATTTTCAGGATCACATCGCCATGCAGGTCAGCAAATCGAACAAGCTCGCCAACGTCTGCTACGACATTCGCGGCCCAGTGCTCAAGCACGCCAAACGCCTGGAAGAGGAAGGCCATCGCATCCTCAAGCTGAACATTGGCAACCCGGCGCCCTTTGGTTTCGAAGCGCCGGATGAAATCCTTCAGGACGTGATCCGCAACCTGCCGACCGCCCAGGGCTACAGCGATTCCAAAGGCCTGTTCAGCGCGCGTAAAGCCGTGATGCAGTACTACCAGCAGAAGCAGGTTGAAGGTGTCGGCATCGAAGACATCTACCTGGGCAATGGCGTGTCCGAGCTGATCGTGATGTCCATGCAAGCCTTGCTCAACAATGGCGACGAAGTGCTGGTGCCGGCGCCCGACTACCCGCTGTGGACGGCGGCTGTAACCCTGGCTGGCGGCCACCCGGTGCACTACCTGTGCGATGAAGGCGCCGACTGGTTCCCGGACCTTGCCGACATCAAGGCCAAGATCACCCCGAACACCAAGGCCCTGGTGATCATCAACCCGAACAATCCCACCGGCGCCGTGTACTCAAAGGAAGTGCTGCTGGGCATGCTCGAACTGGCGCGTCAGCACAACCTGGTGGTGTTCTCCGACGAGATCTACGACAAGATCCTCTACGATGACGCCGTGCACATCTGCACGGGTTCCCTGGCGCCGGACCTGCTGTGCCTGACCTTCAACGGCCTGTCGAAGTCTTACCGCGTGGCGGGCTTCCGCTCCGGCTGGATCGCCATTTCCGGCCCCAAGCACAACGCCCAGAGCTACATCGAAGGCATCGACATGCTCGCCAATATGCGCCTGTGTGCCAACGTGCCGAGCCAGCACGCCATCCAGACCGCCCTCGGCGGCTACCAGAGCATCAACGACCTGGTGCTGCCGCAAGGCCGCCTGCTGGAGCAGCGCAACCGTACGTGGGAGTTGCTCAACGCGATTCCGGGCGTCAGTTGCGTAAAACCCATGGGCGCGCTGTACGCCTTCCCACGCATCGACCCGAAAGTCTGCCCGATTTTCAACGACGAGAAGTTCGTGCTCGACCTGCTGTTGTCGGAAAAGCTGCTGGTTGTGCAAGGAACTGCGTTCAACTGGCCGTGGCCGGATCACTTTCGCGTGGTGACATTGCCGCGTGTGGATGACCTGGACATGGCCATCGGTCGCATCGGCAACTTCCTCAAGTCCTATCGCCAGTAAGGGATGTTGCGCTGTACGGCCGGTATTCGGTCGTACAGCGAGTATCTGGCAACACTTCTCTGTCTTTCTCCCCTTCCCCTCTGTCGCGGCATACCAAGGATCGGTCAGCCCCTGTAATTACGGGACGGCGAGGCAAGATCACGGTGAAGTCCGCAGGCTTTCCAGCTCGGAAAATCCCTTCAGGGCTCTACATTCAAGCTGTAGGACACAGTTTGAAATAGTCGCCCAGTTGAATCACCCCAAGGCGCACCTTATATACCCCGCAGTACGCGACATATTAAGCATGAGGAGAATTCTACAACCATGATGCGCATCCTGCTGTTCTTGGCCACTAACCTGGCGGTCGTGCTGATTGCCAGCATCACCCTGAGCCTGTTCGGCTTCAACGGGTTCATGGCGGCCAACGGGGTCGATCTGAACCTCAATCAGCTCCTGGTTTTCTGTGCAGTCTTTGGTTTTGCCGGCTCGCTGTTCTCGCTGTTCATCTCCAAGTGGATGGCGAAGATGAGCACCAGCACGCAGGTCATCACCCAGCCGCGCACCCGGCATGAGCAATGGTTGCTGCAGACTGTGGAGCAGCTGTCCCGCGAAGCCGGTATCAAGATGCCTGAGGTCGGGATCTTCCCGGCTTACGAAGCCAACGCCTTTGCCACCGGCTGGAACAAGAACGACGCGCTCGTTGCAGTGAGCCAGGGCATGCTGGAACGCTTTTCCTACGATGAAGTGAAAGCCGTGCTGGCTCACGAGATCGGCCACGTGGCCAACGGTGACATGGTCACCCTGGCGCTGGTACAGGGCGTGGTGAACACCTTTGTGATGTTCTTCGCGCGGATTATCGGCAACTTCGTCGACAAGGTGATCTTCAAAAACGAAGGCGGCCGCGGTATCGCCTACTTCGTGGCGACCATCTTCGCTGAAGTGGTGCTGGGCTTTCTGGCCAGTGCGATCACCATGTGGTTCTCGCGCAAACGCGAATTCCGCGCAGACGAAGCCGGTGCTCGCCTGGCCGGTACCGGTGCGATGATCGCAGCGCTGCAACACTTGCGTTCCGAAC
Source organism: Pseudomonas sp. AMR01 (assembly GCF_041946035.1). Classification (NCBI taxonomy): domain Bacteria; kingdom Pseudomonadati; phylum Pseudomonadota; class Gammaproteobacteria; order Pseudomonadales; family Pseudomonadaceae; genus Pseudomonas; species Pseudomonas sp. AMR01. The sequence goes on from NZ_JAUTYR010000018.1 coordinate 51,429, forward strand.
AGGGCCTGCCGGTGCATATGCCGGACAGCCTGACCGCTTTTGGCATCAACGGCGGCATCAAACAAGGCATGGCTCGGTTGTTCATGAGTCACCCGCCGCTGGAAGAGCGTATCGACGCGTTGCGTCGTCGCGGCTGACAGCGAGGCAGCGACACAGGAAGGGGCGATTTAATCGCCCCTTTTTTGTGGGTGCCTGAATTGTCATCGCGGGCGAGCCCGACTTCCACAGGGATCTGCCCAGCCTCACATAAACTGTGAAAAACTCGGTCAATGTGGGAGCCGGGCTTGCCCGCGATGGCGATGGCAGGGTCAGCACCTTGTCAGTTGATAGACACGCTCTTCCAACCGCGTAACGCCGTCCTGCACAAACTTCCAGCTCTCCCCCAGAATATCCTGCTCCTCCAGTACATTCAGGCCCCAGTGAGCCCCAAACAGCACCTCAACTTCTTCATCCATCACCGCAAACGGCGGGCCGGCTTTTTGCGCCTGGTCGTAATCGAGGGTGATCAGCAGCCCCTGACAGCCAGAACCCAGCAAGGTAGTCAGATGCTCCGCGTACTGCGCCCGCATCAAGGGCGGCAAGGCAATCAGCGCGGCGCGGTCATAGAGAGCGCTGCAACCGGCAACAGCTTCTGCGCCCAGTGCAAAGAAATCCCCGCACCACAGCTCGATCGAGTCAGCCTGATACACCTTGAACGCGCCTTGCCCAGAGATGCGTGGCGTGAGCCCCTGCTCATCGAAGAACGCCTCCACAGCCTGCTCCGACAGCTCAACCCCCATCACGCGATGACCCAAACTCGCTAACCACATCACATCCAGGCTCTTGCCACACAGCGGCACCAGCACCCTGGCGCCTTCAGCCAGCGCGAGTTGTGGCCAGTGCCGTTGCAGGTAAGGGTTAACGTCGGGCAGGTGAAAGCCGATCTGATTGCGCGCCCAGCGCTCTTGCCAAAACTTGGGCTCCATAAATCCCCCTGAAAATTCGATCAAAAGGCGCTAAAACTTATATTAGATTTAGATCAATGATCTGATTGAAGATGGGCTCATGTTAACGCTCAGGACACCCGTTATGCTCCCCAGCCTGTATATATCTCACGGCTCGCCCATGCTGGCCCTGCAACCTGGCGCCAGTGGCCCGGCGCTTCAGCGCTTAGCCGCCGAACTGCCGCGCCCGAACGCGATTGTGGTGGTCTCCGCTCATTGGGAGAGCCAGGAATTGCTGGTCAGCGGCAACCCTGCGCCGGAAACCTGGCACGACTTTGGCGGCTTCCCGCGTGAATTGTTCGCCGTGCAATACCCGGCGCCGGGCGACCCGCAACTGGCGAGCGAAATTGTTGAGCTGCTGCACACCGATGGTTTGAATGCGCGCGTCGATGACCGGCGCCCCTTTGACCATGGCACGTGGGTGCCGCTGTCATTGATGTACCCGGCGGCGGATATCCCGGTGGTTCAGGTGTCTCTGCCTAGTCGCATGGGCCCTCCCCTGCAGACACGTGTCGGCAACGCCTTGGCCAGCCTGCGCGAACGCGGTGTGTTGTTGATTGGTTCAGGGAGCATTACCCATAACCTGGGGGAGCTTAACTGGCACGCCGGGCCTGAGAGTATTGAGCCTTGGGCGCGGGACTTCAGGGATTGGGTGGTGGATAAACTCGCCGCCAATGATGAGGCGGCCTTGCACGATTACCGTCGTCAGGCGCCCCATGCGGTGCGCAATCATCCTAGCGATGAACACCTGTTGCCGCTGTACTTCGCACGCGGCGCGGGGGGTGATTTCAGCGTGGCGCATCAGGGGTTCACCATGGGTGCGCTGGGGATGGATATCTACCGCTTCGGCTAACCCAGATCTAAATGTGGGAGCGGGCTCGCAAAAGCGCTGGATCAGTCGAGATTTCCGGTGACTGACACACTGCATTCGCGAGCAAGCCCGCTCCCACATTGGACCGAGTGCTGATCCAAAAATCAGGCAAAAAAATCCCCGAACCAGTCGGGGATTTTTTATGTGCGATCAATCAGCCCAAAAGGCAGATCAATCTTCGCGATAGCGACGCAGCTTCAGCTGCTTGCCCGCCACGCGAGTGTCTTTCAACTTGGCCAGCAGTTTTTCCAGACCATCTTCCGGCAGCTCCACCAGGGAGAAGCTGTCACGTACCTGGATACGGCCGATCGCTTCACGTGCCAGGCCACCCTCGTTGAGGATAGCGCCCAGCAGGTTCTTGGCAGCAATACCATCACGCGCGCCCAGCGCGGTACGGCAACGAGCACGGCCTTCAGCCAATGGAACCGGAGCGCGACGCTCACGATCACCACGGTCTGGACGGTCGCCAGTACGCTCTGGACGATCACCGCGTGGCGCGTTGTTCGGAACCAGTGGGCGTTCTTTCTCGATCGCAGCCAGGGTCAGCGCCTGACCGTTGGTAGCTTTGCGCAGCAGGGCGGCAGCCAGGGCACGCGGGGTGCAACCGATATCGGCGGTCAGGCGGTCGAGCAATTCGCCGTGGGTCGATTCAGCGTCAGCCACCAGCGGCGACAGGCTGTTGGTCAGTTTCTTGATGCGAGCATCCAGAACAGCCTGGGCATCCGGCAGGCGGACTTCGGCAACTTTCTGACCGGTTACGCGCTCGATCACTTGCAGCATGCGGCGCTCACGTGGAGTCACCAGCAGCAGTGCACGACCTTCGCGACCCGCACGGCCAGTACGGCCGATACGGTGAACGTAGGACTCTGGATCGTAAGGCATGTCAACGTTGAACACGTGGGTGATACGTGGAACGTCGAGGCCACGAGCAGCTACGTCGGTCGCAACAACGATGTCCAGACGGCCATCCTTGAGGGAGTCGATCACGCGCTCACGCTGGTTCTGGGCGATGTCACCGTTCAGCGCAGCGGCTTTGTAGCCTTTGGCTTCCAGGGCACTGGCCAGGTCCAGGGTCGCTTGCTTGGTGCGCACGAACATGATCAGGGCGTCGAAGTCTTCAACTTCCAGCAGGCTCAATACAGCCGAGGTCTTCTGGTCAGCGTGAACCAACAGGTGAGCCTGTTCGATCGCGGTAACGGTCTGAGTCTTGGTCTGGATCTTCACGTGTTGCGGATCGCGCAGGTGGCGTTCGGCAATGGCACGGATCGACTGTGGCAGGGTGGCCGAGAACAGTACGGTCTGACGGGTCGGTGGCAGTGCCTTGAAGATGACTTCCAGGTCATCCATAAAGCCCAGCTTCAACATTTCGTCAGCTTCGTCGAGAACCAGGTGGTTCACGGTCGACAGCACTTTCTCGTCACGACGCAGGTGGTCGCACAGACGGCCCGGGGTGGCGACAACGATCTGTGCGCCGTTACGGATTGCTTTCAGTTGTGGGCCCATAGGCGCGCCGCCGTAAACGGCCACAACGGTTACACCCGGCATTTGCTTGGCGTAGGTTTCGAAAGCGGTTGCTACTTGCAGCGCCAACTCACGGGTTGGCGCCAGGATCAGGGCTTGCGGCTCGCGCTTGGCAGGATCGATGCAGTGCAGGATTGGCAGAGCGAACGCGGCGGTTTTACCGGTACCGGTTTGCGCCTGGCCAATCATGTCTTGGCCGGCCATGATGATCGGGATCGATTGCTGCTGAATAGCCGAAGGTTCTTCGTAGCCAGTCGCGATGACGGCAGCAAGAATGTTCGGGTTAAGATTAAAAGCGGCGAAGCCGCCGGTTTCCTGGGTCATGGGTCTGCCTCTAAGTGCATCCGCAAAGACCCATGCTCCAAAGCTGCGCATGCCGTGTTGAGACTCAAGAGTCGCCCTGGCTGCTTTGTCGGCGGGGATTTGCGAAAACGAATGAATGAAAAAGATTCGTCAAGGGAGAGTCCGCTGTGCGGACGTGCAGCCGAAGCTGACTTCGGGGAATTGCGCTACCTAAACGCGGCCCGGTTAAAGGCCGGCGCGCACTATACCGGAAATACCTGAAAAAGGGAGCTTTTTTTATCGGAAAACACTGATAAACCGAGCTGGATCACGGTCTTTGCAGATAACACCGGCAAGGTCTATTTTTCAAAGGCCCGGCCATGTTGGTCATAAAGCTTAAACGTTTCACCTATCGACAGAGACCTTTGGTCTGAAACCCCAACCCGTACCCGAGGGCAAACCCGATGAATCAAGCCAGCAGCAGTCGCGTCAGTCGTGAATTACAGGGCCATGTCTTGCTGCTGGGCCTGGACCGCGTCGACAAGCGCAACGCCTTCGACCTGGATTTGCTCAATGAACTGAGTCTGGCCTATGGCGAATTTGATCGAAATGCCGACGCGCGGGTGGCTGTGGTGTTTGCCCACGGTGACCATTTCACCGCCGGGCTGGACCTGGCGAATGTCAGCGCCGTGATGTCGGGAGGCTGGCAGCCGCCGCTGGGCGGCTGCGATCCGTGGGGCGTATTCGCCGGCCCCAGGGTCAGCAAGCCGGTGATCGTGGCAGCCAAAGGATACTGCCTGACCCTCGGCATCGAGTTGATGCTGGCGGCGGATATCAATATTTGCGCGAGCAACACGCGCTTTGCGCAGATGGAAGTGCAGCGTGGGATCTTTCCGTTTGGCGGCGCGACATTGCGCTTTCATCAGATTGCCGGCTGGGGCAATGCCATGCGCTGGTTGCTCACCGGTGACGAGTTTGATGCGCATGAAGCCTTGCGGTTGGGCCTGGTTCAGGAGGTGATGGCCAGTGAAGACTTGCTGCCGCGCGCGATTGAACTGGCTAACCGGATTGCCCGCCAGGCGCCGCTGGGCGTGCAGGCCACGTTGATGTCGGCGCGTCAGGCGCGCATGGAAGGTGAGGCCGTCGCTGCGGCGGGGTTGCAGGTGGTGGTGGAGAAATTGTTGAACAGCGAGGATGCCAAGGAAGGTGTGCGGGCGATGGTTGAGAAGCGGCCTGGAGTGTTTAAAGGTATTTGAACGGTCTGAATCAGATGTCGACAGGGATGGCCTCTTCGCGAGCAAGCCCGCTCCCACATTTGGAATGTATTCACAAATCGAAATGTGGGAGCGGGCTTGCTCGCGAAGGCGTCAGACTAGACAACTAGGTCGCAGGCCGGATAGCCTTGATCAACCCCTGCAACGAATAGCCCAACTGCGGCGCCAATGCCTCGGCCCGATCCGACAGCGCATCAATATCCAGCTCTTGATCCAGCTCAGAAGGCACCAGCAAAATCACATTGCCCTCCTTCACCGGCAGCTCCCAGTAATGCCGGTGATACAAGCCACGCAACAACGCCGCACCCAACGGCTTGCCGTCGTCGGTCGCCCACTGGTTGATCACCAGCCAACCGCCGGGGTTGAGCTTCTTCTGGCAGTTTTCCAGAAACGTCCAGGCCAGGTGCCCCACGCCAGGCCCGACGTCGGTATAGAGATCGACGAAAATCAGGTCGGCGGATTCGGCGGTATCCAGCAATTGCAAAGCGTCGCCAATGCGGATGTACAAGCGCGGGTCGTCGTCCAGGCCCAAATATTCAATGGCCAGGCGCGGTACGTCAGGGCGCAGTTCGATGGCTTCGACGTCTTCCAGCGGCAGGAACTTGAGGCAGGCCTGAGTCAACGTGCCGGCCCCCAAACCGAGGAACAGCGCGCTTTCCGGCAGCTCGTGGCACAAGGCACCAATCAGCATCGCGCGGGTATAGTCGTACTCCAGCCAGCTTGGGTCGGCGGTGAATACGCAGCTTTGCTCGATGGCGTCGCCAAATTCGAGAAAACGATAGTCGGCCACTTCGAGCACGCGGATCATGCCGAAGTCATCATGGACCTCGGCCAACAGGCGCTCGACACGCTCTTCGGTCATCACGACTCCTAAAGGGTTTACCGCAGGGCAAAGGCGCGATTGTCGGCCAACCGGCGGCAACAGGTCACGCACTAATTGCTGATAACATTGGCGCCCGACCGTCAATCACCCTATCGAGTTCATGATGAGCCAACCCTGGACCCCCGACAGCTGGCGCGCCCTGCCGATCCAGCAACAACCCCAGTACCCGGACGCTGCGCACTTGCTGCAAGTGGAGCAGAACCTGGCCAGCTACCCGCCGCTGGTGTTTGCCGGGGAAGCCCGCGAGTTGCGCCGTCAATTCGCCGAAGTGACCCAGGGTCGCGCCTTCCTGTTACAGGGCGGCGACTGCGCCGAAAGCTTTGCCGAGTTCTCCGCCGCGAAGATCCGCGACACCTTCAAGGTGCTGTTGCAGATGGCCATCGTGATGACCTTCGCTGCCGGCTGCCCGGTGGTGAAAGTCGGGCGCATGGCCGGCCAGTTCGCCAAGCCGCGCTCGGCCAACGATGAAACCATCGACGGCGTGACCCTGCCCGCCTACCGTGGCGACATCGTCAACGGCATTGGCTTCGACCTCAAAAGCCGCGTGCCGGACCCGGACCGCCTGCTGCAGTCCTACCACCAGTCCACCGCGACCCTTAACCTGCTGCGCGCCTTTGCCCAGGGCGGTTTCGCCGACCTGCACCAAGTGCACAAGTGGAACCTGGACTTCATCGCCAACTCCGCGCTGGCCGAAAAGTACAGCCAGCTGGCGGACCGCATCGACGAAACCCTGGCCTTCATGCGCGCCTGCGGCATGGACAGCTCGCCGCAACTGCGCGAAACCAGCTTTTTCACTGCCCACGAAGCGCTGCTGCTCAACTACGAGCAAGCCTTCGTGCGCCGCGACAGCCTGACCAACGACTACTACGACTGCTCGGCCCACATGCTGTGGATCGGCGACCGCACCCGTCAGCTGGACGGCGCCCACGTTGAGTTCCTGCGCGGGGTAAACAACCCGATCGGCGTTAAAGTCGGCCCGAGCATGAACCCCGACGACCTGATCCGCCTGATCGACATCCTCAACCCGGACAACGACCCTGGCCGCCTCAACCTGATCGCACGCATGGGCGCCGGCAAGGTTGGCGACCACCTGCCAAACCTGATTCGCGCCGTGCAGCGCGAGGGCAAGCAGGTGCTGTGGAGTTCGGACCCGATGCATGGCAACACCATCAAGGCCAGCAGCGGTTACAAGACCCGCGACTTCGCGCAGATCCTTGGCGAAGTGAAGGAGTTCTTCCAGGTGCATCAGGCCGAAGGCAGCTATGCCGGCGGGATTCATATCGAGATGACCGGGCAGAACGTCACCGAGTGCATCGGCGGCGCGCGGCCGATTACTGAAGACGGTTTGTCGGACCGCTACCACACCCATTGCGACCCGCGGATGAACGCCGATCAGTCGCTGGAGCTGGCGTTTTTGATTGCCGAGACGTTGAAACAGGTCAAGCGCTAAGGCCCGACAACAAAGGCCTGTGGCTAGCGGGCCTGTTGTGGCGAGGGTGCTTGTTGTGGCGAGCGGGCCTGTTGTGGCGAGCGGGCTTGCCCCGCGTTGGGCTGCGCAGCGGCCCCAGTTAAGCTCACCGGGGTCCTTCAGATAAAATTGAGGCGTTGGTTTTGGGGCTGCTGCGCAGCCCAACGCGGGGCAAGCCCGCTCGCCACAACAAGCACCCTCACCACACCAGGCCCACTCACCACACCAAGCCCGCCCACCACAACGCCTCAAACCTGCAGCATTGGTGCGCGCCGACCACCCAACTCCATCGCGGGTCATTTTCGCATCGGGTCTTGCCAGAAATGCAGGTGGCGCTCCTGCTCTACATCGCAACGATTGAGCCCGATGTCCTTGAGCGCATCGTCATTCAAACTCGCCAGCAACCGGCGTTCCTGATGCAACGTCTGCCAACGCGCAATTGTGTGAAACAGCCCGGAAAACGGGCGTTTCGCCATCAACACAAAACCTGTCTGACCTTTCATCTTCTCGCCCTCCAGTGGGGATGACGCGAGTGTGTGCCCTGACTTATGATCAATCCAACGAATGTTTCTTATGCAATACATCTCGGAGATTGATCAATTGTCCGCCTACCCGAGCATCGACACAGACGTGCTGCGCACCTTCGTCGCCATCGCCGATCTGGGCGGTTTTACCCGTGCTGGTGAAGTGGTCAACCGCACCCAATCGGCGGTGAGCATGCAGATGAAGCGCCTGGAAGAAGACGTGCTGCAGCGCAAGCTGTTTGAGCGCGACGGGCGCCAGGTTCGGCTGACGCCCGAGGGCCAGGTGCTGCTGGGTTATGCGCGGCGCATCCTGAAGCTGCACAGTGAGGTGTTTAACACCCTGCGCGAGCCGCATATGGTCGGGCTGGTGCGCATCGGCACGCCGGATGACTACGTGATGCGGTTTTTGCCGGGGATTCTCAAGCGGTTTTCCAAAGCCTACCCGTTGATCCAGATCGAGATGCACTGCGAGTCGTCACAGGTGCTGATGCAGCGCCGCGACCTGGCGTTGACGGTGATCAGCCGTGAGCCAGGGAGTGAAGTCGGCGAGTTGTTGCGCTCCGAGCGCATGGTGTGGGTAGCGTCGCCCTGTTTTTGTCTGGACGAGCACGATTCCCTGCCTCTGGCAGTTTCCGGCGTCGACAGCTTTTGCAGCCAGTGGACCCGCGCGGCACTGGATGCAGTTGGGCGGGACTATCGCTTGGCGTATCACAGCTCCAACGTGGCGGCCATCCAGGCGGTGGTCAGTTCCGGCTTGGCGATCATGGCCAGCATGGAAAGCCTGGTGACCGAAGACTTGCGCGTACTCGGGAGCGCCGAAGGCCTTCCGCCACTGCCGTCGATGAACCTGCGCTTGTTGCGCAACCCGGCGATGACGTCGCCGATTACCGATTGCCTGGCGCAATACATCCTCGAAGGCTTCAGACTTTAAACGTCAACATCACCGCGCAAATCGCCAGAAAGCCACAGAACAGACCGCGCAGCACTCGCTCCGGCAGCGCGTGAGCGACTTTGACGCCCCAACTGATACTCAGCAGGCCGCCGACGGCCAGGGGCATGCCGATCATCCAGTCGACTTCGTGGTGCCAAGCGTAGGTGACGAGGGTCACGCCTGTGCTGGGCAGCGCCAAGGCCAGGGAAAGGCCTTGCGCGACGACCTGAGTAGTGCCGAACAGGCTTGTCAGCACCGGCGTGGCGACCACCGCGCCGCCCACGCCAAACAAGCCACCCATAGAGCCGGAGGCGGCGCCCAGCACGCCGAGCCAGGGCCAGGAATAACGCATCTCGGCGGTTGGCGGCGCATTGCGCGTGAACATGCGCAACAGGTTGTAAGCCGACAGCGTCAGCAGAAACGCGATAAAGCCGATGCGCATGGCACCTGCATCCAGGCCGACCGCCCAGATCGAACCCAGCCAGGCAAAGCTGAAACCCATCACGCCCAACGGCAGTGCGTGGCGCAATTCGATGCGGTTGCGCTGGTGGTAACGCCACAGGGCGAGCATCACGTTGGGCACGACCATCACCAGTGCAGTGCCTTGGGCGAGTTGTTGATCAAGGCCGAACAACACGCCCAGTACAGGGATGGCGATCAGCCCGCCGCCGATGCCAAACAAGCCGCCGACGGTGCCGAGGGCCGCACCCAATACCAGGTAAATCACTAAATCCAACACCGCGCGCTACTCCACAAATCCCAGGCCGCTCATGCTACGCAGTCGGCTCTGGTGCGGAAACGCACAGCAACGCACAATGGCTGTGCCAATCCTGCATAAGCGCGCGCCCATGAACCCGAATGCCTTGACCGACCAGCTCGGCCTGTTTCTTGACGTACTGGAGACCGGCAGTTTTTCCGCCGCCGCGCGACGCCATCCGCTGACCCCCTCGGCGGTGGCCCGGCGTATCGACAGCCTGGAAAGCTCAGTGGGCAGCCGTTTGTTTCAGCGCAGCACTCACGCCGTAGTGCCGACCCCGGCGGGCCTGGCCTTCGCCGAACGCGCGCGGCGGATCGTCAGCGAGCTGCAATTGGCACGAGCCGAGGCGGTTTCCCTCAGCCATGCGCCAGAGGGCTTGATTCGTGTGGATGCGCCGGCGGCGTTTGGTCGGCGGCATCTGGCCCCCGTGATTGCGGACTTTTTGAATGTGTACCCGGGGCTGGATGTGCACCTGCATTTGATCGACAGCTTTGTCGATATGCAGGGCGCGCACTTGGGCAAGGTCGACTTGGTGTTGCGCGCGGGGCACATCGTCGACACCCGGCTGATCGCCACGCCCCTGGCCAGCATCGTACGCATTGCCTGCGCCAGCCCGGCGTATCTGAAAAACCGTGGCACACCCACCCATCCTCGCGAACTGAGCGAGCACGACGGCCTGGATTGGGACGGCCTGGCGCCAATGTTCGCCTGGCGCTTTGAGCTCGACGGGCGCCGCGCCACGTATCGCCCGAAGCGCATTCGCATGAGCGCCAACAACGCCGAAGCGCTGCTTTGCGGTGCCCTCGCCGGCTTGGGTATCGCCCATCTGCCAACGTGGCTGGCCAGTGAATATCTGGTGCGCGGCGAGTTGCTGCCGCTGTTTTGCGAAGACGGCTTGCCCAACCCGGAAACCAGCGGCATCTACGCGCTGCGACTGGAACAAAAGGTCAATGCGCGCAGCCGGCTGCTGCTGGAATACCTGAAATCGCGCTTCAGCCCCGTTCCACCGTGGGATCTGGCGCTGCAAAGCGGCTTGGTCTGACCGTCCGGCCAGAATTATCTGGCGCATTAAAGGTTTGCCCGCTAGATTCCAGCCCAGACACGCTCTTTTAAGGCACCGCCATGAGTAAAAACCCTGACCCGTGCGAATCCCTGATGCTGGACAACCAGCTGTGCTTCGCTCTGCATTCCACCTCACTGCTAATGACCAAGGTCTACAAACCCCTCTTGCAGGCACTCGGCCTGACCTACCCGCAGTACCTGGCCATGATGGTGCTGTGGGAAGAGGATGGTTTGACGGTCGGAGAAATCAGCAGCCGCTTGCTGACGGATCCGGGCTCGCTTACGCCTCTGCTCAAGCGCCTGGAAGTAGAAGGCCTGCTTAGCCGTACTCGCAGCCGTGAAGACGAACGCGTGGTGGTGGTGGAACTCACCGCAGCTGGCCGAGCATTGCAGGACAAGGCGATGGGTATTCCGCAATGCATCCTCGGCGCCAGCGGCCTTGAGCTGGAACAGCTGCGCAAGCTGCAAGGCGACCTGATCGCGCTCCGCGCCAATTTGCAGTCCAGCCTCTGACGCGATAATCCGGCCACACAAAATCCACTCGAAAAAATAATCTTTAAATTTATCTTGCGCGCTAAACATTAGCGCTATATATTTGCCTCACCAACTACTTAGCGCGCAAACATTTAGCGCTTATAACCCTGAGGAAAATGCCATGCAAACTCTCTATACCGCAGTAGCCACCGCCACCGGCGGCCGTGATGGTCGTGCTGTTTCCAGCGACAATATCCTCGATGTCAAACTCTCCACCCCCAAAGAACTGGGCGGCGCCGGTGGCCAGGCCACTAACCCGGAACAACTGTTCGCCGCCGGCTACTCGGCGTGCTTCATCGGCGCACTGAAATTTGTCGCCAGCCAGACCCAACGCAAAATCCCGGATGACGCTTCGATCACTGCCCACGTTGGCATCGGTCAAATCCCCGGCGGTTTCGGTCTGGACATCGACCTGAACATCAGCCTGCCAGGCCTGACCCAGGACGACGCACAAAGCCTGGTCGACGCCGCTCACCAGGTCTGCCCGTACTCCAACGCCACCCGTGGCAACGTTGATGTGCGCCTGCACGTGACCGTCTGATTAATCGACGCCCACAAAAAAGCCCGACTCATGGTCGGGCTTTTTCATTCGTACGGTTTGGCCAGAATTACTTCTTGGCGCGACCTTTGTACGAACCACCTTCGCGGGTGTCGATCTCGATCAGGTCGTCGATTTCGATGAAATCAGCAACTTGCAGCTCGGTACCGTTAGCCAGTTTGGCAGGCTTCATCACCTTGCCCGAAGTGTCACCGCGAGCGGAACCTTCGGTGTAGGCAACCTTACGCACGATGGTGGTCGGCAGCTCTACGGAAACCAGGCGCTCTTCGAAGAAAATAGCTTCGCAGACGTCTTCCATGCCTTCTTCGATGAACGGCAGAACGGCTTCGATATCTTCAGCGTTCAGCTCGTACATGGTGTAGTCGGTGGTGTCCATGAACGTGTAGGTGTCGCCGCTGATGAAGGACAGGGTCGCTTCCTTGCGGTCGAGGATCACGTCGTCCAGTTTGTCGTCGGCGCTGTAAACGATCTCGGTCTTGTAACCGGTCAGCAGGTTCTTCAGCTTGGTCTTCATGATTGCGCTGTTACGACCAGACTTGGTGAACTCGGCTTTCTGAACCAGCCAAGGGTCGTTTTCAAGACGGATCACTGTACCGGGTTTCAGTTCTTTACCAGTTTTCATTGCATATATCCGAAATTTGGATGGGATTTACAAAAATCAAGGTGGCGTATCATATCCAACTTTCATAAAACTGTACCAGCGCCGTCGCAAGATCGGCCTGCAAGCCTTGTTCCAGACACCACGATTCGGCGTGCTGACTGACCTCAGGCCAGTGTTCCAAGAGCATTTTCCACGGTTGTGCCATATCGCCATCCGTGTTCCAGGCTTGCCAGAACGCCATCAGGGCCACCCGTGCAGCCGGGGATAACGCGGCGGTGTACAGCGCCAGGAATGCATCGAGCTTGTCCAGGTGGATGTCTTCGTCCTGGCGATAGATATGCCATAACAACGGTCGCCCAGCCCATTGGGCACGCACGAACGAGTCTTCGCCGCGTACGGCATTGAAGTCGCAGCACCACAGCAGGCGGTCATATTGCTCCTGGCGCACGAACGCAATGACCTGCACGGTCAGCGCGTCACGTTGATGGATGTCCCCCGCCACCAGCCCTTCCACACCCAGCCAGCGCTGCACGTCGCCGAGGATGCGCCCTTCCGGCACCAGCAGATGAGTGGCACGCCCGTCCGTCGCCATCACGTCCAGCCAACTGCCAAGACTCGCGTTTTCATAGGCAAACAACGACATCAGCCGCGCACCCGCTGCAGGAAAAACGCCCAGGGTTTGCAGGAATTGTTGCTGAGCCTCGGCGTTTTGCTGAAATGCCTGACGCGCCTCCAACAGACCCGCCTCACGCAATAAACCGCCGGTGCCTGCACGAAAGCCCGGAAAAAAGAAGTACTTCTGCACGCCCTTGAACTTCACCGACGGCAGGCGATGGCAACCGATTACCCAGTCTTCAGCGCTGAGGTAGTCCAGGTTCATCCACAACGGCGTGCGTTCACACGCGGCCATGGCTTCCATATAGGCGGGCGGCAACTGGCAGGCAAACGCGGCGATTACCACGTCGGCGGACGGTGTGTGAGGCCACTCGGCCGGCCAGTGACGAACTTCGACGCCCTCTTGCCATTGCTGGCTCAGCCTCACGTCGATCTCGGGGCACATACGCTCGAACGCCCGCAGATCATCGACCCACAAACGCACGTCGCACCCCTGCTCCACCACCAGTTGCCGGGCCAGGCGCCAGGTCACGCCGATGTCGCCGAAGTTATCGACGACGCTGCAAAAAATATCCCAGCGGGCTTTCATTCCGGGCTCCAACGCTCAAAGGCTCGATTGTCCGCATAAATGCGCCGATGCAGAAGGCTTGATCGCGATTATTCTGCACAGTGGCTGTGCGACAATCGTCGCCACGCCGCAAATGCCTGCCAGGAGGCCGCCATGTCTGACCGTCCGCTGTCGCTTTTCAAATTGTGTTTAGCCATCGCGCTTAGCATCTGGCTCGGGTTTATCGCCATCGCGCTGACCACCTGGCTGGCCTCGCGCTATTTGTTCCCGCAGAGCCTGGCCCCCGTGGCGCAGGCCGTTCAGCAATTGGGCAAGCCCGCCGTCGTTGCGCCGGAGCCACCGAACCGTATGTTCGAGCAGTATCAGGAAAACCTGCGCAAGCAGGAGCAACAGCAAAGCCTGGATCAGGCGCGCAACAACGCGCGCAACCTGTCCAACCCCAAATGCCAGTTCTGGCTGCAACAGGACCAGAACGCGCCCAATGAAAAAACCCGGGCCAATGTCCTGCAATTCTGCGATTGATGACCATGAATAAACACACCGTTCACCAGCGTGTGCTGGAGAAGCTCAGCGTCGACCTCGACATCGCCCAGCGCGCTGCACAGACCGCCTACGAAACCGCGACCCACGAAGAAAACATCGCGGAAAACAAATACGACACGTTGGGGCTGGAGGCTTCTTATCTGGCGGCCGGGCAAGCCAAGCGCGTCGAGGAGATCAAGCAGTCGCTGGCGCTGTGCCAGAACCTGCAGCTTGGGGCCTACGATGATCAGCGCGGCATTGAGGTGGGCACGCTACTGGGCCTGGAGGACGAGAACGGTCGCGAGCAGTGGCTGTTTCTCGCGCCGGATGCCGCGGGTTTGAAGATCGATGTGGTCGGGCAACCGGTGACCGTTATTACCCCACGCTCGCCGTTGGGCAAAAGCCTGCTGGGGAAGTTTGAGGGGGATGAGGTGGAAATTCTGGTGGCCGGCGCTCGGCAACACTTTACGGTTACCGAGGCTAAGTAGCCCACTGCAGAAGAAGGGCTTTTGTGGCGAGGGAGCTTGCTCCCGCTCGGGTGCGCAGCGCCCGCAAGTTTTTTGGGGCCGCTTCGCAGCCCAGCGGGAGCAAGCTCCCTCGCCACATAAACGCGTACGGTATTAGTGAACGGGCAGTTCCACACCGTCGAACAGTTCTTCCAGTTCCTGTTTGTTGTGGCACTGAATCGCCTTGGCCATGATTTCGCGGGTCAGGTGCGGCGCGAATTTCTCGATGAAGTCGCACATGAAGCCACGCAGGAACGTGCCGCGACGGAAACCGATCTTGGTTACGCTGGACTCGAACAGCTCGCTGGCGTCGAGCACGACCAGGTCTTTGTCGAGGTTGGTGTCGACCGCCATCTTGGCGACGATGCCCACGCCCAGGCCCAGGCGCACGTAAGTCTTGATCACGTCGGCGTCGGCTGCGGTGAACACCACCTTCGGCGTCAGGCCCCGGTGACTGAACGCTTCGTCGAGCTTGGAACGGCCGGTGAAACCGAACACGTAGGTCACAATCGGGTATTCAGCCAGAGCTTCAAGGGTCAGCTTCGGCAGCTTGGCCAGTGGGTGACCTTGCGGCACGACCACGCAACGGTTCCAGCGGTAGCACGGCATCATCACCAGGTCGCCGAACAGCTCCAGGGCTTCGGTGGCAATGGCGAAATCGACGGTGCCGTCAGCGGCCATTTCGGCGATCTGCATCGGCGAACCCTGGTGCATGTGCAACGCCACGTCAGGGTACTGTTTGATGAAGTCGCGGATTACCGGCGGCAATGCATAACGTGCCTGGGTGTGCGTGGTGGCGATGGACAGGGTACCTTTCTTCTCGTTGGAGAATTCCTGGGCAATCTGCTTGATGCTTTCAACTTTACGCAGGATCTCGCCGGCGGTGGTGATGATGCGCTCACCGGCCGGAGTGACGCGGGTCAGGTGTTTGCCGCTGCGGGCGAATACTTCAACGCCCAACTCGTCTTCGAGCAGGCGGATCTGCTTGCTGATACCGGGTTGCGAGGTGTAGAGGCTTTGAGCGGTAGCGGAAACGTTGAGGTCGTGGTGCGCCACTTCCCAGATGTAGCGCAGTTGTTGAAGCTTCATATGTGTCCCTCAAAGCGGATAGACGCCACGGGTATCAGCGACGGTATATAACTATATTAAAGGTAAGGCGCATAAATCTAGAACTTTTTATCGTTTTTTACCGATCACCATCACTGCTGCGTCGCCGCTGTAAAGAGGGCACCAGATAAACCGGCACCGTGGACAGTTGCAACACCCGTGCAGCGGTGCGTCCGAGCGGAGTGGCCGCTGCGGTTGCATGGCTATGACTCCCTACGATCAACAGGTCGACGGAAAGTTTGCGCAGTTGGTCGAGAATCACCTCGCACGGGTCCCCCTGGATCACCCGCACCGAGCGAATCAACTGCAAGTCCTGCTCCCCGTCCCCCAATTCCTCGCGAAAACTGTCCAGCACCCGCTGCTCGATCGTGGCCATCACCCTGGTCAGCCCCTGGCTTTGCCACTCACTCAAGGCCTTCTCATCAAGGTAGCTGTGCAACACCGATTCGGCGAACAGCCCGATTGGCTCGACCACGTGAACCACATACAAATCTGCTTTAAACGTTCGGGCCAGTGCCAGCGCATGGTGCATCACATAAGGCGCGTACAGACCAAGGTCCGTGGCGTACAGCATCGAACCAATCATAAAACCTCCTGGACGGCCAGGATGGCGGAGATTGAGTGAGCTTAGCAGCGCCTCGCAAAGTTCGACTCAGGGCTCGGCCTGGATCTTCAACTCATTGCTGATGCCATGGGGCACATGCCCGGTGGCGACCACCTCGTTGGCTCTCTCACAATGTCCCGCCTGGTCATCGAAAAACACATCGGCGGCAAACGCTTCCAGAAACGCGGATTTATCCAGGCCCCCCAGAAATAGAGACTCGTCCAGGCGGATATCCCATTCACGCAGGGTACGTATCACCCGCTCGTGGGACGGCGCCGAGCGCGCAGTGACCAAGGCCGTGCGAATCGGGCAGGCCTCATCGGCGAACTCGCGCTGCAACAAGTTGAGTGCCGCCAGGAACCCTTTGAACGGGCCGCCGTGCAAAGGCTCGCGTGCCGATTCCCGTTCGTTGGTCAAAAATGCTTCGAGGCCGCCCGCCTGATAGACACGCTCCGACTCGTCGGAAAACAGCACGGCATCGCCGTCGAAGGCGATGCGCAGTTCGTCACTCGACGCCCGCCGCGCCCCGCCCGACAAAATCGTCGCCGCTGCAAAGCCGGCATCCAGTGCGCTGCGCACATCTTCAGCGTGAGTCGATAGAAACAGGTGGCAACCAAACGCGGCCAGATAAGGATAGGGACTGCGCCCGCCGACGAAGGCCGCGCGGGAAATATCCAGGCCGTAATGCTGGATCGAATTGAACACCCGAAGGCCGGTGTCGGCGCTGTTGCGTGACACCAGCACCACCTCAACCCGCGCACGGCCCAGGCTGGCGTTGAGGCTGAGGAGTTTCTTCACCAACGGAAACGCATCGCCGGGTTCGAGGGTTTCTTCCTCGTGCTCGATCTGATATTTGCGGTACGCCTCAACCCCTTCGGCCAGGTAAACCTTGTGGCTGTCGCTCAGGTCGAACAGTGCTCGCGATGAAATCGCCAGCACCAGTTTGTCTCCCAGTCCCTTTGCCATGCTATTTCCCCCGGGTCAGCGCACACATCAACGCGTGTGCCGATCAATAAAGCTCAAGGCCTGATACAGCGCCTGCATACGTGGCAATTCGCAACCCGCCGCTTTGGCAGCCGCGAGTGGCCGGGCGTAAATCGCCTCCAGTTCCAGCGGGCGTTTGTGCACATGGTCGTGGTACATGCTGGGCAGGTAGTCGTCCATGGTTTCGGTCATGGCGAACATCTGCTCAGCGTAGCTTGCGGGAATCTCATGACCGCAGGCGTGAGCGGCCTTCACCACTTCGGCCATCAACGCCTGGATCAATTCGCGACTCGACTCATCGGCCATCATCGCCGTGGTGCCGCTGCCGAGCAACACGGAAAGACCGTTGTACGGCACGTTCCACACCAGTTTGTGCCAGCGCGCCTGGTGCACATTGGCCATCGCCTGGGATTCGATACCGGCTGTATGAAACAGCGCGGCGCCCTCTTCGACGATGGCTTTCTGGCGGGTTTCATCGTTGGCCGCGCTGCCACTGTGATAGCCCAGGTTGACCCGGCCAAGTGCCTGATGCTCGACGACACCCGGCGCAGAGCGGTGCACGCCGATGTAGCACAGGCCACCCAGCAAGTGCAGCGACGGCGGCAGGTGTTCGCGCAGGCTGTCTTCGACGTCGAGGCCGTTTTGCAGCAACACCACTCTGGCGTCCGGCGCTGCGACCTGGGCGATCGTGGGTGCAAGGTCCAGGTTTCCGGTGGATTTGGTGCCGATCAGCAACCAGTCGCACGGCGGCATATCGGCGGCGCGGGCGTAGGCCTGCACCGGGTGCAGGTGCAACTTGCCATGCAGCGTACTGTTGAGGTGCAGGCCGTGCTCGCTGACCGCCGCGTATTCACTGCGCAACAGAAAATGCACATCAAACCCGGCACGCGCCAGCATCAGGCCGTAGAACCCACCGATGGCACCGGTGCCGATAATGCCAATGCGTGGCGACGTGGGTGCAACTGCGGTCATGGTAAATCCTCCGGGATGCGGGTAAGTGCTTGATTCACGGCGTCGGTCAGGTCGGCAAGTGTGAGACGTGTCTGTAGTTGCCCGAAGAATTCACCCTCGCACACCACGAACAACGCGGGCAAATGAAAGATCTGGTAGCGCTCGACCGCACCGCCATTGTCGCCGGCATCCACCCAGCACACGCGGTCCACCGGCAAACGCCAGCCGGGCAATTGCTGGCGCGCCCAGCGGCAACTGGAACAACCTGCGCCTGTAAACACCACGAGCGAAATACCTGGCAATCCCAGCAATTGCTGGTCAATATCCAGGTCGGTCAATTCCTGTTCCTTCACTATACTGCTGCCACCGCCGTCAATTGGACGGTGCTCGGAGTCCGTGTACATGGGTCGTTTTTTACCTCACCCTGATGATGTCGCTGTCGAGTTAATCCAACGTCCCGCTCCCGCCATTCCCCGCCAACGCCTGCACACTATCGGCCTGGGCGGCGTCGCCTGCAATTGCCCGCGCGCCTGGCGCCAGGGCACTGCCGTGGATTTGCGCATCCCGTCACTGGGCGCCAGCGCCCGGTATCCGGGCTATGTGGCCTGGTCTCGCAAGGTGGAAAATGGCTATCGCATCGGTATCTCGTTCACCGATGAACACGCCTTGTTTGGCGCGCGAATGGGCGAGCAAGTGTGCCAGATCGAACGCTACTGCCGCTTGCACGAAAACGCCGAGCCAACACCTGCGCAACTCGACACATTGGCCCGCGAGTGGATCTCGCGCCATGCCGGCGAGTTCGCCCGAGAGACTTTTGCGCAGCCAGTGCTGGATTAAACCCGGCTTTGCCCATTGTCGCGGGCCCGTGTTACGCGCTAAGGTTCCTCCCCCCTGCATCCAAATCATGCTGTGCTCCGCCGCACGGGGATGGCTGGCGGCCGGCACCCGTGACCCTGACGAGTAACACGATGGCTGATTTACCGATCAACGACCTTAACGTCGAATCCAACGAGACCCTGATCACGCCCGATCAGCTCAAACGCGAAATCCCCCTGAGCGACGCTGCCTTGCAGACCGTCACCAAGGGCCGCGAAGTCATCCGCGACATTCTCGACGGCACCGACCACCGCCTCTTCGTAGTGATCGGCCCTTGCTCGATCCACGACCTCAAGGCTGCTCACGAATACGCCGAGCGCCTCAAGGTGCTGGCGGCCGAAGTGTCCGACACCTTGTACCTGGTGATGCGCGTCTATTTCGAGAAGCCGCGTACCACTGTCGGCTGGAAAGGCTTGATCAACGACCCGTACCTGGACGACTCATTCAAGATTCAGGACGGCTTGCACATCGGTCGTCAGTTGCTGCTGGACCTGGCCGAAATGGGCCTGCCGACGGCCACCGAAGCCCTCGACCCGATCTCGCCGCAGTACCTGCAGGATTTGATCAGCTGGTCGGCCATCGGCGCGCGCACCACCGAATCCCAGACTCACCGTGAAATGGCGTCCGGCCTGTCTTCGGCCGTGGGCTTCAAAAACGGCACCGATGGCGGCCTGACGGTTGCCATCAACGCACTGCAATCGGTGTCGAGCCCGCACCGCTTCCTGGGTATCAACCAGGAAGGTGGCGTGTCCATCGTCACCACCAAGGGCAACGCCTACGGTCACGTGGTATTGCGCGGCGGCAACGGCAAGCCCAACTACGATTCGGTCAGCGTTGCGCTGTGCGAACAGGCGCTGAACAAGGCGAAGATCAAGCCAAACATCATGGTCGACTGCAGCCATGCCAACTCCAACAAGGACCCGGCGCTGCAGCCGCTGGTGATGGAAAACGTCGCCAACCAGATTCTCGAGGGCAACCAGTCGATTATCGGCTTGATGGTCGAAAGCCATCTGAACTGGGGTTGCCAGGCGATTCCAAAGGATCTGGCCGACCTGCAATACGGCGTGTCGATCACCGATGCCTGCATTGACTGGTCTGCCACCGAGACCACGCTGCGCAGCATGCACGCCAAGCTCAAGGACGTATTGCCGAAACGCAAACGCACCTGAAATCGTGCACACACAAAAACGCCGGGCTTAGCCCGGCGTTTTTAATTGTGCAGAAGGTTTACAGCTTTGCGGCATGGCGCTGGTGACGCTCCATGTAGCGCTCTACGTAAGAGCACGACGGGATTACGGTGTAGCCGGACTCTTCAGCGAACTTCAAGGCTTCTTCAGTCAACGCTGCAGCAATGCCACGGCCGCGCAGTGCGTTGGGCACGAAGGTGCGATAGATATCCAGGGTCTGCTTCCCGAGGTCCATGTAGGTCAGGTAGGCACGATGACCGTCCACATTGGTCTCGAACTGATGACCTGCCTGGTCATGGTGGATGGACAACGCCTCGCTCATCACTACTCCTCGCGGGTCTTTAATTTCGACCCCTACCTTACCGATGTTTTTCCGGCGAAGGAACATCTACGCCACCCCGTGCCAGTTTCGACGACGAGAAAACCCAAAGCGCTCACGACCAGCACGTAGGGGATAGTAAGCACCAATGCCGCAATAGCTCAAGGCGCACTCGTCATCCCCTGCCGCTGGCGGTTACACAAAGGGCTTCGATCAACCTGCGATCAATAGCCTGAACATTGCCGGCAGTTGAAGCTTGAGACGAACTGCCGCTCTTAAAGTCACCTCTACATGCGCAAAAGATGCCGGGACTGGTAAAGGCGAGCGTTACGAAAGTGTCATCGACGCTATATAAGATTTCACTCGCCTTCTTGGCCTAACACATGCGGGCCGGACCTTTCAGCGTCGATCCAGTTCCCTGAAAAATGTAATTTTCTGCGCAGTTTTTATACAAACCACCAAAAGATTAGCCAAAATAGAATCGTCGCATGAATTTTTTTTGCTTCTTGCGCTACGTCAGTTTACTTACTACAAGTAATGAGTAGTATGTACGCCGGCTATCAGCTCACTCTGAGAAAGTAGCCATTTAATAGAAAGTCCTTGAAGGGGAACACGATGAACAACGTTCTGAAATTCTCTGCTCTGGCTCTGGCCGCAGTTCTGGCTACCGGTTGCAGCAGCGTCTCCAAAGAAACCGAAGCTCGTCTGACTGCAACTGAAGACGCAGCAGCTCGCTCCCAGGCTCGTGCAGACGAAGCCTACCGTAAAGCTGATGAAGCTCTGGCTGCTGCTCAAAAAGCACAACAGACTGCTGACGAAGCTAACGAGCGCGCTCTGCGCATGCTTGAAAAAGCAAGCCGCAAGTAATAATCCCTCGGGGTTGTTATCAAGCCGATCCATTTTTGGATCGGCTTTTTTATTGCCTGCGATTCGGCGCTGAATCCCGGGCAATAAAAAGCCCGCCGGAGCGGGCTTCTGAATAGGCAGGCTTACTGCTGCAAATCGACCGGCGTGCTCGACGCCACGGGTGCGTTACCGCCCGGTACGCCAATTTCGGTAGGCAGGCCATCTTCAGCCGCCACGACGTCACGCACCTGGTCCCAATTCACCCGCAGGTTATTCGCCAGGTCTTCACGCTTGAGCAAGGCGTTGATGACTGCCGTGTGCTTGTCGACCACCGACGGCGTGCCGTCGTCATTGAGCGGCGTATGCGCTTCAAGGTAGACCTTGCCGCCACTGGTGCCGAATTTGTAGGGATCACTGATGATGCGCACCGACGTTCCCACCGGCACCATGTCGGCCATTTCCAGCACATTGTTGTTGAACATGCGGAAGCAGCCGTGGCTTGTACGCGTGCCGATACCAAATTTCATGTTGGAACCGTGAATCAGGTAACCCGGCGTACCCAGGGTGAACTTGAAAGGCCCGAGCGGATTATCCGGACCTGCCGGTACCACGTTGGGCAGCGGGTCACCATTGGCGGCGTGTTCAGCCTTGATAGACGCCGGTGGCGTCCAGGTCGGGTTGGGAATCTTGCCGGTAATGGTGGTGTGCGCAACCGGCGAGCCCCAGCCCTCGCGGCCAATCCCCAGCGGGAAGGTGTAGACGACGTTTTGCCCCTTCGGATAGTAGTAGAGCCGGTATTCCGCGAGGTTGATCACGATGCCTTCGCGTGGGCCAGGCGGCAGAATGAACCGCGTGGGCAGCACAATCTCGGTGCCGGCGCCGGGCAACCAGGCATCGACGCCAGGGTTGGCCGCGACCATTTCCGAATAGCCCAGATCATAGGTGGTGCCCAAGTCAGCGAAGGTGTCTTCGTACTTGGCCTTGATCACCTGGACCTGACCGACGATGTCTTCACCGGGTGGTGGCAAAGGCAACTGCAAGGCTGCTGCCGAACCGGCCGCGCAGAGGGCAGCGAGAGACAGGCAGCAGGTAACGACGGAAAGGCGCGACAACATCCGGAAAATCCTTCGCAGAACGACGGGTAGGAAAAAACTGATTGTATACGTGAAGCGCGCCTCAAGCATCAAGCCGCCCGCCGTTACAGCTCGAAGCGCAGCTCTGGCCAGATCGGCGGTGTACCGCGCTTTTGCGATTCCAGAATCGCCCGACACAACGGGCAGAGTCGCTGGTCCTGGAAGATCGAACGATTGACCGATGACCAGCGCGGTTGCGCCGGCAATAACGTGCCGCACAGCGTGCGATCGATTGAGCCACCCAATTCCAGCTGACGCGCCACCAGATGCACCCTGACTTCCTGGCAGGCGAACAGATCCAACTGCTCGTCCGGCTCGATCAGTTGGTAGTTAAACAGGGACCAGGCAGGACGCGACATCGGGGGCTCCAAATCGGGGGGGCGCCACCTTAGCCGAAAGCCCGTCCCGAGAGAAGCGTCATAGCAGCGGTTTTAGCGTCGGCCAGACATTTTCCAGCAACTTGCCCTGGGCACCGACTGCCGGGTGAAGTTGGTCGGCCTGCATCAGTTCCGGATGACCACCGATGCCTTCGAGGAAAAACGGCACCAGCGGGATGTTTTTCTCTTTGGCCAACTCACCATAAACTTCAGCGAACGCGGTGGTGTAGCGTGGGCCGTAATTGGGTGGCAACTGCATACCCAACAGCAACACCTTCGCACCGCCCGCTTTGGACTGATCAATCATCGAAGCAAGATTTTGTTGCAATTGCGCCGGAGGCTGGCCGCGCAGGCCATCGTTGCCACCCAACTCAAGGATCACCACATCCGGCTTATGCTCTGCAAGCGCCGCCGGCAGCCGCGCCAGGCCTCCGGCACTGGTGTCGCCACTGATGGAGGCATTGACGACTTTATCGTCGAAACCTTCCTTCTTGAGCCGTTGTTCCAGCAGGGCTACCCACCCTTTGCTGGTATCCAGGCCGAAACCGGCACTGATACTATCGCCAACGATCAGGACTGTACCCGCCGCTGCGTTCTGGGCCATGCACATCAAGGCCAGGCCAGCACTCAAAAACCACATTCGCATTGGATTCTCCATGGGCGCAAGCATTCTCACCGCGCGAAACCTTAGCAAAGTGGTTCCCAGCGCGGAAGGTGAACTGACTATCCTGCACGAACTGAGCCTGGAACTGAACAAGGGCGATAGCCTGGCCATCGTCGGCAGCTCCGGTTCCGGTAAATCCACCCTCCTCGGCCTGCTCGCCGGCCTCGACCTGCCCAGCAGCGGCGAAGTCACCCTTGCCGGGCAGGCACTGAGTACGCTTGACGAAGACCAACGCGCGCGCATCCGCGCCGAGCACGTGGGTTTTGTGTTCCAGTCTTTCCAACTGCTCGACAGCCTCAACGCGCTCGAAAACGTGATGCTGCCGCTGGAGCTGGACGGCCGCAAAGACGCCCGCGAACGCGCCAGACACCTGCTGGAGCGCGTTGGCCTGGGGCAACGCCTCACCCACTCGCCACGCCAGCTGTCCGGTGGCGAGCAGCAACGTGTCGCCATTGCCCGGGCATTCGCCGCCGAGCCAGACGTGCTGTTTGCCGATGAACCCACCGGCAACCTCGACAGCCACACCGGCGAGCGCATCAGCGACCTGCTGTTCGAACTCAATAAAGAAAGCGGCACGACCTTGGTACTCGTCACCCACGACGAGCGCCTGGCCCATCGTTGCCGACGCCTGATCCGCCTTGAAGCCGGCCTGATGGTCGCGCCCCTGGAGCCTTGATGGCACGTTTGCCGCTGTTGCGTCTGTTCAGCCTTGCCATGCGCCAATTGCTGCGCGATGCCCGCGCGGGTGAATTGCGCGTGTTGTTTTTCGCCCTGGTGGTGGCCGTGGCGGCCAGCACCGCGATCGGGTACTTCGGCGCGCGCCTTAATGGCGCCATGCTGTTGCGAGCCACCGAGTTTCTGGGCGCAGACCTGGTGCTGGAAGGCAGCTCACCGGCCCGCCCCGAGCAAATCAAATCCGGCACGGAACTGGGCCTGGATCACGCACGTATCGTTGAGTTTTCCAGCGTCATCGCCACGGATAACGGCATTCAGCTTTCCAGCATCAAGGCGGTGAATGAGCAGTACCCGCTGCGTGGCGAGCTGAAAAGCGCTGCGCAGCCGTTCGGCCCTGAAACCACAGGCGGCGGCCCCAAGCCCGGCGAGGCCTGGGTGGAGGCGCGGCTGTTGCCGGCGCTGAACCTGAAAGTCGGCGACAGCATCGATGTCGGCATGAAGACCCTGCGCTTGGCGCGTATCCTGACCTACGAACCCGACCGTGCCGGCAACTTCTACAGCCTGACGCCACGGGTGATGATCAGCCTGGCAGACCTGGACGCCACCGGCGTGGTCCAGCCCGGCAGCCGCGTGAGCTATCGCGAACTGTGGCGCGCGCCCCAAGGCACGACGGTGCTGCAGACCTATCGCGACCTGGTCAAGCCGGGCCTCGCCGCCAACCAGCGCTTGCAGGATTCGCGCGATGGCAACCAGCAAATCGGTGGCGCATTGGGCAAGGCCGAGCGCTACTTGAACATGGCCAGCCTCGTCGCCGTATTGCTGGCGGGCGTGGCCGTGGCGCTGTCGGCAAACCGCTTTGCCAGCCGACGCTTTGATGCCAGCGCATTGCTACGCTGCCTGGGTCTGTCACGCCGAGAAACCATGCTGCTGTTCAGCCTGCAACTAAGCGTGCTGGGCCTGTTGGCAAGCCTGGCCGGCGCCATACTCGGCTGGCTGGCACAGTTTGGCCTGTTCTATTTCCTGCATGACCTTTTGCCAGCGGATGTGCCACCCGGCGGGCTGCTGCCGGCGGTTGCCGGCATCGGCACCGGCCTGGTCGCTCTCGCCGGCTTCGCCCTGCCTCCGCTGGCGGCGCTGGGTCGCGTACCGCCCTTGCGGGTATTGCGTCGGGACTTGCTGCCTATCCCTTCCAGCACCTGGATGGTCTACGGCGCTGCACTGTTCGCCCTCGGCCTGATCATGTGGCGCCTGAGCCTCGATTTGGTGCTGACCTTCGCCTTACTGGGCGGCGGCGTGGTGGCTGCGCTGATCCTCGGCGGCTTGCTGCTGTTGTTGCTGCAAAGCCTGCGGCGTTTGTTGGCGCGTGCCTCCCTGCCCTGGCGCCTGGGCCTGGGCCAATTGCTGCGCCACCCGTTGGCTGCGGCTGGCCAGTCACTGGCGTTTGGCTTGATCCTGTTGTCGATGGGCTTGATCGCCTTGCTGCGTGGCGAGCTGCTCGACACTTGGCAAAACCAGCTGCCCAAGGATGCCCCGAACTATTTCGCACTGAATATCCTGCCCGCCGACAAAGATGCGTTTGGTGCCCGGCTGCTGGAAGTGCAAGCACAAGCGGCGCCGTTGTACCCGGTGGTTCCGGGTCGATTGATCAGTATCAATGGCGCCCCCGTACAGGAAATCGTCAGCAAGGATTCCAGCGGCGACCGCGCCGTACAACGCGACTTGAGCCTGACCTGGGCCGCCGACCTGCCACCGGGCAACGTGCTGACCGCAGGTTCCTGGTGGTCGCAGCAACCGACCGATGAGGTGCCTGGGGTCTCGGTTGAAGCCAAGGTTGCCGCAAGCCTGAAGCTCAAACTCAATGACCACCTGGTGTTCACCATTGGCGGGGAAAACCGTGAAGCGCGGGTGACCAGCCTGCGGACGATCAACTGGGATAACTTCCAGCCCAACTTTTTCATGATCTTCCAGCCCGGCACCTTGAAGGATCTGCCAGCGACCTACCTGACCAGCTTCTACCTGGCACCCGGGCACGACCAGCAGATTGTCGACCTGTCCCGCGCCTTCCCGGCGGTTACTATCCTGCAGGTCGAGGCCTTGCTGGAGCAGTTGCGCAGCATTCTCGCCCAAGTGACGCTGGCGGTGGAGTATGTACTGCTGTTTGTGCTGGCGGCGGGGATGGCCGTGCTGTTTTCCGGCTTACAGGCCACCCTTGATGAGCGCATTCGCCAGGGCGCGCTGCTGCGCGCATTGGGCGCCGAGCGCAAGTTACTGGTCAAGGCCCGGCGTATTGAGTTCGGCTTGCTGGGCGCCGTCAGTGGCCTGCTGGCGGCACTCGGCTCGGAACTGGTGACATGGGTACTGTACCGCTACGCATTTGACCTGGCGTGGCACCCTCACCCGTGGCTGCTGTTACTGCCGGTGATCGGTGCCGTGCTGATCGGCGGTGCCGGAGTATTCGGGACGCGCCGCGCCTTGAATGCCAGCCCGCTGACGGTGTTGCGCGAAGGCTGAAAAGCAAATGGCCCGCCCCTTCATCAGGGAGCGGGCCATCAGCCTCTACTTTTCATACTCGATACCGGTGATCCACCAGCACACTTCTCCGCTCGGCGTCTGGACCATGGCTTCATCGTCGACTTCCTTGCGCAGCAGCGCCCGTGCCATGGGCGAGTCGATGGAGATGTAATCCATCCGATCGTAAATCTCGTCGTACCCCACAATGCGAAACCGTTTGGTCTCGCCCCGCTCATTTTCAATATCGACCCAGGCGCCAAAAAAGACCTTGCCCTCCTGCTCGGGCATGTACTCCACCACGCGCATGTCTTCCAGGCGTTTGCGCAGGTAGCGCACCCGCCGGTCGATCTCACGCAGCAATTTCTTGTTGTACTGGTAGTCCGCGTTTTCGCTGCGATCCCCCAACGAGGCCGCCCAGGTCACTTTGCGCGTGGTATCCGGGCGCTTTTCACGCCACAGGTAATCCAGCTCCTTTTTCAGCGCCTCATGACCTTCTTTGGTAATCAGCTTGGTACTCAAACGCTCGCATCCCCAGGCAGTGTCCAATGGTGCCGAAACGCCAGGGCATCATGCCTTGGCGTCGGCGGGCAGGGGTTGATGATAAATGAACCGGCAAAAGTAGCCAGATCGGATAACACCTCGATTCAAGCCTGCCCCTCCAACGCCTGATCCAACTCCAGCAGCGCACCGCGCAAACGCTCGCGCATTCCGGCTAACTGCGACATCGCCAGCGCGGTTTTCTCGGCTTTCTGGCTCACCTCCACTTGCTCGCTCTGAAGCCTGGAGACGCGCTGCTCCACCTCACGCCCCTTTTCATCCAGTTCGTGTTGCGCCTGCTCCAGTCGAGCCTGCCATTGTTCCAGCATCTCCTCACGCTCAATGACCGCGCGTTTCTGTTGCGTCAGTTCCTGCGCAACCCTGGCAAGGCTGGTGAGGGTGCTGTCAACTTCGACCAACGAAGCCTGTTCCATCTGGGCAGAGGGTCTGGCCAGCACCGGCTCACTGCGCTCAACCACCTGAACAGGCGGCGCACTGGATTCAACCGGCGACACTTCAACTGCGGTATGCGCCGTTTCCAGCAGCACCTCACTGACAGGTACCTGCACAGGCGGCTGAGCGGGCTCAGGCTGGCTCCTGATTCTGGGCGGCGAGACCATTTGCGAAGAGAAACGAATGGACGGCACGATCAACGAAGCGCTCTCGATTGCCGGCAATGTGGGAGCCGACATACCCAGGGTAATCACCTTCATGACCAGTGCTTTCTTGATGATCATCGAGTGATGATCCTCGGGCCTGGCCGGCGGCAACTTGCAACCTTTCAGATCAATAAAATGGTAAGCCACCGAGGTGTCAAGCGCGGCACTTGTCTTGGTGCCCGAGGCCGCTGCCGCCATCAGAATTTGTTTAAAAACCTGCATGGCCACTTGCAAGTCTTCCTTGGATTCAACACCTCCCAGAAAGTACCGGTCGAGTTTTTTACGCAGCGCAGCGATATAGACCCTGGAGTTACCGGGCTCGGTCTCTTCATCCAGGCTGTAAACGAGAAAGTTGGAGTCGGTCTGAGCGACAGCAAAACCGCAGAGCAACGCACCGTTGACCGGTGCATCTTGCCCGTCGCGTTCCAGAACAAGAGTACGTAGAAGCATCATGGTAATCAGGCCTCATTACAAAAGAGCAAACCTTACATAAGCGCCAGATAAACATCTGACTATTTATAAGTCTCGAAACACCGCAATTGTTTCAGCAAGTAATCCGATTTGACGTAGGACTTTTCTGTTAAACGCGCCCCGTCGTTCCCAAGAGCAACTATTAAACGTAGGCTTTTTAAGGCTCAACCGGTCACCGCGAGCACTTTTCCTACGCACTGCCTAATTTATTCGGTAAAAAAATGCTCGAGATAAGCGGCCTGACTAAACAGCTGAATAAGAGACCTGTCATCAATGACGTTTCGTTTGGTGCCGGGCGCCAGGAATGTATTGGTTTGTTCGGAGAAAGTGGCGCGGGTAAAACAACCCTGCTGAACTTGATCGCCGGTTTGGCAAAGCCCACCGGCGGGCAGATCACCCTCGGGGGATTCAATTCCCAGACCCACCCTCTTCAAACACAACACATGCTCGGTTATCAACTCCAGGGCGGCCTCAGCCATGATCGGATGTCGGTCAAAGGCGTACTCAACTTCATTGCCGCCATTCGGGGTTTCAGCGGGGCCGAGAAACGCAACCGGGTAGAGCGGGCAGCCACACGCCTGGAATTACTGCCTGTGCTCGATGCGCCCATGGACGTGATTTCTGTCAAAACCCGGCGCAAGGTAGCCATCGCCCAGGCAATCCTGCACTCCCCCAGCCTGCTGTTGCTGGACGAGCCGACAGAGGGGTTGTCGCCTGATCAACTGCTCAAGTTCAAGACAATGATTCAGTCGTTGCTCACAGAAATGACGGTGATCATTGCCTCCCGCCATTGCAACGAACTGTCCACTCTCTGCACCCGTGCACTGGTTCTCGCCAGCGGCCAGTTGGTGGCGGACACGCCACTGCCCGACTTGCAACGCCACTCACGGCACTACCGTTCCGTCACCCTGGCCACCGAGACGCCAGTGGATTTACTGGCGCTTGCAGTATTACCCGGTGTCGCCGGCATTGAGGAAGACCGTCATGCGCCCGGCACCGTAACCGTACTCGCCATGCCCGGGCACACGATCTTTCCCCATGTAAGTGCACTCATCGCCAGCCGCGGCTGGGCCATAACTTCACTGAGTCTGGAGCCAGGTCGCCTGAACGAAGTCGTTCATCACTTGAGCCAAAAGGTACCCCTTTGAAACTGCTGCCGGTCATTTTCAGGCGTCAACTCGCCAGCTATTTTTGTGCGCCAGGCACCTATCTGAGCGTTACCGCATTCCTGTTGCTGTGTGCCGCGCTCGGGTTGTACAACAGCCAATGGATGGAACGCGGCAGCAGCGACTTACAGGTGTTTTTCCAACTACATCCCTGGCTGTATTTGCTGCTGATTCCAACGCTGTCGACGCAACTGTGGTCGGACGAGCACAACGCCGGCTTCCGCAATACGATGAGAACGCTGCCGCTCACCGCGTCGGAACAGGTGATCGGGAAATTTCTGGCGGCATGGCTTGTGTGTTGCCTTGCACTGTCGCTGACGTTTCCAATAGTGCTCGTCGCCAATTACTTCGGCAGCGCCGACAATAGCGTGATCGCTTCACAATTCCTGGCCAGCCTGTTATTGGCAGGAAGTTACTTATCGGTCGGTTGTTTTGTTTGCGCACTGACGCGCCAACGTGTCGTTATTTTCGTGTTGACGCTGGGGTTATTGCTGAGCGTCAGCGCTTTGTCCTCTACCCTCGACGCGCTGGAGCATCAGGCGCCGGTCTGGGTGATAGATTGCATTATTTCGCTGAACCCCATTTCTCGCTTTGACACAGTCGATAATGGCAAGCTGACGCTGCGTGACAGCCTGTACTTCGTCAGCATGATCGTTGCTTTTCTTTCAGCGACGATTGTTACCCTCAACTACAAAGTGCGTTGATAAGGAGATCAACTTATGCGATCTGCTCTTCGTACGGGGATGACACTTATTGTCATATCGCTACTCTTTCTGGCATTCAATCTGGTCTGGATAACTAACGTCCCCGATGTGCGCTGGGACTTTTCAAAGCAAAAAATACACACCTTGTCACCCCAGGCGCGGCAACTCCTCACCACGCTCGAAAGTCCGCTGGATTTGTATTACTTCAACGCCAGCAACGATCCATCAAAAAGCACGGCGTTGAAGCGCTATGGCGACCGAGTGGAAGACTTGCTCAAGGAGTATGAAAAAGCCGCAAGGGGCATGATAAACCTGCACCTTATCGATCCCGCACCCTATTCAGAAGACGCCTATAAAGCCGGCTTGTTCGGCCTCGACGACACCCAAGGGTTCCTGGGTCTCATCGGCACCCGTGCGGGCCAGGGCGCGCAACGTATCGACGCCTTTAGCCCAGACGATGAACCCTTGCTTGAATATGAAATAAGCCACCTGATCTACAAGTTGATTCACCCTGAACCTGCCACGGTCGGCTTGCTGTCCGGGCTGGTATTGGATGAATCCGCAGGCGATGTGCTGGAGCAACTGCGCGAGCATTTCAACCTTGTTGAACTGGCATCAACTCTCAAAGAGGTGCCGCCTTCGATGGCGACCTTGATGGTCGTGCACCCGCGTGCACTGCCCGCGCCAACGCTTTATGCGATTGAACAGTTTGTGCTGAGGGGCGGCAAGCTGATGATATTTATCGACCCGCTGAGCGAGATGGACGTCAGCACCGCGAAAGCAGATTCGCCGCTGGATGGCTTGCTCTCCGCATGGGGCATACAGATGCCAGCCGATAAACTGCTTATCGACAACCTTTATGCCTCAGCCGCCACCCTTGGCGCAGGTGGGCCCCCTGTCGTGCATCCGGGCAGGTTAAACCTGCCACGCCAGGCCATGACGACCAACGATATCAGCACCTGGAAACTGAGTTCGGTGATCCTGTCGAGCAGTGGCGCACTGGGACGCGTCAAGAAAAGCCGCATCACGCTCACGCCATTGCTTCAGAGTTCAAGGCAATCTGCCCTGTTGGATGACACGCAGTTTTCACCGGCAACCGCGCTTGATTCGCTCTTCACGCAAACCTCCACACCTGCTCAACACTACACGGTGGCCGCTCGCATCGAAGGACCTGCCTACTCCGCATTCCCCGACGGCATCCAAGGACAGCCGCCCGGCTTGCAAAAAGCCGCACACATTCAAATGGTGGTTGTCGCCGACACAGACCTGCTCGCCGATGATGTAACCCAGTCGGCTCCGAACACTAACGCGCTGTTTGTGTTGAACACATTGGATAACCTGGCCTCCTCCGAGGTGCTTGCGAGCATCCGACCCCGTCCCACCCCAAGCCAGTCGCTGAACCCGCTGGAGCAACTGCGCGAGGCCGCCACGCTCGCCTACACGCAAAAAGCGCGTGAGCTGGAACGACGGCTTGAACGAACAGAACAGGCGTGGCAAGAGACCCGTTCGCAGAACAGCGGTTTCGGCTCACAAGCGGTGGACACCAATACCCAGTTGCAGGCACTCAACAAAGAACGCCTGCGACTGCCCATGGAGTTACACGCGCTCAAGGTCGAGGCCTACGCTCAGACGCATCGCACCCAGCGAAACCTGACGTTGCTCATGATTGTGCCGGTGCCGTTGCTGTTATGCCTGATCGCGTTGGCGCTGTTTCTGCACCAACGCAGGCGTCGATCAGCAGCAGGCGTCGCTTTTCACTGATCTTTCAGGGGCGGCGATCAACGCCGTGCAATCAGCCCTTGTCGGGCAATGCGCGTCAGTTGGCGAATCACTTCGCTGGCCTCGCTGGCACTTGGCGCCTGGATAACCGCCAGGTCAAAGCTGCCGCTGGCAAAGCGCGCCAGGGAGTCGCCATCTTCAACAAACTGGATCAGAAACGCCGAAGGCCGCCCGGAGCGACGCGGCCAGCCGTCCAGGTAACGCAACAGCGTCGGCTGGTGCTTGCCGCCCAAGAGAATTTTCGGATTGCGTTGAGTCAGGTCCGCAGTAATCGGGGCCAGGCGTATGAGGGGGCTTGGTGCATTCATCGTGTCGTGTCTCTGCCTCAAAAGTCTGCGGGCAGGTGAGAGGCAACACCGAACCAGCGCTTTAGCGGAATTTCGAAACCTGCCTCCTCGAGGAGTGCATGTTTCTGTCGGGCTGCATTGAGTCCCAGTGGCGCCCCGCAATTAGCTGTTTAAATCGGCGCATGGGAAGCATCCTAGAGAAGCCAATGGGGCCGTGTCAAGAATCCCGATCAACGAAAAGGCCCGCTCATGGCGGGCCTTTTCAGGTCTGGCGTCAGGCTTTCGCGAGAGGCTCAGCCGGTAATGGCGCGGTCGGCAGACAGTTTGCCGGCGCCTTCAAACAACACCGCCAATGAGCCGCCGAGCAAGGCCAGGGCAAACTCGTAACCATTGTTGGCCATAAACAGGCCGTTATGGATGTGCACCGAGAAGATCGCCACCAGCGACAAGATGGTCAAGCCCAGTGCCGCAGGGCGCGCCAGCAGGCCGATGATCAGAGCCAGGCCTGCGAAGAACTCAGTGCCGCCTGACAACAGCGCCATCAAGGTGCCCGGCGCCAGGCCGATGCTTTCCATCCACTGTGCAGTACCGGCCAGACCGCCACCGCCAAACCAGCCGAAGAGTTTTTGCGAACCGTGAGCCGCAAAGATGATGCCGATGAAAATCCGCAAAACGGTCAGGCCGTAGCTGGCGCGGGTGGACAACATGCGGTTGATCAGTGGGCTCATGGTGTTAATCCTTTCAAAGTAGGGGTCGGTTGGCCGCTATATTAATCAGATTAAACAATGATAAAAGCCGAAAAAACACCTTATAAATATCGATTAATTCGATTATTTACGTGAGGCAACTTTGGGCGCTGAAGGCTCAAGGGATTTTCGCTCCCGATCGAACGCCAAGTAATACTTGTTGACGCTGTTCACATAACTGACGCCGCCCATTCCTACCTGCTCCATGGCAATGCGCTCGACCTGGAAGAACCACTGATTCGGGTTGAGCCCCCGGCGACGAGCCTCCGCGCGCATCCCTTGCACGCGTTCAGGCCCCATGTTGTAAGCCGCCAGCACAAAGGCCATGCGCTCGCGTTCATTGAGTTTGGGGCTGGAAAAGAACTTGCGCCGGATCATCGCCAGATAGCGGGCGCCCGCCTGCACATTGCTGTCCAGACTCTCGATATTGTTGACGCCCACCCGTTGCGCCGCGGACGGGGTGATTTGCATCAGGCCGGTTGGGCCACCGCTGTTACGCGCGCCGGGGTCGAGCGCGGACTCCTTGAAGGCCAGCGCAGCAAGGTTCAGCCAGTCCATGCCCTGCTCGCGTGCATGCTTTTGCAGGACCGGGCGCAGTTTTTCCAGGCGCTGACGGTCGGCGCGGGCCAGTGGGTTGCGAACCTGGTAAAGGCGTCGGTAAATGCGCTGGAACGCCACGTCCTGGTCGGAGGGGGTTCGGTAAGTCTTGAGGAACCGATCAATACTGGCGCGCAACATCGAAGCGTCCTGGCGCACGAACCAGTATTCGTCTCCCGGTTCGCTGATTACCACCTGCCGGTCAAAACGCAGTTTGGGCAAGATTTTCGACCAGCGTTCCGCGATGGGTTTTTCGACGATGGTGAGGTGGAAGATGCCCGCCTGGACCATCTCCAGTACATCTTCCACCGCCAGCGTCGGGTCGACCCACTCCACCTTTATCGGCGGCTGCTTGTGCAGTGCCAGCTTCTGGTTGACCTGGCTGATCGCATCGGCGACCGCGCTGCCGGTGGTCAGCGCCAGGGTGCGCCCAGACAGTTGCTCCAGCTTGGTAAAGCGTCGCTCACCCTTGACGCCGACCAGCCATAACGGCACATCGCTGGCAATCGGGTCGCTGGTGCTGATTTTGTGCGCGGCCTTCACATCCAGCAATTCACCGGGCGCCACCAGGTCGCCCTCGCCACGGGCCAGCGCGCCGAGCAGTTGGTCCTTGGCTTTGGGAATGATCTTGAGGGTAATTTCCCCACCATCGCGGGCGTGGCCGTTCAGGTATTGCTCGAAGGCGCGCAGGCGATGGTATTCGACTCCGATGGCCTGGCCCTGGACTTCACCGGAACTGTTTCGGCTCTGGTTGACCAGCACGCGCAGGGTGCGGCTGGAGCGAATCTGCGCCAGGTCACGCACTTTGCCGGGCTTGGTCACTTCCAGCGGCCCGTCCAAACGTGCAACCGCCGCCATGGGCAGCAGTAACGTCAGGCACAACACAAGCAACGCCGAGGGTCGGATCATCCGCTCTCCGGAAAGGATACTGGCCAGCGCCGTCGCGAAAGACGCGGTACTGGGGGTCAGAAACAGAGCGCTTTATGCGCAGGCTTTGCGTGCAACGGCGGCAGGGTGGAAGGCGAACGGCTCACCACAATGTCACTTGCGACGTTCAAAGACAGCTATAACTCGGTGTAGTTCTTAGTTTTTCTTATACATCTACAGCTCTGATATGCTTTCCGACCGTAGGCGGAGCTAGCACCATGCAACTCATTGATATCGGCGTCAACCTGACCAACCCCAGTTTCGACGAGAGGCACCACGCCGTTCTCGACCGTGCCTACGCTGCCGGCGTGCAACAATTGGTGCTCACCGGCACCAGTGTCGAGGGCAGCGAACAGGCCCTGGAACTGTGCGTAAAACTCGATGAAAGCGGCCAACGCCTGTTCAGCACCGCCGGCATTCACCCCCACTCCGCCAGCGATTGGAACGGTGACAGCGCCAAGCGGTTGCGCGGTTTGCTCACTGAAAGCCGCGTGCGTGCGGTGGGCGAATGCGGGCTGGATTTCAACCGGGATTTTTCCCCGCGCCCACAACAAGAGAAGGTCCTCGAAGAACACTTGGCCCTGGCCGTTGAACTCAAATTGCCGGTGTTCCTGCATGAGCGCGACGCCAACCAGCGCCTGTTGGACATTCTCAAAGGCTACCGCGACCACCTGACCGCCGCCGTGGTGCATTGCTTCACCGGCGAGCAACACGCGCTGTTCAGCTACCTCGACCTGGACCTGCACATCGGCATCACCGGCTGGATCTGCGACGAACGTCGTGGGACGCACCTGCATCCGCTGGTAAGCGAAATCCCTCGGGGCCGTCTGATGCTGGAGAGTGATGCGCCCTACCTGCTGCCACGCACCCTGCGCCCCAAGCCGAAAAATGGCCGCAATGAACCGGCCTATCTGCCGGAAGTGCTGCGCGAAGTTGCCCTACACCGCAACGAATCCGTAGAAGACCTGGCTGAACACAGCACCGCCTGCGCCCGCACCTTTTTTGGGTTACCCCACGTGGATTGATGCGGCGCATTGACCCATGTCAAAACTGGCTTCCTGAGTAGCGGCACAATAATGGCACCTTGCCAATGCTGTTTCCGCTATCAGAGAAAACCTTCCATGGGTGCCTGGCTTAGCAATATCTCGTTGAAATACAAATTCTGGGCTGTCAACGCGGTCGCCTTCATCACCACGCTGTTGCTGGTGCTGTACGCCGTGCAGCTCGAACAACAAGCGCGCAACGAGGCATCGCAGGCCTCGGCACAAGCGCAGGGGCGATTGCTCAGCGCTTGGCCTGCTGACACAGCATTGCCAAAGAGCGAGCAATGGCTGACGTTCGCACGCGGCCAAATCCCACAGCTTGAAAGTCATGATCTGTCAGCCTTGAGCACAGCCAGCGGCTGGGTCGAACTCAATCACAGGCCCCTGTTGGGTGACAACCCACTCATCGGTGCCGAGGTGATCGCCCGGGCTGACGGCCAACACATCGCTGTGCTGGCCTACGGGCGCAGCGTGAGCCAGGTGTTTGGCGAGCGCTTTGCCAATTATGCCGTGGCGGTGCTGATTCTGATGCTGGCGATGCTGGGCGCCTCGCAATTGCTGATCCGCTTTCTGCTCAGCCAACTCAACACCCTCAAGGACGTGATGCTGCACGTGGAAAAAACCGGCGACCTGTCGGCCCGCGTGCCACTGGCCTGCAAGGACGAAGTGGGCCAGATGGCCAGCGCGTTCAACGCCATGCAAGCCGGCTACCAGCGCGTGGTCAACACCGTCGCACACACCGCCAAACAGTTGGATGAGGGCGCCGCGCGCCTGGCCAGCAGCATGAACGAAGTGCAGCACGGCATGCTCGGCCAGCAGAGCGAGACCGACCAGGCCGCCACCGCGATCAACGAAATGACCGCCACCGTCCACCACATCGCGCAACACGCCGGCGCCACCCGCGACCTGTCCCAGACCGCCGATACCCTCGCCGGCAGCGGCCAGGAAGTGGTAACCCGCGTGCAACGCTCGATCGCCGGGTTGTCCACCGGCGTGCAGCAAACCGCCGAAATGATCCAGAAACTCGCCGAAGACAGCCAGAAAATCAACAGCGTCGTCGGCGTGATCCACAGCATCGCCGAACAGACCAACCTGCTCGCCCTCAACGCCGCCATCGAAGCCGCCCGCGCCGGGGAAATGGGCCGTGGTTTTGCGGTAGTCGCCGACGAAGTGCGCAACCTCGCCAAACGCGTACAAAGCTCCACCGACGAAATCACCCGGATGGTCACCGCGTTGCAAGCCGGCACCCGCGACGCGGTGGACTTCATGCAGGAAAGCTCCTTCAAGGCCGACGACTGCGTGAAACAAGCCCAGGAAGCCGGCGCCGCCCTCGCCGAAATCACCGGCGCCGTGGCCCAAATGCGTGAAAGCAATACGCAAATCGCCGTCGCCGCCGAACAGCAAAGCCATGTCGCCGAAGAGATGAACCGCGCGGTGGTGAGCATTCGTGATGTGACCGAGAACACGGTGCAGCAAACCGTGGGCTCGGCGACCACCAGCAATGAACTGGCGACGTTGGCTGGAGAGTTGAGCAAGGCGATTGGGCAGTTGAAGTTGTAAGGCTTCTTACCCTGTAATCCAACGCCTACCCAAAGCCCTCGATTTACCGAGGGTTTTGGCGAAACGCCCTACCCCTTCTGGCGAATAGCGCCGACTTCTTTTCCTGACGAACCCCTCCAAAGTCTCTCGCCTGATCAATCAGTGCGAGGGAACGCCGATGTACTTCTCAGTTATCACTTTGCCCGGTAGGGCTGACTTTTGATGCCGGTCATCGGCACGTTCGTCTTGACCCCCATGAACTCCGAAGCGCCAGACATTGAAAGTGTCTTTCGTGATTTCAGGGAGTGCCTGAACACCTTCGACGATTGGGCCGAGAGTTTCTGGACTGGCTCGGCACTGGAAGTCGAGCAAGTGTTCAAGGTTGGGGATGAGGTCGCGCTCGTGACGCCGGCTTCCTCCAACGCGCCAAGCGCTACCGTTGCCAAGTGCAACGCCCAGGGCTCGCTGACCCTGGTGCATATGTTTGAAAGCACGCAGTTCGTGCCCATCGGCAATACGCCGGTAATGCTCCAAGCCATCGCCATGGATGGCACCCCAACCGGGGCGCCGATTCATCACACCATCGGTCCGAGGGGCATTCTTGAAGTGAAGGAATGCACCCGCGACCAACGCTACCAAATCACCTTCTATCCCAACGTTTCCAGGGATCACGTCAAGGCGCTGTATGCGTCTTATCAGTCGGTGATTGCCGGGCTGGAAGTTCGCCTGCGTGAGGAGTGGGCTACGACCTGCAAAGGCCAATGGGACGACTATTCAAAAGCTAAACCTCTCGAACGCAGACTTATGCAGGGCGCTGCGTTTTCAGCCGGGATGATTCAGGCGCTGTTTAACCTTTGGGACAACATCACGCAACTGGTTGACCTTCTGGGGAACATCAAACCCAACAGCGAGAGATTGCTCCAGTACATCTCCCAGGGCGAACTCGACGAACTGCTGAAGCTCGGTAGCGACGCGATTGCGCAGGGTCTGCTTGTGCTCAGCGATGAGCCACTGCTGTTTATCTACCTTGCTGCAATTGTCGGCCGGATACGCATGCTGCCGCCGCCAGAAATGTTTGAACTGCTCGGGGAAATCACCGGTGAGGTCTTGATCAGCCTATTGCTGGTCCGGGCGACACGGGGCATGGGAGTGAAAATTCGCCTGGGCGTGCAGGTGCTGGGGCATATCAAGTCCGGGCGAGTGCGCAAGTGGCTGGAGGTACTGGCCGATCAGCTTGCGGGGCCAAAGCTGGATGCACATACCGAAACGGCCAAGCCGTTGTTGCTCGGCAGTAAGGCGACGACGATCAAAACGATTCCGGCTGCGTCGTTGAAGGCTGGGGATCAGGTGGTTTCGAACCCGGTGCCGGCGGTTCGTGGCAAGACACAGCGGACGGTGCTGGTCAGGCAAGAACATGTCGACGATGTGCCCTCGTCGGGGAAGAACCAGAACGGAGATGCGGCGGCTTCTGCGGATAAGACCGCTACCAATGGTTGCCCGGTGTCGATGGTGACCGGCGAGGAATTGCTGACACTGACCGACGGAACGCTGGACGGGATTTTGCCGTTTGAGTGGACGCGGTTATATCGCACCAGTGCGGTGGAGGTGGACTGCGGGTTGGGGTTTGGCTGGAGTCATTCGCTGGCCCAGCGGTTGGCGGTGGTGGGTGATCGAGTGGTTTGGACGGACCACGAGAATCGTTCGACTGAGTTTCCGCTTCCTACTGTTTCCCGGCCTGCAATCACCAACAGTCTCGCTGAAGCTGCGATTTATTTGGGTTCGTTGCCTGATGAGTTGGTGCTGGCTCAAGACTCGCGGTTCTACCACTTTCGCGATGGTTCGCTGACAGCGATCAGTGATGCGTATGACAACCGACTGCGTGTTTCCCGCGATCTTTTGGGACGGGTTGAGCGGCTCGATAACGGCGTGGGTCGTTCGCTGCTTTTGCGCTATGAGCATGGCCATATTGTTGCGGTGGACTATCAGGTTCATCGGGCAGAAGGATCGGGACCGTTTGTTTGGGTTACTGAGCAGAACGTTGTTTCCTACAGCTATGACGATGCTGGACGACTGGCTTCGGCGACCAATGCCGTAGGCGAAAGTGAGGTTTATCGGTACGACGAGCAGCACGTCATTCTTGAACGCCAGTTGGCCGGTGGGGCGAGTTTCTTTTGGGAGTGGGAACGCTCTGGCAAGGCGGCGCGGTGTGTTCGGCACTGGGCCAGTTTTTCGCAGATGGATACGCGGTATGCCTGGGATGACAACGGCAGTGTCACGGTTCACAACGCCGATGGTAGCCAGGAAGTGTACGTGCACGATCAACGTGCGCGGTTGGTGCAGCGTGTTGATCCCGATGGCGCGCAGCACCTCAAATCCTATGACGACAAAGGCCGACTGACGGTTGAGCAGGATCCGCTGGGGACGGTGACGGCGTATCAATACGACGAAGCCGGACGCTTGGTGGCGTTGTTTCCCGGTGAGGACGAGCCGACGTCTTACGAGCATGACAACGGTTTCGTACGAGTCGTAAGGCGTGGCGAAGCGATCTGGAAGTACGAGCGCAATGATCAGGGCGATATCACGCGCAAGACTGATCCCGACGGCAGCGTCACGGATTACAGCTACAACAAACATGGGTTACTGACGGCTGTATTTCTCCCGGATCACAGCTGCTACCGCCTGATCTGGAATGAGCGCGGCCAGCTCATCAAGGAACAACTACCGAACGGCTGTGAACGGCGTTATCGGTACGACGATCTGGGCCGGCAGGTGACTCGCGAAGACGAGCGCGGGGAGCTCACGCTATACCGCTGGGATGCTGTAGGACGTTTACTGAAACTCACCCAGCCAGGCGGCGTATCGCGGGAATACAGCTACAACCCCTACGGAAAAATCACCGCTGAATGTGATGAACTGGGCCGCATTACTCGCTACGACTATGCAGATGGGCTGCACCTGATCAGTCGTCGCATCAATGCCGACGGCAGCCAGGTTAAGTATCGCTACGACAACGCGAGGTTGTTGCTGACCGAGATCGAGAACGAGGTCGGCGAGACCTATGCGTTGCAATACCATCCCAACGGCCTGATCCAG
>NZ_JAUTYR010000100.1:0-773 GCF_041946035.1 Pseudomonas sp. AMR01
GCGAAAGCGATGCGGCTCGCGCGAGTTGAACAGATAGGCATCTCCCGCCTTCAAAATCCGCGCGTTGTCGCCAACAGTCACTTCAAGCTCACCCGCAATCACGATGCCCCCCTCGCTTGCAGGGTGGCAGAGCATTTCTTCGCCCGTATCTGCGCCCGGTTCATAGGTTTCATGCATGATTTGCAGCCCATGTTCCCGCGCATTGCCGACCTGCTTCAGCGCCATCTGCCCTACGGGTTCCCCATTTTCGGAGTAGATGCGTGAGGTGAGGTCTTTGAATTCATCAGGGGTAAAGAAGGGCGCATTGCTCGGCGCGGCCTCAGGCTCAAAAAACTCAGACATCGAAATGTCCAAGCCGCCCAGAATCTTGCGCAGCGTGGCGACGGAGGGACTGCTCTTATTCGTTTCGACCATGGAGATTTGACCATGGGGAACATCTGCCGCTTCGGCAAGTTTGCGCTGCGAAAGCCCTTGATTCATGCGAAGTTCACGAAGGCGAGCCCCCACGTCGAAACCTGTCATATGCTGTTCTCACTGATGATATCTGTCGAAAGCTACCGCATCTAAGAATGAGATAAAAGCATTGGAGTGTTCAAAATAATGAGCTATTGATGATCAATATTCGCTATTCAGGAGGGCTGACGATGTCACGCAGCGAGGAATTAAAAACACGGCGCACGGCAGCGGTCGCCAGTGGTGTGGGCACCCGCGGTATTTATGCAGAACGTGCGGAAAATGCCGAATTGTGGGATGTGGACGGCAAGCGCTACATC
>NZ_JAUTYR010000101.1:0-764 GCF_041946035.1 Pseudomonas sp. AMR01
TCTATACTCTATAAATAGGATAGGTCCCCTCTACATCTTCCTCAAGTGGGATAGAGTTTCCAGCAGAGTTCTACGACTATCAGATCTTCAGGGAGGCATGATATGAAATGCGAGTCAGCCAGGAGTTAGAGAAGTTTCATAACACCAAACTCTACAACCTAAAATAGATAACAAGAAAGGAAAATATTCATAAATACCTTGTAGCCTCCTCCTTATAAGTGTGGAACACTACACGTCCTTAAAAGAGACTCTACTTGATATGGCTTTTAGACTTCCTAGGACTCTATTAAACCTTAGCCTCTGATACCAAGTTTGTAATGCCCCAAAATAATAGGTCCCGGAGCGTCACACGGTGCTTGAGGCTACGAGTAGCCCCAAGCTAACCCTTTGAGCCATTTTCATTCAGTTCAACACAAATCAATGGGGTTTCCATAAATAACCCTCAAATATCAACAGAGTAATCATCATCCAAGAATAAAAGAATTTCAGAAAGATAACAAAATACGACTTATTAGTCAACTCCCAACATCTATACTAGTCTGACAAGCATCTAAGAAAATCAATAAAACCAGCGAGCCATTGAGACATGCCCCAACTGACTCATACTCAGTTATCAAATGTAAACAATTCTGTGAAACTAACATCAGACATCACATCCTCGAAACATGAGGACTCACCACAACAGAGGATGTAGAATAGCATGTCTAAAGAATCACTGTCGAACTTGGAACTGAACACCTGAACCTACATTCTGAGAAAATGCA